>JBDRTY010000003.1 GCA_039801085.1 candidate division WOR-3 bacterium | reverse complement strand
CCAGCACCGTGCATTACTATCTGTATGAGTTCGGCACTGCGGAAGGCGACACCGGCGCCTGTATTGTGGAGATTTATTCCGATTCCGCCCAGTCACCCGGACCGGAGTTTACCAAGGTTACGCTGGACCAGCTGCACAGCCTCGGCTATCTGACCTATCAGGAGCAGGTGGCATTGACTCCGCACTACAACATTGACCTTGTCTCCTATGTCAATGGCTTTGTTGCCGCATCCTGGGCAGAGACTTTACCAGGCGATCAGCTTCGGAAGTATGTATGGTGTGGTTCGAAGACGGTTCGTCCCTCAAGCGGACCATGGTATCTTGATTGTCTGTATCGCCAGATTTACAACGGCCAAGAGAGGATAATAGGGCATTACACTTTGTTCGCTCGCTGTGGAGATGGTGACATCGTATCATGGCGTCTTCACTACCTTCGTGAACGAACAAAACTGCACATAGTTAATGGTGAGCATTCATTCGAATGGCCTCCGGATGCTGTTATCAGGACAAAGGCGACACTACTGCACTGATAATGCGACCGCCAGTCCAACTACTGGTTTTTAGTGCGGTTTCTATATTATTGTGTGCCGGATGGGCTCAGGACATCGTCTGGCAGCGAGTATACGATGTCACCAGCACTGCTGATTATCCCTGTGGAGCGATTGATAGCTGCGGTAATATATTATTAGCCGGTACTTATTCGGATTCCGGGAATTACGGTATAATGCTGGTAAAATGCAACGCTGATGGTGATATATTATGGCTGCGACGATATGATACTCAGGTGCAGAATGAGCATGTCTACGCGTGCGCCGCAGATTCTGAAGGCGGGGTGGTGATTTCCGGCGAATCCCACCCCGCCAACTCCTGTCTGATAATTAAATATGACTCAGCGGGAAATCTAATATGGATAAAACAGGATAAGGTTGGTTATTTAAGCTATCTTAATGGGGTGGCGGTTGATGAATCGCTAAATATTTATGTGTCGGGCACAACCATGAGTCTTAATCCTCCAAGCTATGATCTGCTGCTGATAAAATACAATGTCAATGGTGATCTGCTCTGGGTAAGGACTTACGACTGGGGCTGGGACGAGGAAGGAGGTGTGATTACTCTGCTGCCGGACGGTAATGTTGCTGGTATCGGCAGTCTTGGCAGTGAGGAGCAATGGTGGTTTGATTTCTTGATTTATAAGTTCGCTCCGAATGGCGACCTCCTCTGGAGTAAAGTTTTGAATGTAAAAAATGAAGACTGGGGCTATGGAGTAAGCACAGATTATGAGAGTAACATTTATGGTGGAGGTTTTGCTGGTCAGTTTTTCAATGGCTGGATTGTTCCTGACTCATTAGTCGTGTTCAAGTATACCCCAGATGGCGATTTGGAATGGGTTAAGGTCTTCGGAAACGACGATTATTCTGGCGGTGGTGCAGTTGTAACCGATGATTTAGGGAATGTCCTGATTGCTGGTTGTTCTTATGATACCATTAGGAGAAAATCAAGTTCTCTGCTATTTTGCTATAACAACCAAGGTGAGTATCGCTGGAACTGCGTATTGCGAGATTCGATCAATAACTTAGAACTGCTTGATATAGTTGGCAGTTTTCCTGCCATAATTTATGGTATGGGAATTTTATCTAACGGCCTCTTCAGTAAATTTGCCATAATCAAATTTCGATATCCAACTGGACTGGGTGAGTTTGGACCTAAATTTAATAAAACACATTCATATTTTTCTCTTGCCACTCCGGTCTGTGCGGGTGCACCGTTACGGTTTTCTGTTGGTTGTGCTGGTGATTACCGGCTGGTGGTGCGGGATGTGAGCGGGCAGGAGCGGCTGGTTTATGCGGGTTATCTTGCGCGAGGGGAGAACCGCATCAGCCTGCCCTCGCTGCCTGCGGGTGTGTATTTTCTTGAGCTTGCGGGTGCCGGGGTGCAGCGCCGGCACCGGCTGGTGGTGGTGAGATAAGGGATTTCTCCACTCCGCTCCGCCTTTGGCTCCGCTCCGGTCGAAATGACCGAAGAATGCGCGCCTGTGGTGTCGCTCCGGTCGGGATGACAGGAAACGGTTCGCCTCAGGCGCCGGGTGAAATGACTTTGCTCTCTTGTCATTCCGAGCATGCCGAGGAATCGCTTGTCCCTTCAGGTCATTCCGAGCGGAGTCGAGGAATCGCTTTCACAATGCAAAGTGCAAAGTGTAAGGCGGAGAGATTTCTCGACTCCGCCTCGCTATCGCTCGGCGTCGCTCGAAATGACGAAAAGAGGTGTCATTCCGAGCGAGGCGTCAGTCGAGTCGAGGAATCGCTTGTCCCTTCAGGTCATTCCGAGCGGAGTGAAACTGAGTCGAGGAATCTCTTTCACAATGCAGAGTGCAAAGTGCAAAATGAAAACAGGGGAGCAGACCGCTTGACAGAAGGCGGGGGACGGGTTATTATTTTCAGGTGGCAGAGCCACCAAGAACAGCAGGCAAAGGCTGCAAAAAGGAGGTAAGCATGAACTGTAAGAACACCAGCCTGCTTTTCGCCCCCCCTGCTGGTAGCGCAGGGCACCAGCACCGTGCATTACTATCTGTATGAGTATCAGGATGAGGAAGGTAATCTTCACGCAGTAATTTTTGAGGATTACAGCGTAGACAGCGAATCACCCGGTCCGGAATTTGTTGAGGTTACAATAGAACAGCTGCATCAGCGAGGATACCTGACTGCCAGCGAAAGACTTGCTCAGACACCCAACGCAACAATTGACACTCATACTTATGGCGGATTTAAGGCTGAGTCCTGGTTTGTGGGCTGGATAGATCAGCGCACCGGGAAGAAGAAATATGACGGCGGAGGGAAAACTACCCGGCCAAACCTGGGCGAATTATATCTGGATATGTGGTACAAAATAGTAAACGCACAGGGTGTTCAGGTGAATTTATTAAATCCGCCGCCAATTATACGACACCAGTCTGACTCGATTGCATGGCATCATACCGCAGGTCATGGCGTAGGAACGACACATTCCCACTTTATCAAAGGCGAGCACGAATTCCAACTTCCGCCCGAGGCGATAATTCAGAGTCATGTAGAAGCCCAGTGGTAGAACCGTGGTAATCCTGAACCAGGGGGCAGAGCCACATAGCAGAGGCCGGGCTCTGCCCCTTTTAGTTGCTCTCATACTGAGTTTTTTTAATTTCGTTAATGCCATCGACATATTATGGACTCAGCGATATAATTTCGCATTTGACAAGTGGGCTTGGGGAGATGTTGATATTCTAACTGGAGATTTGATTGTGGTGGGCGAGAGTGATGTCGATTCCAATCCGGTCTTTGTGCTCATCCGTTATAACCGTGACGGCGATACGGTCTGGACCCGGGTGTTTGACAGTCCTTATCTGGACTGGCTTCACGGCTGTGCGGTTGACCGGGCAGGGAATGTTATCATTGCGGGCTCAATGACTTCGGGTGGCGGAGTGGTTAAATATGACCGGAACGGCAATCTGTGCTGGTATCGGCGGGTGTATCCGCGGCAGACAAATTACTTCTCCGGGGTGACGAGCGATGAATCACTGAACATTTATGTCGCCGGTGGACGCGGGAGTAATGCACAGCTGATGAAACTTTCACCCGGCGGTGAATCGCTGTGGCTGAGGGAGTATGATTTTGGTTATCCGCTTGAGGATATTGTTTCGCTGTATTATTCAACCAACGGTTACATTGCGGGCGCAGGGGATGTCGCAGTGGAGGGAGGTCAGTTTGATTGTTTAAGTATACAATGGAATGAAACTGGTGATGTTAGTTGGGTCCGTATTCTTCATATCAAACCTCAGGATGAAGCTAGAGATATTACCGCCGATTCTGAAGGCAACCTTTATATCACCGGTGATGCCTGGGATGAGACGCAGCAGGGGATCGTGCAGCCGGACTCGTTTGTTACCGCCCGCTATCAGCCTGACGGCACGCTGGACTGGGTCAGAGTTGACGGATTAAGCCATTACAGCTGGGGGGAGGCAATCGGTTTTGATCCTTCGGGACAGCTGCTGGTTGCCGGTGGTTGTTATGACAGCATTCTTAATGAATCCAGCGGTGCGATTCTGTGTTACAGTCTGGACGGCACACTGTTATGGCACTGGACCTACCGGCAGGAAAACCAAAACTGCCGGTTTACCGATATAGTTATTGCTGAGCCCGGGGTGTGTTATGTGATTGGTGAGGTTGCCAATGCTGATTATGACTCCAGCGACTTTCTGGTGCTGAAGCTGCGCTATCCGGTCGGGATGGCGGAAGGACGGCCGGCAGAAGTGCCGGCAGGTGACATTTCCCCTGCCACTCTGGTCTGTGCGGGTGCAACTTTGCGGTTTTCTGTTGGTTGTGCTGGTGATTACCGGCTGGTGGTGCGGGATGTGAGCGGGCAGGAGCGGCTGGTTTATGCGGGTTATCTTGCGCGAGGGGAGAACCGCATCAGCCTGCCCTCGCTGCCTGCTGGTGTTTATTTTCTTGATCTTGCGGGTGCCGGGGTGCAGCGCCGGCACCGGCTGGTGGTGGTGAGATAAGGGATTTCTCCACTTCGCCCTTCGGGCTGTGGTCGAAATGACCCTTCTCTTGTCATTCCGAGCGAGCCGAAGGCGAGTCGAGGAATCGCTTTAATTCAAAACGCAAAATTTCACAAATTGGACACAAACGGGCAGGGATTCGCCATCATACTGAAAAACAGTAATTTATGCCTGATGTATATTCCCCGTTGGTCCGTTTTTGTAGGTAATGATTGTTCAATAACTTGCTGTATTACACCCCTGAAGAGCCTGCCCTCTGGGCAGTTCCGGGGAGGGTGGGTCTATGGGATTTTAAATGGCAGCAGGAGCGGTTATGCAGGAGGTGCGGGTTGCAGTGACGGTTGCGATGTTGTTTTGGTTATTGGTGGTTGCGGTTTGACAGGAGCGGTAAATACCGGATAATTTAAGTATGAAAAGTTTTTATCTTGCCCTTTTGTCGGCGGTGGTTTGTGCCGGAGTAGTTCTGAACTGCACGCCGGCGATGGTGAAGGCGGTTCAGCCCTATTCTATCTCTCCGGAGTTTGATCTGAGCCGGACCTGGCGGATTGCGGTTCTGCCACCGGCAGGCGGTTCTTCTGATACCGGTGATGAAGGCGGACTCAGGGAGTTTGCCGAGCTCCAGCTTTTGAAGATTCCGACGGTGGTGGTGGTTGACCGTTCAAAGGTGGATGCGGTTTTGAATGAGCAGGAGTTCTCCTGGTCGGGGGTGGTTGATCCACAGACCGCTGCCCGGCTGGGCGGGCTGATGGGTGCGAATGCGCTGATGAGTATCAGAATCGGGAAGGTGAAGCATGACCCGTTCTTTTCCGATTCACCGAATCAGCGGGATGCGGAGGTTTCTGTCCGGATTGTGAGCGTGGAGAACGGGTCGGTGCTGTATTCGGCACAGGGTCAGAGTTCCAGTTTTGAGGGTGCCGAGGAGGCGCTCAAGGGTGCGGTGCTGACCGCGCTGCTCCCGCTCCTGGAAAAGGGAGGTGTGAAATGAGGCGGATTGCCGGTTTACCGGTCAGTTTTGCTGTGGTGCTGATGGCTGCCGGCTGTGTCAGTTCCGGTGCAAATGTGAGGTCAGCCGGTGGTCCGGTTCAGACGCCAGCTCAGGCACCGGTTGCGGGTCCGGTGCAGATGCCACCGATGCCTCAGGATACCGGTTTTACCGTGCCGGTGCCGGTCGGTCCGATCGCTCCGCCGAATGAGATTGTTGAGCCGGTGCCGGGCGGGGTGATTGACTGGGGCGCGCGGGTGGTGCGGGCGCGCGGCTCCGGGGTGCTGGACCCGGCGGATGAGAATCTGTCAAGGGCAAGGCTGATGGCGGAGCGGGCCGCGGTGGTGGTGGCACAGCGGAATCTCCTGGAGATCATCAAGGGGGTGCGGGTGGATTCGGACACCAAGGTGGAGAACTTTGTTACCCGCTATGATGTGATTTACACCCGGGTGGAAGGGGTGATCAAGGGGGCACGGCAGACCGGTCCGGCAAGATACGATTCCGCTGCCGGGATTGTTGAGGTGGAGCTGGAGGTGGCGCTGGACGGTCCGCAGAGCGTTGCCGATGCGCTCCTGCCCGCGCTCGGTCCGCAGTCCGGAGAGATACGGGCGCAGGTTTCGCCTGCGGTCCGGGAGTTTTTCAAGCAGTATTCCGGGCTGGTGCTGGATGCGGGCAATACCGGGCTCAAGCCCGCACTGTTTCCCAAAATTTATGATGAGAGCGGTAACCTCCTGCTGGATACCCGGGAGCTTTACCGTTATACCGGCTCAACCGGTCAGACGGTGCTGAACTACATCACCCGGCTCGATGAGATTCTTTCCCGGCCTGAGTTTGCCCGCCAGCCGCTGGTGCTCAAGATTAAGGAGGTGCGGGGCAGGCTGGGCAGTGATATCGTGATTTCCCGGCAGGATGCGGAGAAGCTGAAGTGGCTCAAGGACGGGGCGAAGTTTCTGCTGGAGGCGGGCAGGCTGATTGTCCGGCTGATACTGTAAGGGGTGAAGATGCGGGCGCTGACCTTTTTTCTGCTGATCCTGCCTTTTGTCTTTTGTTATCAGCCCGCCTACACCGCAAAAACCGGCAGTTCCACACCAGCACCCGGTTCTGAGGTGGTGCTCAGTGGTGGTGAGGGGGTGGAGGTGCTGGCTGAAGGGGTGGCGGCGATTACCGGTGAACCGGACATCGCCCGGGACGGCGCACTCCGGGACGCACTGCGCAAGGCGGTGGAGCAGGCGGTGGGCAGTTTCATCAATGCCGAGACCCGGGTCCAGAACTTCCAGCTCCTTTCCGACCGGATTTATGCCAACTCCAGCGGTTATGTTGCCTCCTACCGGGTGGTGAGTGAAAGCCGGGAGCAGGGGCTATACCGGGTGGTGATTCGAGCAAGGGTGAAGACCGACCGGATTGAAAATGACCTGCAGGCGATCGGCATTCTGCTCAATGAGCAGGGCCGGCCACGGGTGCTGGTCGTGGTTCAGGGTGATGAGGAGGGAGATGAGGATGCCGGTTTTGTTGAAGCCAGAATCAGCGGCTATTTTGCGGAGCGGGGTTTTCCGGTTGTGGACCGGCAGACTCTGGAGCAGAATCTGGCAAGAGAGCAGCTGCGCCGGCTGATTGCGGGGGACAGTGCAGCAGCACAGCTTGCCGGACTGCGGACCGGTGCGGAGATCGGCATCGTCGGCAGACTCAACCGGTCACAGGAGCGGCGGCGTTCACCCTATACCCAGACCGAGACCCAGTTTTATCAGGCAGGGCTGGTCCTGCGTGCGGTCAATCTCCAGACCGCTGCGGTGCTGGCAACATCAACAGTGAGTCTGACTCTGCCCTTTTCCCGGACCGAGGTCCTGAACCGGGTTGCCGACTCCTCAAGCCGGTTGCTGATGAACCGAATCCTTGCAGGCTGGAGCCGCCGGACGAATACAACTGAAATTGTCTGCCGGAATGCCGGTTATGAGAAGGTGGAGCGGTTGAAAACTGAGCTGAGCACGAAACTGCGCGGGGTCGTGACGGTGGTGAGCCGGGAGCTTGCGGGTGACCAGGCACTGATTGAAGTCGTTTCCGAGACGACCACCCAGGAGGTTCTGAGCGGTTTGCAAGAGCGGGGTTTTACCGTCCGGTTTGAGGTTCTGGGCTGGACAAACAACCGGATTGAGATAAAATTTACCGACTGAAGCTGGAGGTGAAACGGTGAGAAAGTTGACAATCGCATTAGTTCTGCTGCTGTTTACCGCCCTGATTCTGGCTGAGGAGCAGAAGCCGGCGCTCGCACCGGTCGCCAGTTTTGTCCATCCGGATGCGGGGGGCAAGCTGCCGATTCTGGGCACGGTGGCGGTGGTGCTGTCCGGAATCGATCCGCAGGCAAACCGGCTGCTGGAGGATGCACTGGCGCTCAATCTGCTGAGTGAAAGTATCCGGGTGGTTTATCCCGGAGAAAAGGAGCTGGGCAGAAACCGGCAGTCACCGCCGGAACCGGTGGAGTTTGCCCGCAAGCTGGGCGCTAACAGTCTGATTACCGGCAATATCATCGCCCGCTGTGGCCATTGTGTCCGGAGTAAGGGATCATGTTCAGCCGAGGAGATGCGGGCGGTCTCACTGGCGCTCGTGGATGTGCCGCAGGACAAGGTGCTGGTCTGGGCGCTCTATGAACCGGAATCTAAAACTCCGGTGACCGCAATCAGTCAGGCGTTTGTCCGGTTCATGATTGAAAGTCTGAAGGAGCAGAAACAAAAAGAGGAGGAGCAGAAATGAGGGCAGACTGGCTGCTTTTGCCAATGGCACTGCTGGGGCTTTTAACCTGTGCCACCTCGCACTATGTCCGGCCCGATGAGGTCACCGAATGGGACTACACCTATTCGGATACCGATATGAAGCTTTTGGCGGAGAAGATGGTGCAGTCGCTGGCGGAGTTCAAACTGCCGCCGCGGGCCGATACCGGCAAGCCGGTGCTGGCGTTTCTGACGATCGGCAACCGGACCTCCCAGCACATTGACACTGAAGGGATTGCAGAGAAGATTATGGTGGCGCTTTTGAAGCTGGGCAAGTTCCGGATTGTGGACCGGGAGCTCCTGAAACAGCAGGCAAGGGAGATTGCGCTCGTGGAAACCCAGCGGATTGATGTGGACGGAGCGGTGAAGCTGGGCAATCTGATCGGTGCGGACTATTTTCTCACCGGCGATGTGATGAGCATTGAGAAGACGAGGGGCGCGACCACCCTTGCCTATTACAAGCTGACGATGCGGCTGGTGGATGTCCGGACCTCGGAGATCATCTGGGCGGATGAGCAGGAGCTGAAGAAAAAGAGCAGCCGCGCCTGGTACGAATAATCTGAACCGGAACAAGTCAGATGCACCGGTTCCGGTTCTGGCTGCTGGTTCCGGTCTGCGGGCTTATGGTCTGCGGACCGCCGGCAACCGTCAAGCCTGAAGCACCTGCCCGTTATTTCACCAATCTCGTCTATGCGCCCGCAGTGGAGCGATACCGGAAGACCGTGGAGGAGAAGTTCCGGGCGCAGGACCGGTCCTACATCCTTTCCCTGCTGAGCTACGGGATTGCCAGTTTTTATGACCTGAACCTGGAGCAGGCGCGCAAGGCATTTTTTGCCGCCTACAAGGTGGATGCGGGCGACCGGCCTGAGGCGGCGAAGCTCTATGACTGGCTGGTGGTGGACTCCCGGACGGTGTATAAACTGCGGAAGCGGGAACGGGAGCTGGTTCATTTCTATCTCGGGCTGTGCTATCTCCTCCAGAACAACCCGCAGGAGGCGCTGGTCGAGTTCAGGAAGCTGCGTCAGTATGATCAGGATGCCTCAAAACTGCCGATTGTGAACTTCTATCTCGGTCTGATTTATGAGAAGCTGGGCAAGCCGGATGATGCCCGGATTGAATATCAGGGGCTGGCACAGATAGCCGACACCGGCACGGTAATTTTCAATCTGGCGCAGGAGCTGCTTGCCGGGATTGCCGACCATGAGGTCCCGGACAGCGGGCAGATGGAACTGATCGTTCAGATTGATCATCAGACCGCCGGCTCAATCGGCAGAACCGAGGTCTGGCTGGATTCGCTCGGGGTGATCGCCACCATACCGGAGCTGATGGACAGCTTTCCGGTCCGGCTGAGCGGGGCGGAGGCAACCCGCAAGGCGGCACAGGAGGCCGGGGCAAAGGCGGCACGGCTGGCGCTGCGGGTTCTGGGTGCATTACTGCTGGAGAAGGCGTTGCCCGGTTACGGCGAGGAGCTGGCAGACGACATTGCCGATATTACGCTCGGCAAGGAGGAGGAGAACCGGGACACCCGTGCCTGGGGTTATGCCCCATTGAACTTTTCCTTTGCCCGGCTCAAAATTCCGGTAAATACCTGCCGGGTCCGGCTCCGGTTTTACGACCGGTCGGGCACGCTGACCGGTTATTGCGACTATCCGCTGGCAACGGGCGGACGGGCAGGCTTCTGCGACCGGCATGAGGGCCGATACCGGACCTGGTTCATCATTGCCGGTCTGGCGGAGGAGTTTTATGGTTATTAAAAGGAGGTTAAAATGAGACGGATCAATCAGACACTGGTTCTGGGCGCTGCTGTTCTGCTGTTATGCCTGTGTGCCCAGACCATCAACTCGCTCTGGATCAACCGCGAAACCGACTCCCGGCGCTGGGTGATCAACAATCCGGTGCTGGCAAGTGATATCCGGGTGCTGGATGTCCGGGAGGAGGAGTCGGACGATGCGCTGGTGGTGAGCGTGCTTTTGAAGAACGGCTGGCACATGCCGATCGGTGGCAAGGTGAAGATGCTGTTTTATGACGAAAAGGGGGTACAGCTTGACGATTCCTGGGGCTGGCATCAGGTGATGCTTGAGTCCAATCAGGAGCAGTGGTTCAAGTTTGTGGCACCGGCGCCCGCCGACCGGATTTCCCGGATGAAGCTGATGATCCGGGGCATCAACCGTTATTCTGCTGCCCAGCCGTAAACTGAGAAAAGTTTAATACTGAATATGCCGGATGACAATCTGATTGTCGAGACCGTGGAGCTGGTGAAGCGCTATCCGATGGGCCGGCAGGAGCTGGTGGCGCTGAAAGGGGTCAGTCTGCGGTTTTGCCAGGGCGAATTCAGCGGTGTGATCGGACCTTCGGGTTCGGGCAAGACGACCCTGCTGAATATCATCGGCACGCTGGATGTGCCCAGCGCCGGTTCAGTGCGGGTGCTGGGTGAAACCGTGGAACGGCTTTCACCGGCTGCCGCTGCCCGGCTGCGCAGTCGTCATATCGGTTTTGTGTTCCAGACCTTCAACCTGCTGCCGGTCTATACCGCCTATGAGAATGTGGAATTTCCCCTGCTGCTGCTGGGTATGGGGGCACAGGAACGGCGCAGGCGGGTAATGGCGGCGCTGGAATGGGTCGGTCTGGCAGATCGGGCAGACTCCTATCCTAGCCAGCTTTCCGGCGGTGAGTGCCAGCGGGTGGCGATCGCCCGGGCGATGGTCAAGGAGCCGGCGCTGGTGCTGGCGGATGAGCCGACCGCCAATCTGGATGCCGAGAACTCCTATCATATTCTGGAGACGATGCAGAAACTGAATCAGGAGCTGGGCACAACCTTTATCTTTTCCACCCATGATGACAAGGTGATCGGTTATCTGCGCCGGCGGATCAGACTGGTCGACGGCCGGGTGGCAGCTGATGAAGCCGGGTAAGATGAGGCATTTTCAATGCTGACTCTGCTGGGACTTGCCTGGCGGAACCTGCGCAGTGCCGGTCTGCGCACCGGACTGAACTCGTTTGCGCTGTCGCTGGGATTTGTGATGATCATCTTCGGGCAGGGTCTGCTTGAGGGTGTGAACCGGCAGGCAGAAAGGATGGCGGTGGATTATGATGTAGGTGGCGGTCAGTTCTGGCAGAAGAACTATGACCCATATGATTACTCAACCCTGACTCATGCCCATGCACCCATTCCGGCTGCATTTCAGCCGCTGATTGACCGGGGTGAGGCGGTGCCGATTCTGGTCGTGCCGGCGACAGTCCGGTATCCCGGAGGGGTGATGCCGGTGTTGCTGAAGGGTATTGTGCCCTGGCAGCAGGTGGTGAAAATCCCGAGTGCCGGTCTGGACAGTGGCAACGGGACGATGCCGGTGGTGACCGGTATGCGGATGGCACAGATGCTCGGGGTAAGTGCGGGCGATACAGTGCAGATTCAGCTGCTGGATGCAGCGGGACAGACGGTTGAAGTCCGGGGCAGGGTTGTTGCGGTGATGAGTACGCCGGTGGCGACAGTTGATGAGGGGCAGCTGTGGCTGCCGCTGGACCGGCTGGCAGAACTTGCCGGTCTCGAGGGACAGGCAACACTGGTCACGGTCCGGCAGGGCTATCCGCAGCACAAGCTGCCCGCAGTTTCCGGCTGGGTTTTTCAGTCCCCGGCGGTGCTGCTTTCTGATCTGCGGCAGATGATCGGCACGAAAACTGTCGGGCAGTCGGTATTCTTTGTTGTGCTTTTTCTGCTGGCACTGCTGGCAATCTTTGATACCCAGGTGTTTGCCATCTTCCGCCGGCGCCGGGAGATCGGCACACTGGTGGCATTGGGGATGACCAGAGGTCAGGTGGTGGCGCTGTTCACCCTTGAGGGTGCTCTTTACGGGGTGTTTGCCGCACTGTTCGGTGCGGTTTACGGTCTGCCGCTTTTTGTCTATCTGAACCGGCACGGAATTTCATTTCCGGGTGGCAGTTCCTGGGGGTTTGCCCTTGAGGAACGGATGTATCCGGTCTACTCCTCCGGGCTGATTATCGGCACGACACTGCTGGTACTGATTTCGGCCGCATTTGTCGCCTGGCTGCCTGCCCGGCGGATTGCCAGGCTGAAGCCGACCGATGCCCTGCGCGGCAGGTGGGGATGAGCTGGTTTGTCATTAAGGGGATACTGCGGGACCGGAGCCGGAGCCTTTTTCCCTTGGTGGTCGTGACCGTCGGCGTGGCGCTGGCGGTTTTTCTTGATGCCTATCTGCGCGGGGCACAGGACAGCATCTTTGCCGCAACCGCCCGTCTGGCAACGGGTCATCTGCGGGTTGTGACCCGGGCACAGGCTGAACTGGGAAACCGGCACAGTCTCAGATTCACCCTGAAGGATATTGACAGTCTGGTTTTCAGCCTGAGTCAGCGGTATCCGGAGATCAGCTGGCATCCCCGGCTCCGGTTTTCCGGAGTCATCCGCAGCAACAAGACCGGACTTCCGGGCATACCGTTCACCGGGCTGGGTATGGACCTGACTCCTGAGGGTCCGGAGCGGAAACGGCTCCGGCTCGACCTCGGGCTGGTGGCGGGCGGTCTGCCGGAAGAAGGTGGTGCCGGGCTGGGTTTCCGGCTGGCGCAGCAGCTGGGTGTGGTTCCGGGAGATACGGTGGTGATCGTTACCACCCGGGCTGATGGTGAGCTGACCGAGCTGCGGCTGGCGGTTGCGGGCATTATCCGCTTTGGGGTGTCTGCACTGGACCGGCAGCTGCTGGTGGCAGATATTGGTGAGGTTCAGGCATTGCTTGGTGCCGGGCACCAGGCAACCGAACTGCTGGGGTTCTTTCGTCACGGTTTTTATGATGACCACCGGGCGGTGGCGCTCGCCCGCAGTTTTAATCTCCTGCCGGCGGGCAGTGAGGAGCGAAGTGCGCCCGTTATGCAGGCGCTGCGGGACGCTGCCGGATTCGGTTCGCTGATTGAGCTGATCAGCGCGGCGACCGGTCTGGTGGTGTTCATTTTCGTGCTGGCGATGGCGGTAGTGCTGCTGAATGCGGGGCTTTTGAACTCCTTGCGCCGGTATCAGGAGATCGGGATCCGGCTGGCGCTGGGTGAGACCAAACTGCATCTCTACGGTTCGCTGCTGAGTGAGGCGTTTTTTATCGGCAGCGCCGGGTCGTTGCTGGGCACACTGCTGGGACTGGGTGCCAGCTGGTATCTGCAGACCCATGGTCTGGACATCAGCGGGATGATGCGCAATGCCTCGGTGGTGATGGAGGATGTGCTACGGGCACGGATTGCCGGCAGGACATTTTTTATCGGATTTTTACCCGGCCTGACTGCCACCTTTGCGGGCAGTGCCCTTGCCGGGCTGGGTATCTTCCGCCGTTCGCCGGCACGGCTGACCCGGGAACTTGCTGAATAGCCGACGGCAACGCACAGTTGACATATTTTATCAGGTTTTTATCATAAGACCGTGGCACGCGGACTGGTGATCATGCCCACCTATAATGAGGCCGAAAACATTGAAAAGATCATCCCGGTGGTGCTGGCGCAGTCGCCGGAGCTGGATATTCTGGTCATTGACGATAACTCTCCGGATAAAACGGGTGACATTGTTGAGGCAATTTCCCGGCAGAACCCGCGGGTGAAGCTGATCCGGCGGGAGCGGAAGCTGGGTCTGGGCACCGCCTATGTCATGGGGTTCCGGTATGCGCTCGAGCACGGTTATGATTACTGCTTTGAGATGGATGCGGACTTCTCTCACCCACCGGAAAAGATTCCGGAGATGATTGCCCTGCTTAAGGACTATGATCTGGTGATCGGTTCCCGGTATTCCGACGGCATCTCAATTGTCAACTGGCCGATGAAGCGGCTGCTTTTATCCTATTTTGCCTGTCTTTATGCCCGCAAGGTGACCGGCTGTCCGGTCCGGGATCTGACCGCCGGTTTCAAGGCTTACCGCTGCGATATGCTGCGGAAACTGGACTTAAATCAGCTCAGGGAGGACGGCTACGGGTTCCAGATTGAGATTGACTTTATGATCTGGCGCAAGGGGGGGAGGATCAAGGAGATTCCGATCATATTTACCGAGCGGCGTGCCGGTGTGTCGAAAATGTCGCGCCGGATCATCTGGCGTGCCTTTGTTTTAGTCCTGAGACTGCGGCTCCAGCGGCTGCTGGGCAAGGTCTGAATCTTCTCTTAACTCAATTTTCCCGGGATAAAAAGAAGGTTAGTTTCAGGAGTTAAGTGCCGAGGGGGGGATTTGAACCCCCATGGGTTGCCCCACTAAGTCCTGAGCCTAGCGCGTCTGCCATTTCCGCCACCTCGGCAGAAGTCAGGCTGAAAATAGATTAATTATTATCACCCGCAAGTCAAGCCCGGCTAAAAGCTGTCCGCGACATCAGAAATCCGGACCTGGTCACAGAGGAGCCAGGCGGGAACACTCTGAGCTTCAGGGGTACGACGTTCATAGGTTGAGGATTCGTTCTGGGCGACCGACCGGGCGGCAACTGCCACCACATTGTTGAACACATTCGGAATTGAGTCGGTGATCCGGGAGGAGAAAAGCGGTGCAACCGGTCTGCCATCACGGATCAAAAGGGCATTGAAACGGGAGGAGCCGGTGAAGATACCACGGGTCGGATCCGGAAGGTGGACATAGTGAAGGTGCGGGATGTAGAGTGCATTGCCGGCAAGCGCCATTGCTGACTTCAGATCTGCCGGTCCGGTGCCGGTGCCAAACACCAGATCCCAGTTGTTGAGGTCATGGCCGGTCGGCTGTTTGCCGTACTTGGCAGCGGTCTGCGAGTCGTAGGTGACATTGGTGAATATGCCGTTTTTCACCAGCAGGAAGGGCCGGCGCCTTTTGCCATTGAAGTCAAACGGCATGCCGAAGACATCGGGATTGCTCGGGTCGTCGGTGAGCGTAACCATCTCGGAAAAGATTTTGTCGCCGAAGCGGTTTCTGGAGGTAAATGCCCGCCCCTCCTCATAAGCCCGGCCGAAGAAGCCGCCCCAGACACAGAGGGAGACGAGCTGGGCGATTGCCTGCGGTCCGAAAAGTACCCGCTGATTGCCGATCTCGGTCTTGTAGCCCGGGTTCTGCTCGTAAATGGGCAGAAGGGTTTCAAACTCCGCGATGATCTCTTCGGCACTGAACTCGCCCGCCCGCTTCTGGGTTTTCTCCACCGCCAGCTCCCATTTCTGCACCTGGTCCTTCAGGACCAGCACCAGCCGGCCGTCGGTGAGTTTCCGGTAGGCTTCGTGGTCATTGGCGGTGGTCAGGTAATACATCTCGGTTGAGCCGGTGCTCCAGGAACCGGAGAAGTCGTAACTGCCTCTGGGTTTGAGATGCCTGATTACCCGGGCGCACAGCTCCGATTTGGTAACCGGGGAGAGGGTTTCCAGTGCAGGGTCAAAACCGGCGGTGTCGTCAACCGGCTCTTCAACAACGCCGAAGATCGGTTCATAGTCCTTTGCCAGTGAATTCCGGCAGTTTTCGGCTGCACGGTTGAGTGCCTCCTTCAGCTGGTCAAAGCTGGAAATGTCGGCGGTCAGAGTCCAGGAGCCGACCCGGCGTCCCTCCTGAACCGAGACATCCAGCCGGGAAAGTTCCTCGGCGGTGGAAAGGGCGATTGCCGAGTTACCGAGTCTGATCAGACTGGAGCGCTCGCGGTGGAATGAAAACTCGGCGTTCAGACCCTGTTTGCGGGCATAATCCCGTGCCTCCAGCAGCAGGTTGCGAATTCTTGGCTCAAGCATCTTACCTCCCTTCTCCGGTCAGGACATTCTTAAACCGCATCACCGGCACCCCATGGCCCACCTCCATGATCTGGTTGGGTTCGCCCTTGCCGCAGTTTGCTACCTGAAACAGACGCCAAGTTGAGCGGTCGCCCACCATGTCAAGCGAGTTGTAGAACTCCAGGGTGTGCCCCTGATAGGTCGGGTTCTTGAAGACCCGGGTGATCCTCCCGTCCCGGACCTCCCAGGCGATCTCACAGCCAAAATGGAAATGCTCCCGGTTGGAGCCGATTGACCAGGAGACGGGCATATCCAGAATTACTCCGTTCTCAGTTGCCCGGATAATGTCCTCAAGTGTGCCGTCACTGCCCCACTCGATGCAGACATTGGTCATCCGGTCGATCGGGGTCTTGTAAAACCCGGCAGCGCGGGCAGATGCCCCTGACTGGGAAACAACCACCCTGCCTGCCTTGGCATTTGCCTCGGCAAGGTCCAGCCGGCAGCAGAGGACATTAACCAGAATGCCATTCTTGATCAAATAATACTCGTGCTGGGGTGTGCCCTCATCATCATAGCCGAAGGTCCCGGGTGAGTTTTCAACCACCATTACCTTTGCGTTCAGTTTTTCACTGCCATAGCGCAGGGTGCCAATCATCTCCGGTTTAACATGGGAGCCGCCGGCAAAGGAGAGTTCATAACCCAGAATCCGGTCCAGTTCCAGCGGATGACCGATGGTTTCATGGACCTGCAGATGGCCCTGACCGGGCAAAAGAATCACATCCCGGCGTCCTGGAGGCAGTGCCTCAGCGGCGACGATCTCGCTGAGTTCACGCTTGATTCTTTCGGTGTGAACCTCAAATGCCTGCGGGTTGGCAAGCCATTCAAAACCGCGGCTGCCGGTGCCGTCCGAATCCAGCTCATAACTCCGGCGCTGTGCCTTGCCGTCCCTGTCCCTTGCCATCACCGTCATGCCGGCAAAGGTATTCATGACCCAGCGCTCAATTTCGGTGCCTTCACTGTTATAGTAGAAAATCCGGCGCTTCTGAAAATGAGCAGATACCATGCGATGTTCAACTGTGTTATCCCTGAGTTTCTCATCCACCCGCTTGAGCAGGTTGAGCTTTTCGGGCAGGGGCACAGCAAACGGGTCCTGCTGAAATCGGGGCTGATATTTACCGCTGACCGGCTCAGCACTGCCCATATCCTTGGGAAAACCGAGTAGCTGGGCAGCCGCCTCGGCATTGGCAAGTGCCCGGTCAAAGCATTCCGGAATCGCATTCAGGTCCGCAGTGGCGGCAAATCCGATCGCACCGTTTTTGAGTACCCGGACCCCGATACCCTTTTCCCAGCGCTGATAATTAACTTCAAGGTTACCGTCATAAAGCACAAGCCGCTCGGTCCGGTCCTCATCGTAGAAACGGACATCGGCAAAGCTGCACCCGGCTTCAAGCATCCGCTTAAGCTGGGTGCGGACGGTCTTTTCCACTGTGCTGCTAGTGTTCATTTTTGCTCCTGTTTGAACTCAGCCTTTTAATCAATAATGATAATCAAGAAACGGGCGTTGGCAAGAAAAGTTAATAATGAGTATCAACAAGCGCAGTTCGGGGTTTAATGCATTGAAATCCGGATCTAACCGGGCGCAGCGCTGGAAGAGGTGGATTGAAGACAGCGGAATGCTGTGTTGACGGCAATGGGGAGTTAAGGAGCTGAACTGGTGACCGTCTGATTGACCTGAGATGGCTGATGGATATAATAGAGGAGTGTCAGAAGCGATTTTCAGCGTTTCTGGGCTGCGCGGGATTGCGGGCAGAGGGTTGACGGCAGAGCTGGTCAGCCGGGTAACCGAGGCGTTCTGCCGGCTTTATGGTCCGGGCGGTTTTGCCCTGGGGCGGGATCCGAGACCTTCGGGCAGCTGGGTTAAAGGTGTGGTGCAGAAGGTTTTGTCCGAATTCCGCTGTCAGGTCTTTGAGCTGGGCATATGTCCGACACCAACCGCCGTTCACTTTGTCCGCCAGCGGAGTCTGCAGGGTGGGATCGTAATTACCGCCAGTCACAATCCGATTGAGTGGAACGGACTGAAACTGGTACATCCGGCAGGCCGGTTTCTCTTTGCGGATGAGATTGCGGCACTTGACCGGCTGATGGCTGAAGGTAGTGCGGGTAGTCTGTTCCATTGTGCCGGTTCGGAGAGTAAAGCGGTTACAGAGGCTGATGCAATTGACCTCCATATTACAGCAATCCGGCGTCATCCACTGTTTGCTGGAATCAGCGCTGCGGGACTGCGCATCGGTGTTGATGCGGTAAACGGGGCGATGTCCGGTGCGGCAGCAGCACTGCTGCGCGCGTTCGGTGCTGAGCCCGTGACCATAAACTGCGAGCCCGAGAAATTAAGTCAGGACTTCCCCCGTGGGCCGGAGCCGGTGCCGGAAAACCTTACTGCGCTCTGCCAGCTGGTGCAGGCGGAGCGGCTGGATGCAGGTTTTGCCTTTGATCCGGACGGTGACCGGTTCAGTTGTGTGGATGAGAACGGTGTCCCGATGGGTGAGGAGGTGACGCTCGGTCTCGCTGCCCTCTTTGTGCTGGAGCAGAGAAAGACGGATGTTGTTGTCAACCTTTCAACGAGCCGGATGGTGGATTCAATTGCTGAAAGGTTCGGGGTTCGAGTTTTACGTACCCCGGTTGGAGAGGCAAATGTTGTAAAGGGGATGCTTGAGGCTGGGGCAGTGCTTGGTGGTGAGGGAAACGGCGGGGTGATTTTTTCGGAAATCAATTTCACCCGGGACGGGCTGGTGGCAGCGGCAGCGGTCTTCGGGCTGATGAGAAAAAGCGGGAAAAGTCTGGGTGCAATCCGTCAGGAGCTGCCAGAATATCATCAGGTGAAGTCGGTAGTGCAGGTGCAGGAATTTGATGGGGAACGGCTCATTTTCATCTTGGAGCGGTTCGGGGGAAAAGTTCCGATGGTTGACCGGAGTGACGGTATCAGGATCGACGCCGGAGACTGGTGGGTGCATATCCGGAAGAGTAATACCGAACCGGCAGTCCGAATTATTGCTGAAGCCCGGAGCCGGAACCTCGCCGAGGAGCTGGTCGGGCAGGTCAGGCAGCTGATTGAGAAAGGTGGATAAGGATGTGCGGAATTGTCGGCTATATCGGCGAGCGGAATGTCAGTAATGTGGTGATGGTCGGGCTGGAGCGGCTGGAATACCGCGGATACGATTCGTGCGGGATTGCGGTGCTGAATGACGGGATCAAGATCCGTAAAACCGCGGGCAGACTGCAGCGATTGAAGGAGATATTACTGAAGAGTCCGGTTGAGGGAAAGCTGGGCATCGGGCATACGCGCTGGGCAACGCATGGACAGGTCAGCGATGAGAATGCCCATCCATTTACCGATTGCACCGGCAGGATTGCACTGGTGCATAATGGCATCATTGAAAACTACCGTGAGCTGCGGCGGGAGCTGGAAGCAGATGGTCACCGGTTTCGGTCTGCAACTGATACCGAAGTGATTGTCCATCTGATTGAGGATCTGGCGGCACGGACCCAGGAGAATGGTCTTTTCACCGCACTGCGGCGCGCAGTCAGCGAACTCCGAGGTGCATTTGCACTGGTAGTCATCAACGCCGATGAACCGGACCGGCTGTATGCGGTAAAGATGGGGTCGCCACTGGTAATCGGCCGGGGGCAGAAGGAGTATATCATTGCCTCCGATGCACCGGCGCTTGTCGGGATTGCCCGCCGAATGCTGGTGATGCAGGATGGTGAGATTGCGGTCATCACCCGGAGAGGAGTGGAACTGCGGGATTTTGCGGGAAGGGAGGTCAGCCGGCAGTTTACTCCGATTGAGATCAAACCCCGGCAGATTTCCAAGGGCCGGTATCCTCACTTCATGCGCAAGGAGATCTTCGAGCAGCCGGCGGTGCTGGCGGCAAATATCAGTCGGCGCTTCCGGGATGACACCATCATGCTTGATCCGGAATTTCTCTTCTATCCCGATCTGATTGAGCGGATTAATCGGATTGTGATCCAGGCATGCGGAACATCATATCATGCCGGACTGGTGGGCAGAGCCTATTTTGAGAAACTGTGCCGGATTCCCACCTCGGTGGAGATCAGTTCAGAACTGCGCACATCAGAATACCTGTATGAAAATGAAACGCTGATGATTGCGGTCAGCCAGTCGGGTGAAACCGCGGATACGCTGGCTGCGCTCCGTGAGGCGCAGGCGCGGGGGATGAAAACACTTGGAATACTCAATGTATACCGTTCTTCTATCGCCCGGGAGGCGGATTCCACGGTTTATATCCATGCCGGGCCGGAAATCGGCGTGGCTTCCACAAAGGCTTATACCGCACAGATATTCACACTGCTGACACTGGCACTGTATTTCGGCCGTGTCCGGCGGACGCTCAGCGATCAGCAGTTAAAAAAGGTCAGAGATGAGTTGCAGCACCTTCCCGGGCTGGTACAGAAAATTCTTACCCTTGACCGCAGGATTAAGGAAGTGGCAACACGGCTGGCAGGGGCACACGATTTTATCTTTCTGGGTCGGGGTATCAACTATCCGAGTGCGCTGGAGGGGGCACTGAAGCTTAAGGAGATTGCCTATGTGCATGCGACCGGTTATCCGGCCGGGGAAATGAAGCACGGGCCGATTTCGCTTATTGATGAAAATGTGCCGGTGATTGGAATTGCACCCCGGGATTCGGTTTATGAAAAGATGATTTCCAATCTGGCTGAAGCACGGGCACGACATGGCAGAATCATTGCCATCGGCACAGATGGGGATCGGTCGCTTGAGGAACTGGCAGAAACCGTGCTTTATATTCCGGAAACTCCCGAGTATCTCTCGCCGATCGCAGTGGCGCCGGTGCTCCAGCTTTTAGCCTATCACATTGCGGTGCTGCGCGGCTGTGATGTTGACAAACCGCGTAATCTGGCAAAGTCGGTGACGGTGGAATAGGCATGAGGCGTTGTCGCTGTCCTGTTACTCTTCAGGCAGTGTCGTCTGTGGTTCTCGGATAAAGAACTGGCTGAGCACGGTTTCAGTTGAATTTTCCTCATCCCGAATGGCAACCAGCCGGTGAGGGTCAGCGAGCTCATAGAGCAGACGCACCGTTCGGCCCCGGGTTGCAGTTTCGATTTCCCGGCACAGAATTTCCCCCAAGGGTGTGGCGACGAGTCTGGTGCCCAGTATCTTAACCTGAACTGGCTGGGTACGCATTTCCAGCGGAATGATCCCGCTGAGAGTAAACTTCAGCCCGGGATCGAGCGGTACTGCACGCAGCAGCATCGGCAGCATCTCCATGCAGTAGCTGTAAGGAACGGGTTTGAGCGTCAGTTTACTGGTGCCATCAATCGTATTTTTCTGGAGAGTGATGGCGTCAGCGTCAAATGTTACTTCTACTTCAGAAATGGATATTTCACTGGCAACCGCCCGGTAAAGCCAGCAGGGTTTCAAAGTATAGCGGGTGAGGGTGAAAATGGTGGAGTCCAGGAAGAAGAAGGGTGCGGATTCCGATTCCACAACGCTTCTAAATACGAGTACCGGTTCGCCTGCCTCTTCGTCCAGTTCAACAGTAATAGTGCGTCGGAACACCAGCGAGTCGTTGCGCCGGACTGAAAAGACCGAGGTTTCTCCGTCAATCCAGCCCGGCGGTGTGAGCTCCGGGAATGGATTTTGAGGCGGAGTGCAGACGGCAAACAGCAACAGCAGGAGGGTGAACTTGAGTTTCACAGTCGATGCTCCCGGGCTGTTTCTTCCAGAAACAGAAGCAGCTGCTCCATATCTTTGGGCAAAGGCGAAGTGAATTCTAAGAATCTGCGGGTGCGGGGGTGGGTGAAGCCGAGTCGGGCTGCATGGAGTGCCTGACGTTTAATCCGGGTGAGGATTTCTTGGTGTAACGGGATATGTTCCCGCTGGGTGAGCACCGCAAGACTTCTGCCACCGTAATCCGGATCCCCGACTACTGGATGATTGATATGCTGGAGGTGAACCCGGATCTGGTGCGTTCTGCCGGTGCGCAGACGCAGGCGGAGATAGGTGCAGACATTATACCGGCGCAGAACTTCATAACTGGTGATCGCGGTCCGGGCTGAAAACGGCGTGACTGCCATTCGCTGACGGTCGATCGTGTGCCGGCCGATTGGAGCATCAATCGTGCCGCTGGACAGCTCGAAATCGCCCCAGGCAAAACAGAGGTATTCCCGCAGAACGGTCCGGTGTTCGATCTGCGTAGAGAGACTGCGCAGGGCTTCATCAGTTTTGGCAAACATCAGCAGTCCGGTTGTATCCTTGTCGAGGCGATGGACGACACCGGGACGCAGCGGCGAGTCCGGTCGCAGCGGCAGGTGCTGACAGTGAAAGAGCAGTCCCTGAACCAGTGTACCCGAACGGTTTCCCCGTGCCGGATGGACCACTACTCCTGCCGGTTTATCGATTACAATTACATCTTCATCTTCATACACAATATTCAGCTCCATCGGTTCCGGCTCGATGGTCAGCTCCGGTTCGTATTCAAACTCGGCGGTAATCAGATCGCCAGGTTTCACCCGGTAGCTGGGTTTGACTGTCTGACCGTTAACCAGTACCTTGCCGGCGGTAATCAGGGATGCCGCCCGGGTCCGGGAAACGCCGAGTCCGGAAAGGACAAGATACACATCCAGCCGTTTACCCCAGAGCCGCTGCGAGGCAATGCGCTGGAATCGCTTGATTGTTGCAGAGGTTGCCATTAGTGGTTCCCGTTGAGCCGGAGTTCGTATTCTTTGGCAAAGCCGATAATGCCGGCAGCGATGGCACGGGCGAGTTTTGCCCGGTATTCCGGTTTGCGCAGTGCCTGCTCCTCCTGGCGGTTGCTCAAGAAACCGCACTCCACAAGAACCGCGGGCATGAAGATGTTGCGCAAAACATAAAAGTTTGCCTGCCGGACCCCCCGGTCCTGGGTGCGCACCAGGTCAAGTCCGGCTTCCTGAATCCGCAATGCGAGGATGCTGGATTCATAGAGAAATTCATGCTGGGCAAGATCGGCGAGAATCAGTGATACCGGATCGTTTTTGCTGATGAACGGGTTGGCGATTTCCCGCTCAAATACTTCATTTTCACGGGTGGCAACTGCCCGTTCCCAGTCGGTCTTTGCCTCTGAGAGAAAGTAGGTTTCAAGCCCGGATGCGGAGCGGTTTTCCGACCAGTTGGCGTGGATGCTGACGAATATCTGGCTTGCAGTTTTTACCGCCTTTTCTGCCCGTTCGGCAAGTGACACATACTGGTCGCAATCACGGGTGAAATACACCTCAAAGCCCTGATTTTTCAGCCGTTCACCGACTCGGCGGGCGATATCGAGGACGATTTCCTTTTCCTGTGTTCCAGTTCTGCCGATTGCTCCCGGGTCTTTACCACCATGACCGGGATCAATAATAATTCTGGTAACCCGGCGTTTGGGCAGTGGTGTCAGGTGGAGTTCAAGTCCATTCGCCAAGGGGACAATTTTTTCTGATACCGGCTGGCGGAAGGTGCAGACAAGGCTGGTGCCGACCGTGCCCGAGTCGGGTTTGATACCGTTAAGCAGGGTGGAACTGGTAAGCGATAACAGTCGCAACTGCTGGATGAAAACTGAGTCCATTCGGCAGCCAAGAATCAGCCGGTATTCAAGCGAGGAATTTTTCTGGCTGAAGAAAACCAGCGGCGAATTTCTGGTTTGGAGCGGGTTTAAAAGCAACCGCAGAATCAGAGTATCGCTTCTGCGATCAGTTTCGATCGTGGAGAGAACCGGTACATCCAGTTCCGGAAATAGAGCAGCAGCAACAACTGCCGGCAGATAGAGTTCACCCGAGTCAACAATGGCGGGCAGGGGCAGTTTCAGCTTCCGGGAGTTGTGAATCACAAAATTACTGTCCGGTATAAAAGTATATTCCAAGCGCCCGTTATCAAGCCGGCTGCTGGAGTCAGCGGGCGGCGGGAGGATGGTAACAAAACGGGTTGCATTTCCGTTCACTGTAATTCGCCAGCACCGGCCGTTGAGCTGAGCGGTGATGCCAGCGAGAGACAGGTAATCAATGCCATTAATAATTTTCTGGGGAACAGCGTAAGTAATAATGCTCCATAAAAGCAAGAGAAGGAGAAATAACTTTTTCATCGCCATCGCCGTTCCTCCCGTTCCATTGCCCGTTTCTTCAGTTCCTCCCGGCGGTCAATCGCCTTCTTGCCCTTGCAGAGCGCCAGTTCCACCTTGGCGATGCCGCGATCGTTGAAATAGAGCCGGAGCGGAATCAAGGTAAATCCGCGCAAGGTGGTTTTACCGAAGAGCCGTTTGATTTCATCCTTGTGTAACAACAGTTTGCGCCGGCGCCGCGGGTCACGGTTGAAGATGTTGCCCTGACGGTAGGGGGCGATACTGACATCACAGAGAAATGCCTCCCCATTTTCAATTATCGCATAACCGCCGTCAAGTGAGGCGCCGCCTTCCCGCAGTGACTTGACCTCAGTGCCAGTCAGGGCGATGCCCGCCTCCATTTTCTCGAAAACGGTATAGTCACGCAGCGCCTTGCGGTTGGTTGCCACGACCTTCACCATCTGATTATAGACAAGCCTGCGGATGTGTCAATGGTAATAAATTGGAAGCGTCATTTTTTCAGTTGCTAAGGTGACGGTACGAGTAAAGCTGGTGGATTTCCGGTATGCAAGCGGTATGGCAATTCCGGAGCATATTGTTTGTCAAAAAATTGCAAAGACTGGTTCTTGATTTAAAATAAATTGGTAATTTTATGTTAGCCAAATATCAAGGACATGGAGGAATATATGAAGAAGCTAGTTCTGTCGCTGATAATAGCCAGTGCCGGATTGCTGGCAACCGAGTGGCAGCCCGAAATCCGGTTGACAAATAATAATTATTCAGACTATTCCTACTGGAGTACTCAGCGCCGGATTGTGGTGGACCCCGCAGGCAGGGTTCATGTCGCCTGGTATGTCATGAACTCCGGGCTGGGAACCTACCGTTTCCAGATTTACTATAAACGCTGGGAGCCGGGCAGCGGCTGGACACCGGATACGATGATTTCGGCCGATCTTTATAATCAGAATTTGAACTCCAAGCATGTCTCGCTGGCGTGCGATTCTGCCGGCAGGATTTATGCGGTCTGGACCTCAGGACCGGATGATGTGACCGATGATTATATCTATCTCAAAACCTGGACTCCGGAGTCAGGCTGGGATCAGAACTCCCGTTTGCTATCAGTGAGCGCGCCGACAGTAACGAAGGAGTGCGCTACCGTCACGGTTACACCGGATCAGCATATCCATGTGGTCTGGTTGGAAGGAACGGCGATTGTTCATCGGGAGAAGGTTGATACCCTGTGGCGGACGCCGGTTGTAATTGAAGGTGGAAGTAATTACAAGGCATATCCGGCTGTGGCGGGCGGACCGGACAACCGTGTGCATGTGATCTGGTATGGCAGACAGGGGACGAGCGGCTATTACGATGTCTTCTACAAGGTCCGGACCGATACGGTATGGGGTCCAACTGAGGATGTTTCTCAGGGGGAACGGCATCAGATGTATCCTTCAATTGCGGTCAGTCCGGTAACCGGTTGTCCGCATGTGCTGTGGCAGTGTTATGGTGCCCAGGACCTAGTGAGGAGGATTGTGCATCGCTGGCGGAATCAGACCGGCTGGCAGCCCGCAGATACCGTTTCCGGTTGCGGGGATACGCTGGATCAGGAACTGGGGCAGATCATAGCGACCTTGGACGGGAGGGTGCACGCCATCTGGTCAGGCAGGACCGCTGGCTCGCCGGTTGTTCCTCAGATTCGTTATGCAGAACGGTCCACTAATGGTTCTTGGAGTCCTCCGGTTGAGGTTACTGATACCGTTAATACCCGTGAGCGTCCTTCAATCGCCAGTGGTAATGCTGAAGCACCGGGCAATGTGTATGCGGTCTGGACCGATTACCGTGATGGTAATGCGGAGATATATTACGCATGGGCAACGCCGGCACAGGGATTGGAAGAAAGTTCTGTTTATTCTGAATCTGAGAAATGTCGTGCGACATTAGTCCGGAAAGGATTTGAGAGCAGTGCTAAAGTGGAGTCGGGTATGCTGTTTGATATTACCGGCAGCCGGGTTTGGAGGTTCGAGCGGAGCAGAAATGGAGTTCCACAGCTGACACCCGGGGTGTATTTTATGTTTTCTGATCAGGCGAGTGGACAGGAAGTGCGACGGCTGGTGGTTGTCCGGTAGTTGGTTGCGGTTAAGTTGACGGGCAAGTTACTATTGACTTGTTTCGCGTAGCAATTATAATCGCAAACTGATGACGGGGTTTGATGGGCAGGAGAATATCAATGTTCTGCGGCAGCTTAACGAGCGCTATGAACCGTTAGAGCTGCTCGGGAGAAGTGAGTTTAATGAAGTTTATAAAGTCAAGGACCGGCTGGGACGCCGGATTGTTGCATTAAAGGTTTTACAGAAAAATGCGTCCCGGGAAGCGGGCCTAAGACTCAGTCGGGAATTTTTTTATCTTTCGCAGCTGGCGCATCCCAATATCGTCCGAGTGTTTGATTACGGCCTAGCGATCGACAACTCCCCATTTTTCACCATGGAGTTTGTTCCCGGAGTGCCGATCACCCGTTTTTTCCGGGGTTACCAGCCGGCACTGCTTGAGGTGCTGATTCAACTGCTTTCCGCATTGGATGCAATTCACCGCGAGGGGCTGGTCCACTGTGATATCAAACCCTCTAATATTCTTGTTTATGATGATGAAGGAAAACCGGTAGTGAAACTGCTGGATCTGGGATTTGTTGAGGGTATGGCTTTTTCTTCAGCATCTCCGCGTGGTACACTGGGCTACATTGCCCCGGAGCTGCTCAAGGGTGGCGAGGCGGACAGCAGAACCGATTTGTATTCTCTCGGTCTGGTTTTATATGAGATACTGACCGGGGTTGGACCGGCAAGCGGAGGTTCGCTGGAGGAATGGCTGAGACGGCAGTATTATTCCGGATTTGAGCCGGTGAGCAAATTCAACCCCGCAGTCCCGGCAGCGCTGGACAATCTCGTACTGCGTCTGCTCAATCCGGACTCCAGACGGCGGCCGGCAAGTGCGGAGCATTTGCTGGAAGAATTAGTATCAGCAGGACTGCTTGTGCCAGAATCGTTCCGAATGCAGACAATCGTTGAGCCTTCAGTAATAAGGCGGAACTTGCTGGCACCGGCCTTTGTCGGCAGAGGCCCGCTGATTGCGCGTCTGAAGGAACTGCTGGGAGAGGCTGCTATCGGTAAACCCGGCGTGGTTTTTATTTCCGGGGAACGGGGTGCAGGCAAAAGCCGGCTTTTGGGGGAGTTCAAGTTCCTTGCCCAGCTGGAGCAGGCAACGGTTATCGCCTTTGAACCGGTGGCACTGGGTGCCCGGACCCAGTCGCTCGTTGAGAGTCTGATAAACCTTCTCTGGCGAGGTGAGGAGGTAGAAACAGGTATTAGCTTGGAGTTTTTCCAGGAGTCCAAGTTTCAGCTGTTTGAACAGCTGGTCCGGCGGTTGAAGGCGCTATCCGATTCCCATCGGGTGCCCCACAGTCTGGTACTGCTGGTGGATGATTTTGAACTTTTTGATCCACTGAGTCTGGAGTTTGTGCGTTATCTGGCATTGAGCCTAGAACAGGAAAGGCTGCTTTTGGTGATCACCGGACTAAGAGAAAAGAGGCTGCTGGATCTTGTCAGCGAACTGAGCGAAAGGCCGTATTGTTATCACCTGGATGTGGATACTCTGGATCGTGAGGCGGTTCGTGAGCTGGTAACTTCAATCGTTGGTGGTGACGATAATGTTGACGAACTGGTTGACTGGGTTTATGAATTCGGTGGCGGTAATCCGCTAGCAACGATCGAGGTGATCTATAGTATGATTGAGCAGGGGGTGATTTTCCGCGAGGGGTTACACTGGCGGTATTCCCCAGACTCTTTAAGAAGTTTTGTCATTCCCAAGAATGTTGCGGAACTGGTGCGGCACCGGCTTGAGGTGCTGACACCGGAGGAACGGGAACTGCTGGAGGTCGGGGCAATAACCGCCGGTCCGTTTACGATTGAATTTCTCCGGGTGGTGCTCAATTATCCGGACCGGACACTGTTTCAGGCGGTCAATCGGCTGAAGGGACTCGGATTGCTCAGGACATTTTATTCACGGGACAATGAGTCGGAAGAGGTTCGTGGAGCGCTGATTCTTTCCAGCAAAGTGCTGGAGACCGCGGTCACCGAACGAATTCCGCAGGAGCGCCGGCGGGAACTGCACCGCCGGGTAGCACTGGCGCTGGAGCTGGTGCATACAGATAAAAAGGATAAGATTCTTTTTGACCTTGCTCATCAGTGGATTCAGAGTGGTGATCGCGAGCAGGCATACCGCTATGCACTCGCAGCCGGTAAAAAGGCGCAGGAGTGGCTGCTGTTTGATGAGGCACGGCTTTTCTATGAAAGTGCACTGAACCTTTCTTCCGATTTTGTCACTCCGACTGAACGGTTTAATCTGATTGAGCGGGTCGGTGAACTCCGCGAGGCAACCGGCAGATATCACGAAGCGATTGACAGTTACCGGCAGGGAATGAGCCTGGCAGCCCAGTTTACCGGGGAGAATCGTATGATTCTTGCCCGCTTTCTGCGCCGGCTCGGACTCGTGCATCAGAAACTGGGGGAACATCAGGAAGCGCTGCTTTTTTTAAATCAGGCGCTGGCACTTCTGGGGGATAAATCCGGTTTGGAGTCGGCGCGGTTGCTTGCAGATCTGGGCTGGTCATATTGTGCTGCGGGCAAGGTGGAGCTGGCTGAGGACTACCTCGTCCGGGCGCTGCGGCAGTCCGAGTTTTTAAAACGGGAACATCCCAAGGAGGCTAATTACCTGAACGGACTTGTACTTTACTACTTTGCGGTGCTCGCCGGTGCAAGAGCAGATTACATACTGGCATTGCAGCTGGCAGAGCAGTCGCTGGATGTGTTCAAATCAATCGGTGAGCAGTTCATGGTTTCGGTCGTGACACAGTTTCTGGCAACGCTCTGTCTGCGCCGTGGTGATACGCACCGGGCCGGGGAATTCTACGAGGAGGCGGCACGGATTCAGCGCCGGACCGGTAATGTTTATTACCTGCTAAGTTCCTGTCATGGTTTGGGGGTGATCAGTTATGAGCAGGGAGAATTTGAGCGGGCGGAGCGATATTTTAACGAAGCGCTACAGTATGCTGAACGTGTTGGTTATATCAATGCTGCTTTCAATCTTAATCTCCTGCTGGCTAATGTTTACTTTGACCAGGGGGAATGGAACCGGGTTGAGGTTTGTTGTCAGCGGGCGCTCAAACTCAGTCAGACAGCTGGAGAAAGAATCTCCGAGTCAGGCCGGGCACAGCTGGTTGTCTATTCTGCCCGCCTCAGCTCGATCCGCGGCGACTTCCAGTCTGCTGAGCGTTATCTCGCCACAGCCCAGCGGCTAGCTGAGAATTCCCAAGATTCAGAACAGGAGTTTTTGGTTTCATTTGTCCACGCAGAAATGGAGTTGCGCCGGGAAAGGCTGGAGCTGAGCAAAGAATGGCTGATCCGGACTATGCGCTCAGCAGTAAAAGTGCGGGATTGGAGACTCCGGTCACTCGTGTGGCTGCTTGCCGGACAGTTCCGGCTGTCAACCGGCTCCCGGGCTGATTTTGAATCTCAGCTGGCGATTGCTGCTTTTCGAAACCGTCCGGTATCGCTGGAGTATGCTGGGGCGCTTCGGCTGGCGGCGCGCTGTGATGCTGCTGCCGGCAGAAAAGATCGGTCACGCACTCAGTTTGAGGAAAGTATTAAGATTCTCCGGCAGTTTAATGCCAGGTATGAACTCGGGCTTACACTGCTCGCAACTGCGGAGCTGCTCTGCACTGATACCCTGTCCCTGCCGAAAAAGTTAAGGGGAATGCCGGCTGAACATTATGAATGGGTGCGGGCGAATCTGGAGGAGGCAATTTCCCTTTTCCGGCTGCTCGGGACTCAGATTGAGCTTGAGCGCGCGGAGCAGACTCTGGCATCGCTCGAGCAGATTTTTGGCGTGATTCAGCTGAAAGCCCGGCAGCGTAATGAGTATCTGAAGGTTTTTTATCAGTTAAGCGAGCTAATGAATTCAGCTCTGGACCGGGACGATTTTCTTAACCTGGTGCTTGACCTGGTGCTCTCTGTCACCCGGGCAGAGCGGGGGATTATCTTTTTCTTTCATCGGGACCGGCTGACGCCGGTAGCAGTGCGGGATGTGGAAAATTCAACAGTTCTGGACGCCGAGGTAATTTCCCATTCAGTGCTGCGCAAGGTGCGCCGCCGCCGGGAACCGCTGATCAGCGTTGATGCGCTGACTGATCCGCGGTTCAATTCGGCAAACAGCGTGATTTTGAATAAAATCCGGTCTCTGCTCTGTGTACCGCTGGTAGTAGGCGAGCGGGTAATCGGCACGATTTATCTGGATTCCCGGTTGACTACACATCTTTTCACTGAGGAAGATCAGAATCTGCTCCAGTCGGTGGGACATTTGATTGCTGCTACCATTGAACGCTCCCGGGTATACCGGCGGTGGTATCAGGAGACCGTGCTCACCTGCGATGACCTGCCAGTGGACCGGGCAACCGGTATTTTTCTCGGCAGATCTTCAGCCATCCGTCCGGTTCTCGCTCTGATTGATAAGATTGCTCCGACCGATTGCACCGTGCTCCTTACCGGCGAAACCGGAACCGGGAAGGGGGCGCTGGCGCGGCTGATTCATTCCCGCAGTGGCAGAAAGGATAATAAATTTGTTGCTGTTGACTGCGGAACTCTGCCCGAGACGTTGTTTGAGTCCGAGCTCTTCGGTCATATCCGGGGTGCATTTACCGGTGCGGTGCGGGACAAAATCGGCATCTTTGAGTCTGCCAATGGAGGCACAATATTTCTTGACGAAATTACTAATACGACGCCGGCAATTCAGGCAAAACTCCTGCAGGTGCTGGAAGATAAAATTATCCGCCGGCTCGGTGAAACACAGACCCGGCTTGTTGATGTCCGGCTGATCTGCGCAACGAACAAAAACCTGATTAATGAGGTGAACGCCGGTAGATTCCGCCAGGATTTGTTTTACCGGATGAATGTGGTGACGATAAATGTGCCGCCACTCCGGGAAAGGGTTCAGGATATAATTCCACTTGCAAATTATTTTCTCCGGATATGTGCGCAGCGGCTGAACAAGGAGATTAACGGATTTGAACGGGATGTTGCTGAAGCATTCCTGCAATATTCTTGGCCCGGAAATGTCCGGGAACTTCAGAATACAATTGAACGTGCAGTAATTATGACTCAGAACCCGCGAATAACGCTTGAGGATGTAGGGGAAACTTTTATCCACCTCAAGCCCTCTGAGACCGGTGCACGAGGGGGACCACTGACCAGACACCAGCTGCTTCAGGCACTGGAACAGACTGGTGGAAATATTACACGTGCTGCCCAGCTGCTTTCTATCACCAGACGACACGCGCAGCGGTTAATCAAACGTTACCGGATTAAGCCCGAAGAGTTCGGGATCTAGACGCATTTCCCTGTTTTTTCAAGTTACAATTTTTCAAATAGTTAGATAAAAAATCCAAGCATGGTGCGACATTTGCGTATTTTACAGCTGGTAATAATTTCTTTTTTGTTTTTGTTAATAATCTGATTTTTAATAACTTATGCTAAATATCCTGTACTGGCATTGTAATTGCTATTTATAATTATGATAATGCAGAAATCAGTAAGCTCTAAAAGATAAAGGAGGCAAAATGGACGGTCCGATTATCCCGATTCTTCCACCGCCGCTGCCGGCGCCACCTATGAATTAGGCACGGCTGAAAGGCAGTGACCCGTCCGACCTCAGTCGGACGGGTTTTTAATTATTTTCGGTGTATGGTGAAAAAGGTTTTGCCTTTGAATTTAAATTTTCTGACTATGCCTTCAGCCGTCAGATGTCCGAGGGTATGGGCTACGGTTTCTGCTGGCAGTCCGAGTGCCTGAGTAAGGTCGGTGCCCGTTACCGGTCGGTTCGCAACGACCGCCAGAATCGCCTGTTTCGGGTTGCCCCGGAATTGTTTCTGGTGCTTTTTCACCGATGACGGGATGATATCGGTTTCTGGACCAAAGAGCATCTGGAGCTGGAGCAGGTGGTCATAAGGAACGGGAAGGGCAGATGCTTCAACAGGCGGCCGGACAACGGTATTAAGGTGGACCCGGTCAGGCTGGATATAATGAACAATCCGGCGCAGGCGGAACAGATGCTCAGGCTGGTCATTTAAGTCCCTGACGAGCATTATTTCGAGCCAGAGGCTGCCATGATAGCGATGCCGGAAGATTTTGAGTCCCCGGATGATGTTTTTGAGTCTGATTTTGGAGTGAGGTCGGTGGACCCGGCGAAAAGTTTTCTCGTCGGCGCAGGCGAGGGTCGGTATGACGAGGTCTGCCTGATAGAGCGCATCCCGGACAACCGGACTGGAAAGGAGAGAGCTGTTGGTAATTACTGCCACCGGAATCTGGAAGCGTTTTTTCAGGATGGAAATGAGTTCACCGATGTCCCGGTTCAGTGTTGGTTCACCACTGCCTGAGAGTGTCAGATAGTCAACTTTGCTTTTCATTAACGCCGAATTCACTGCGGTAATAATCTTTTCTACCGGGAAGAACGATTTGCGGTAAGCAGTGAGGCAAGTGGTTCTGCCACACTGGCAGTATACGCAGTTGAAGGTGCAGGTTTTGGGCATGACAAGGTTGATACCGAGCGAAAGCCCAAGTCGACGCGAAGGGACCGGTCCATAGACGAGCACCGGCTCTGTTCTTGGGTGAATTTCCGGTTGGGCAGACATTTTTACCCCTTATAATTTGATAATTTTGAGGCGGATGTGTGCCGGAGGGATGACCATGTGATCCGGTTCAGAGTTACAATTCATGCGCAGGAAATAGATGCCTGCCGGCACCGGGTGGTTATTATCATCGGTGCCATCCCAGCCGACTGAATGCCAGCCCGCAGGAATGTTACCGGAGATCAGCGTGCGCACTCTGCTGCCCGCGGTGTTGAAGATAGCAAGATTTAGCGGGGTAGGACGGTTGAGGGTAAGGAAGATGGTTGTGCGAGTGCGGAAGGGGCAGGGAAAGAGAGTGAGAAATCGGGTGCTTTCCGGAGTAGTCGAGGTGGGTAAATCAGCAGATGCTACTGAGATGTCATCAAGAAAGAATCCGGCAGCGGATTGGGGGTCCGGATCCGAAATGAAGACGAATTTGAGTTGCGCCGTTTCGCCCGGGGCAGGGGCGGAGAGTTCATATGAATAATTGAACCATCGGCTCGCCGGGTCCAAAGTTTGAGCTGCAGATAGGTTGCCAGAGCGGAGCGCACCACCAGCACCAATAAAGTCCAAAGTTTCTTCCTGGCCGGTATGGCAGATGATACAGTATAGGCCGTCGCTGCCATAAAGAGGAAGCTCATAATAACAGCTGAATTTTAATCTTGGGCAGGGAGGAATTGGGAATTTTGGAGAAAGAAGTTCGCAGGTACAGTTGGGTGGGTAGGAGTCGGCCGGATAGCCGGCATGAATTGAATAAGGGGGCGAGAGAAATTGACTGCAGGTCAGAAACCAGGAGCCGTTGGCGCCAGCAGCAGTCCAGTTACCTAAGCCGGAGTCAAAGCTGGTATAAATACCTGCCGGCGGCAGATGGACTTTAAAGGTATCGCTGAAAATGAATCTGCCGGTGATCAGATTCAGACCAATCCGCACCGGTCCGGATTCAGCTTTAAACCGGGCAGGCACGGATGACCACAGAGTTTCACCGGGGAGGATACTTGGGAAGAGGATACCCGGAGTGAGCAGCGTCAATGGTTGAGTTAGGTCCGGATTGAACAGGGTGCCGGTTGAAACGGGTGCTGGTGCTGCACCGGTATTGACTACCCTGAAAAATGCTGAATACGAACCGGCGGTGTCGGAACAAACATAGCAAGTGACAAATTTTAGCAACGGCTGTCGGAACTGAATTATAACCGGAAATTGGGAGAAGCTGCCGTTGGATTCGGTAATGGTCAGAGTGCAGAGCGCATAGTCCCCGTTCCGAGCGCTACTAGCAGAGCGAATAATAAAAAGTCGCACAGAGACTGCTGTGTCCGGCGTCAGAACTGATATATGACCAGCATCCTGTTCAACCGTAAGTAGAGGGGAGTCGGTGGTGAGCCGGCAGAGTACATTATAAAGGGGGAGATGGGAGTTGTTTATCAGCCACAGCCGGATGGTGAAGGTTTCTCCGGCTGAGATGCAGCCGTTACCGTCACCCGTGGAGTCAAGAAAGGCGTAGTTGAGGAGCGTAATGCTGTGTCCCGAGGCGACAACGATTGAATCGCGCAAAGGGCGGTGATTTTGAGCTGTGACGGTCAGCCGGACGGTCCCCGCCTGGGTGAATCCGGTTTGGATCGCAGCAGATCCGTCAGTTCCGGTAGCCCCCGTGTAAACTGAAGTGCTGTCTTGATAAATTGCAACGGTGGCATCGGGGACGGGACCGTTGCGGTCAAGGACAACGAAAAGGGCAAGGTCTTCACCAGTGCGAATTCTGAGCGGTTTTCTGACCATGAGTTGACTGAGGGTGTCAGTGTGTACCGGCATCGCCGGGTCCCCGAGCAGGTTAAGCGCAAACTGATGCCAGCGGTAGACATTAGGTGAATAGCTGTAGGGAATGAAATGGATTTTGGTACGGGCAAATACTTCCCCGAGCCGGGGAGCCGGGTCGGAAAACAGTTCCTGGAAGAAGCGAGAATCAAAGCGATCAGAGTAGCCGAATCCGGGGTTGCCGGGTGCACCCCAGCCATATGATGAGTTGCCGATGAATGCCACCGCACCGCCGGTAGGGTTGAGGAGAAAATGTTCGGCAATGCAGTCGAAATCAAAGGCAGTTGTCCAGCAGCCGATTGAATAAACGATGCCCGTTCGAGTATTGTTAGTCAATTGGTCAATATCAGAATTGCGCAGAACGCACTGACGGCTGATGGCGAGAGCATTGATCCAGCCGTGACCACAATGGTTGAAAATTCCGAATCCGGAGTTGAGCAGGGAGGTTACGGTATCAGGGGTTACCGGCATCATTGACTCATAAAGGGTCTGGATCTGAAAATTTGATGGCAAGTGCTCCCGGCGGATGCGTTCCTTGGCGATCATTTCATCAGTCCAGGGGTTTTCCCAGAGAACCGCACCGGCGAGCAAGGCGCGCCGCTGATAGTCATTTAGCAGGTTGCGTTCGTAGGCGAGGATTTTGTCTACAAAAGTACGAGCGTTTGACGGGGTGCTGACCGGCGCCCTTCCGACATAGATTTCCGGGAGAAGGTCGACACCGTCGTCAGGCTCTCCGAAGATGCCATTATTGTTACCATCCCAATTGCCATCCAGTGCCGAAAAGTACAGGTCACAGGGCAGAGAGTCTTCGCGGGGATGGAGTCCGGCACCGCTGACCAGAGCGATGGCTTTACGATACGGCAGAATGTCAGTGTCGCCGCCCAGCAGTAAATACTTGAGTCCGGAGTCGCGGGCACACTGCTGAAGGTAGGTGCGCAGTTTTTCGGCATCGTCCCGGCCGGGGTATCGGTTTACTATCCATTCAATATGCCTGATTTGTGCCGGAGTGCCGGTAAGGGTCCGCCAATAGCGCAGGTTCTGAAATACGGAATCCAGATTTTCCCGGGTAACGATCAGATATTCAAAGCGGCAGCTCTCAGGAGCAGCAGGGGGAGGAGGGTGTGGCTCTTCTGATTCTGTCAGTTTAAAGATAATTTGCAGCCGGCGTAGCCGGCGAACTCTGTGAGTTACCGGTTGATACTGAAGGGGAGTAATGACAAGGGAGGCAAGTTTCTGCCCGCATCGGTACCCATATCCGGTGACCATGCAGAGTGTTTCCGGGTAGAATGAGCACAAACAGGAAATTTCCGGTTTGAGGTCCAGTGATGATGGCGACGATGACAGTGAAAGGGGGACAGGCGGCTGGGCAGTTGCCAGCTGATAGTTTCCGGGCAAGGTTTCAAATTCTGCCTTCAGGATCAGCAGTTGGTTGATTACGGTGCCAGATGGCAGGGGAATGACCCGGCTCATTTCCGGCAGCAGAGGGGTTCCGGGGATTGAATTGAACTCACCATCATTGATGGTAAAAATGGTCGTACTGTGGGTGGGGATTGTCTGAAAGTTATTAAGGTTAAATTCAAGATTCAGGGTGCAGAGTGAAGGATATATCAATATGAGAACGGGTAAAATCAGCATATATCAGGCAAGAAGATGGTCATTGCGCCGGGTTTTTAAGTAGCTTTTTAGATATTCAATACCTTCTTCCTTGGTGGTGATTTTCCCCTCAACCTGCAGGTCTTCCAGTTCCTGAAGGATTACCTTGAATACCGGTCCTGGTTTCATTCCCAGAGCGATCAGATCGTCGCCAGTAACAAGTCTCTTGATGCGGCGTCTGGCATTTTCCATTCGCTGCTGATTGAGCATCCGAGTGATGGTGTCTTCCAGATGGATCGTTCTGCCGGCAGTTGCCCAGCCGTCAGCGTAACATAGGATCATCAGTCCCAACGCTTCGGAACCCAGGTCCCGGAAAAAACGCCGGATTGCCCGGTCAGAGAGTTCAGGTGCAGTGGCGAGGAGATGGAGACGCATATGTTCCTTCACCAGGGTCCGCAGGATGCGAACCTGCAGGCGCGAGAGGCGGAGTCGTTCATAGCCAATTTTTACTGCCAGCCGGGCACCGAGGTTGTCGTGGCCGTAAAAGTGGGTTTCTCCGGATTCGTTGACAAATCGGGTATGCGGTTTGGCGATGTCGTGGAGCAGGCCGGCAAGTTTCAGTAACGGCGCGCGCGGGGGGTCCTGAGTCAGATAACTGTTCCATTCTGGCTGGAATCTGGAGAAGAAGCCGGGTGTGCTAAGCACTTCCTCAATTTTAATAAAGGTACGCAGGGTATGTTCCCGCAGGTCCGGTTCTTCAAGCAAAGCTGAAATTTCGGGTATTATCTCCGCCAATCTTCCAAGCGCGATCAGTCTTTTTATGCAGTCTGTGGCACCCGGAGTGTTAAGGATTCTCATAAACTCCATGCCAATGCGTTCCGGTGCAGTCCGGGCAAGAGAGACTGTCGCTCCCTGGTGTTCGACCGCTGGATCAATTGTAAACCCCAGTTCCAGGGCCAGCCGGAATGCACGCAGCAGCCGGAGCGGGTCGCGAGCCAGGGAGCTATCCGTTACCGGACGGATGAGTTTCCTTTTTATGTCCACCTGTCCACCGTACGGGTCAATAATGTATTCCCCTGCCGGTAGTTTCAGTGCCAAGGCATTGATGGTAAAGTCACGGCGCAAAAGGTCGCTCTCGATCGATTCCTTGCCCAGCCCGTTGAAATCAAAGGTAATTTTTCTGCGGTACACAACTCGTGCCTCATCGTCTTCTTCAGAAAGAATCACAAGTTTGCCCCGGATTCTGGAGGCAAACTGATGAGCAAATTCAATTGCCGAGCCGGCGACTGCAAAGTCAAAATCCTGAGGTGGACGATCAAGCAAGATGTCCCGGAGCGCACCACCAACAAGATAAAGCTGCCGGTCTCCCTGCAGTTCGATCAGCCGGTCATACGTTCGCCCCAGGCTCTGCAGCCGGGCGTGGATTTCAGATGTCATATTTGAGAATAACAATGGCTAAAATAATGGTCAAGGTTTATATACTGCCTGTGATAATGGGACCGGGATTAATGGCTGGCGCTGCGAGGTCCGATAATGGTTACGGTATTAGAGTTGTAATTGGCAATATACACCTTGCTGTCCCAGGAGTTGATGCAGATGGCGATCGGATTGCTGCCGACGGCGATTGTTTTCTGAACAGCATTAGTGGCACCATCGATCAGTGAGACACTGGTACCATCGTAATTGACGGCAAACAGTTTGTCAACCCAGCCTGCCCAGCCAAGTGTGCGGGGATGAACGCCGACTGAGATGTTAGTCATGAGTGAATAGTTGCTGACATTGATGACCGAGACATTATTGGTTCCGGAGTTGGCACAGTAAAGCCGGTTGTCGGTGGCATTGAAAGCAAGGGCGTAGGGTTCACTGCCGACATCCAGAGTGGTAATGACGGACTGATTTTCGCCATTGATAATGGTTACTTTTCCGAAATAGCGATTGGCAACAGCTACGTTGTTTCTACTGTCGACCACCAGTGCGCAAGGTTGGTAATCAACCGGTACGGTCCCGAGTACACTGTTAGTAGTGCCGTCAATTACCGTAACATTATTACGGGCAAAATTGGCGCAGTAAATTTTGTTGTGCGCCGGGTTGTAAACCAAGGCGATCGGATTTGAATCCACCGGCACTGTCGTGATAACTTCGCTGGTATTACCGTCAATTACAGTTACGGTTGCCGAGCGGTAGTTGCTGACATATAGGCGGTTATCGTGCGAATTGAAACACATTGCCTGCGGATAACTTCCGACGCTGACCGTAGTCTGAACCTGATTGCTGGCACCGTCAATTACTGTCACAGTGCCGCTGATCTGATTGGCAACATAAACCCGGCCGTTTAATGTGTTAAGGCACAGGGCGTAAGGGAATCCGCCGACCCGGATCGTGGTCTGTATCTGATTCGTGCTGCCATCAATGATAGTAACGCTGGAATCGTTGTAATTTGCAACGAAGATTTTGTTGTGCAGACTGTCCCAGAGCAGTGCGCGGGGCTTTGCACCAACGGTGATTGTCGCAAGGACTGTATCCGGTGTTCCCCCTGCACCTGTGACCGTGAATATACCGCTCCGACCCTCGGTCATATGGTTTCCACACCAGGCACGGACTGCAATCTGGGCATTTGCAGTGGGCGGACTGGGTACGGTCCAAGTGTAACTGCCTGCCTGAGTTGTTACACCCTGGCGGTTCCAGCTTGTTCCACCATCGGTGGAGTAATAAATTACAGTTGATTCCATACCGGCAAAAGTGCCACCAGTCCAGGTAATTTCGTGCGTTGTGCCTACGATCCAGCGCGCGCCGGCGGCTGGTGAGGTAACAGTGATCGGTGATGGCGGCAGGGAATCATAGATAACATAACGGGCACTGATTGCAACAGTCGATTCGCCGGCAACATGGGCCCGGACCGTTACCCGGGCGAGATCAGTAGCAGGACCTGGTACATTCCAGCTGTAACTACTAGGAGTGGTTGCCCGGCCGTGCCTTACCCAGGTACCGCCATCGTTGGTGGAGTAGAAGACCACAACTGAATCGGGAGTTGACGGACCACCAGTCCAGAGGATGGACTGGGCTGAGCCTTCACGCCAGCGGGTGGCGGAGTTTGGCTGAGTGATGGTAATCGGCGGCAGCCCTTCAACAATTTTGAAAGTTGCGCTGTAGCCAGTAGTAGATGAGTCAAGGCAGAATGCCCGTATCCTGATTTTTGCCTGCTGGGTGGCAGGTCCTGGCACAGTCCAGCGGTAGCTGCTAGGCCGGGTAGTAGCACCGATCCGCTGCCAGGTTGTTCCATTATTGGTGGAATAGGAAAGGACCGTTGAGTCCATGCCTAAAAGAGTGCCGCCAGTCCAGATGATGTCATAACTGTTGCCGATGCGCCATTCCGCAGTCGAATCAGGAGAGGTTACGGTAATGGGCGAGGGTTTGTTCCGGTCGTATACTTCATAGCGGGGTGAATTCCCAAGGGAGGTGTCACCAGAGATAAACATCCGCACTTGAACGCGGGCGTTAGTGCTGGGCGGACTGGGTACAGTCCAGGTATAACTGCCGGACTGAGTTGCCCGACCATGTCGCAACCAAGTTGTGCCGCCATTGGTGGAGTAGTAGATAATCGTAGAGTCAGCACCTGATGTGTTCAAAGTATTCAGCCGGTGTGCAGTTTTTCCCGATCTCTTGCTGTCCGTAACCGTCGGTCCGCCTGTCCAGCGGATAGTCTGCTGGGAGGTAACACGCCAACGGGTGGTATCATTAGGCTGAATTACAACAATTGGCGGGAAGGTGCGGAATTGCCAGATCGGCCCGCTGACAGTGGCGCCGCGCTGGTCGCGGGCGACAATCCGCCAGTAATAGGTGGAATCGTATTTCAGCCGGTGTGGGGTGTAACTGGTCTGATTGTGATTCTGGATCAGCAGAGGGGGCGGAGTAGTTGTTCCCAAATAAATGTCATAAAATACCGTATCCCCAGGATCCGGGTCACCACCGGACCAGGATAATGTGAGACGGACGAACTGTCCGACTGCACCGGAATCAGGTGTCGGATTTGAGGGAATAAACGGGAAATTATTTGCTTTTGCAGTTGCAAAACGCCAGACCGGACTGGAAGCGGTTTCGCCGAACCGGTCGCGGGCAACGACACGCCAGTAGTAGGTCGCGAGGACATTGAGGTTCAGGGGATGGTAGAAGGTGTCGCTGATACCGGAATCGAAAAGTGGGGGGGGCGGGCTGATACCCAGATAAAGGAGATATTTAAGAGTGTCCACGCTGTCCGGATCAGTACAGGTCCAGCGCAGAACCACATTGGTATCAATATCCCGGGCAGCGCTGTCGGGAAACAGCAGTCGAGGCGGAGACGGGGGACGGTTGGCAGCCGGATCATAGGGATTAGTCCACTTCCGGCAGACGAGCAGGGAAAGGGCTAAAAGCAGGCTGAATTTTAAGAACCAAAAGTATTTTTTTACCATCGGATTACAAAGTAAAGTCCGATACAGCCGGCACCGGCACCAAACCCGATGTTGCGAAGCATATCCCAGCGTTCGGTTTCCTGATGGAGCCGGATCGCCTCCTGTGTGGTTGTTGCCTGCTGATATGCGGCGTAGCTTTTCTCTCCCATCAGCGCCGATAGGGCACCGCCGGCAGTAAGCACAATTCCGGTCAAAAGTATGGGCAGCTGGCGCTGAGGGAGTCGGGAGAGCGTCTGATTGACCGCTGTTGTTTCGCCATAGCCGATGTTGACATACCCGAGCCAGTCTTCGTAGCCGGGTTTGGAAAGAGTGAGGGCATACCGGTCCGGTGCGAGTGCGGTTACAAGCGGTGCAGTGCCCAGTTTTCTGCCATTGGCAATGACATCAGCTCCTGCCGGTCGGGTGGTAACGCTGAGAAATCCCCGGCTGGTGCCAAGTTTGATCAGGATGCCGATGGGTCCGGGCTCCCGGACTTCCACCAGTTTTGTTGCTTCCTGATAGCCGGTGAGCCGGGCAGAGATGGAGTGGGAGCCGAAGGGGACGCGGGAAATGGTCAAGCCGGTTTCGGTAGTTTTTCCTTTGTAAGCACCATCGAGGTAAATGTCGGCACCGATTGGATCCGAGGTAACCACGAGCGTCGCCAGCCGTGCAGTAATGTTGAAACTGGAATAATAAGTCTGATAACCGGCAAGCCGTACTTCCAGTTCATGCCTGCCGGGAGCGAGTTCAGTTATGGTGAGTGGTGTTTTTCCTCGTTCAACATCGTCGATCCGGACTGTGGCACCAGATGGTTCGGAAGTGATGATTACAGAATTGCCTTCAACCGAAGCAGTAACCCGGAGCCGGGGAAGGGATGGACGGCTTTCCGGTTCGGGCAGACGGGCACCGCATTTTTTACAGAAACGGGCATCATCCCGGTTGGCGGTCCCGCAGTTCGGGCAGATTTTCTCAGCCCACGCGACAGTAATCACCAGCAGGATGCAGAGCAGTACTTTCACAACTTTTCTCATGATCTCCTACTCCGGGAAACGGTAGCCGCAGCGGGTGCAGAATTGAGCACCGGGCTCGCGGCGTGCACCACACTGCGGACAGGTGGCTCTGCCGGCGGCAATTCTGAGGCGGACAGGTGTCTTTGCCCGGACCTTTGCGCCTGATTTCGGTTCCACGCCGATAACCCGGCCGATTTCAACTTCATCGCTGTACTCACTTGCGATAATTATACTATCCAGCCCGGTGGCACGCAACAGTTTCTCAGCTTCAGCACGGTTCAGTCCGGTGACTGAGGGGATTTCAATCATGCCGGTACTCAGTCGGATTTGGACCACTGTGCCCTTTCGTACTCTGGAACCGGGCTTGGGGTTCTGCTCGGCAACAAGACCGATTGGCAGGGGTCCATCCTTGTCCGGTCCCAGTGCGAAGCGTAAACCGGCTGACTCGATGTTTTCGCGGGCGTCCGACTCGGTCTGACCGATAACCTCGGGAACAGAAATCTTTCCGCCGCTACTTAAAACAAAGAAAAGTGCTGCACCAGCGGCAATCACGAGGAGAAGAGAGATGATGAGCACAGGGATTCTGCCTTTTTCTTTATGGGCAGGATGTACGGGTTGTGTTTGGGCTGCTGCCGGCGCCGGACGCGGTGGCGCCATCGTTCGGGGTGGTGCAGTGCGCTCGGGCTGTGAAGCAGCTGGGCGCTGAGGTGCTAATCTGGTTTTAACCGGACCAGCGGTTTCTGGAGCCGACGCAGGGGGCGGAGGTGCCGGACGTTCAGTCTCTCTGGGCGTCAAAGCGTTGAGTGCGTTTCGAAATTCACGGGCTGACTGGAACCGGCGCGCAGGGTCTTTTTCCAGAGCGCGGAGAATGATTTTCTCCAGATCCGCTGGCAGATCCGGTTTTACTGTGCTGGGTGGGGGGGGAGGCTGACTGATATGAGCCTGAATCAGTTCTGCGCCCAGTTCGGCGTCAAACGGCGGCCTGCCGGTAGCAGCCTCATAAAGCACGACGCCGAGAGAATAGAGATCAGCACGGGCATCAATCGGCTGTTTCTGTGCCTTTTCCGGGGAAATGTAGCGGGCGGTGCCAATTTTTGATACCCCGTAGTCAATCAGCCGCCATACGCGTTCCTCCACCTGGACGATTTTTTTCGGTTTGATATCTCCATGGAGATGCCCCTGGCTGTGCGCCTTCTCCAGATCCTCCAGTACCGAACTGAACAGCGGAATCAGTTCTCCGGGCGGCAGAACCCGACGCTGGGCAAGCAGATCCGCCAGTGTCAGCGCTCGCGCCATGGTTCAATCATATCATAACATCAGGCGGCGTCAACAGTTAGCGTTTCAGTGCAGTGTGCCCGACGGAGTAGATGATTCGCGTTTGAGCCGCTGGCGGGCAAGCGGGGCGTATAGTGAAGTCGGGTATTCCTGAATCAGCTGTTCGGCGATACGCTGCGCCCGGTCAGTATCATTAAGTCCGGTCTGACAAATCTCCAGCTGCCGGAACAGTGCCGCCGGTGCCAACTCCCCCCGGGGAAAGGTTTTTATCAGCGTATCAAGCACTGCAATTGCGGATTGATACTGGTGCTGGCGGGAAAAAATTTTGCTGGTGATGATCAGCGCCTGCTGGGCTGTAAGTTCATCTCCTGACCGGAGCCGGGCTGCCTGCCGGTATGCCTCCTGGTAGTTACCGGTCTCAAGGGTGAACATGATCGCTGCCAGCTCCCTTCGGGAACTGCTCAGGGTCAGAATGTTCAGTTCCAGCAAATCGTTGAAGAGCGGGCTGTCGCCATACCGCCGGCTGAACTCTGCGATTGCGGGTGCGAGTGAATCGAACTTCTCCTGATAGAGCAGAATTTTAGTTCGCAGAAAAAGGATTTGATCATCAGGCGGATTAAGCTGGTCAAGAAAATTAAGGGCGCTGTCCAGCTGACCGCTGCCGATGAACGCAGCCACCAGACCGAGCCGGGCGTTCCGGTCATTCGGACGCAGGCGGAGCAGGCGACGGTAAACTGCGGCGGCAGTCCTGAAGTCGTTTTTTTCCTGACGCAGCAGTTCGGCATATTCAAACAGCCCGTCCGGGGTCGTGTCCGACTGGAGCAGTTTGAGCGCAGTTTCCGTCTTGCCCTGAAACCGGAGCGTACGGGCGGCATCTGCCAGCCTGCCGAGCTGCTGGTAGATAATGAGTGCCGCCTGATACTGGCCAGCCTGTTCCCATTCGCGGGCCAGCTGATGCAGTTCGGTTCCGCTTAGAATCCCGGCCTGATGTGCGTTCAGCAGTTCCCGGGCGGCATCGTTTTCTCGGTCGGCACCCAGAAGTAGCTGTGTCCGGGCACGCACGCGCAGCAACGGGTTACGGATTTTGTCCAGCTCTGCCAGCAGATTCTGACGCCCGGCTTTTCTGCCCCAGATGCGCAGTCGATCAAGGTTTTGGAGAATATACCGTGTAACGTCCGACTGCAGGCTGGTGTCGGTATTGACAAGCTGAACAATCAGAGTGGCAGCAGCATTGAACCTGCCCATTTGTTCGTAGAGGGTGAGCAACCGGTCGGTAAGCTGGGGATTGAACCGGTTTGTTACCTGTGGTTCAAGATAGCGGGTGGCAAGTGCGTATTCGTGAACGCGAATTAAGAGATCAGCTGCAGCCATCACCCGGTCGGGCGCCGAACTCAGAAGCCGTTCGAGCCGGCTGATGGCTTCAGAGCGGCGCCGGAGTCCGAACAGGGCTTCGATAATCCCCAGTTCAATATCCGGCTGATTGCGGGCAACCGGTTTCAGTCTTTCGAGCACAACCAGCAGGGTATCAAATTTCTTCAGGCTGACGCCGGTGCGGACCAGCCCGGCAATTGCCGGTCCCTGTTCCGGGTTTTTCTCCAGTGCCTGAAGATAAAGCTTAAAGGCAGTTTCGATCTGGCCTGCCTGTTCCAGCTGCTGGGCTTGAAAAAGCTCCTGGGCAGCAACCGCACTTAATGATATTGGCAAAAGGAACAGAATTCGGACAATTGTACTCATGGAGCCTCCTGAAGCAGCATTTCAAAATAGGAGCGGATCAGCGGTTCATATTCTGCCGGAAAGCCCTGCTTCAGTGCCCGGAGGAGCTCTTGCCGCAGACGCCGGTTCCGTTCACCCAGGTCTTCAGGCAGGCGGGCAGCATCTGCTGGCTGATAAGGCTGAGCACGTTGTGCCTCCCGTTCCTCTCTGAATCCCTGCTGTCGCAGGCTGCGCTGGACATCAAGCAGTCTGGTGACTATGCCCTGCTGCCGCTCAATCAGTCTGCGGTCCACCTGCAGTTCCGCCAGCGAACGTTCGATTCCCTTCATCTCTTCAACCAGACCTTCCAGCATTCCGGTCAACCCGGGTTTTTCTCCGCCCAGCGACCCGAGCAGATCCTCGAGCTGCTGGCGCAGCGCCTGCTGCCGGGAAAGAAGTTGCATCAGCTGTTCCTGTTGCTGAGGGGAGAGTCCGGCTGCCGGGATCGGTATCGGCAGCCCGGACATTCCCGCATTGATTGCCAACTGTTCGGCGGTCATCCGGGAAAGCTGTTCCAGCAGGTTCTGCAGTCCGCCTGCCAAACCTCCACCCTGCCGGGCGGCGCTTCCTGCCTGAAGCAGCTGGGCGATTGCCCGGTTCAGGCTCTGCCGTGCCTGCCGCATCGAAGCTGCCAGACCGTAACTCGTGCCGCCCGCTGCCTGCTCGCCCGCGGTGCGCATGCTGTTGAGTGCCCGTGCCAGTTCCTGGCTGACCGTGGGGGGAACACTCAGAGTTTGGCCCGTCAGACCGGCGATGCTCTCCGCAGCTATTTTCACCGCTTCCAGCAGTGCCTGTTCTGCCGGCGCAATTTCGTTCGGTGATATGCCGTGCTGAAGTGCCTGTTCCAGCCGTTCCTGCTCCGCGGAGATGGTCAGAAGGCCGGTGGTGTAGGTGAAAATTTGACGGGTAATCGCCTCGGACCTTGATTTTTTCAAACTGGAGCTCAGCCGGTTCAATTCCTCTGCCAGTTCCTTCAGACTCCGGTTCAGCTGTTCGCTCTTTTTCGCCGCGTCCGCTTTCGCGCCGGCATTCAGCTGGCGGGCAAGACTGCGGGCAAGCCCAGAAAGATTTTTCTGTGCCAGCTGTTCATTCAGCCGATGAAGCGATTCGGCAACCGCCGGCTCGGAGAAATTCCGGCTCAGTTCCTCAAGGCCGTTAATCATGCTGTCAATGCCGGCACTGATCTGCTCCTGGTTCCGGCCCAGCGATTCCGCGGGCTGAGCCGGTAAATTACGGGTGAGTTGATCCTGCCGGCGGGCAAGCTCTTCTGCCTGACGCGCCAGTGCCTCCAGTTTAATTTCCTCCGTCATCCGCCTGAGCAGTTCAAGGGCCCGTTCAATTCCGGTTTTCAGGCGTTGCTGTTCGGACTGCAACTGCTCGAGCACCGGGCGCAGAGAGCCGGGTTCCTGCTGGAGTTTCCGGCTGAGTTCGCGCAGTGCCTGCTGCAGATTTTCCGGGATCAGCCGGGAGAGGAGTTCCTGCAGCTGGGTCAGCCGTTCGAGCGTTTCCGGGTCCCAGCTCATCCCTTCCAAAAGATCGGTGCTGGTGCGGGCGATTTCCTCCTGCAGCCGGTCAATTTCTGACAGGAGTGCATTCTGTTCCCGGGCGATTCGGTCCAGCTGTTTCTTTTCCTCCCAGGAGAGTTCCCGGCGTCTTTTCAGATCTTCGGTCAGGCGCGTCAGTTCGGCGCCGAGTTTTGCCTGTTCGGTCTGGAGCGGTTCAAGTTCATTAATCGTCGCTGAAGTCTGTTCCACCGCCTGGGAATAGATTTCGGTCATGGTCGGAAAGCGGATGGTGAAGATGGCGCTGGTGCCGGACTTGGGACCGGAGACCAGGTCATTGTCAACCGCCCGGACATAGTAGTGCAGGACCTCACCGGGCAGCAGACTGATACCCGACAGATCCCAAAGATATAAGACGGTATCCTCACGTGCGCCCTGAGGTCGTTTGAGCAGTAGTTTCCGGTTGAGCGTGTCCTTGCCGTAATGAAGCCAGATGGCAGTGAGTCCGAAATCGTCAAGAGAATTGATGCCCAGCGGCACCTGCATCTTCAGCGGCAGGTCGATATCTCTCCCCGGGAGAAAGATGTTGACCAGCGGTGGTTCGTCACTGAGTTTCCGGATATGAAACTGCAGGGCGGGTTGAAATGGTTCTGACATGGTGGCAAGTTCAAGAATACCGGCGGCGTCCTCGAGGACGGTGAAGCGGGCACAGATTTGCTGTGGTTCAGCAGGGTTCATTAGCACCGGCAGGGTTTCAGCACCAATGAGGAGCCGTGCCCGGCGGATCGGGGCACTTGCAATCCCGGTCAGTTCCACTTGGGTGCCGGCAAGCAGGGTGAGTTCGGGACCGGTGAGCCGGACCGGTGGCAGTCCGGTATATTCGGGCGGATAACCGGTAAAGATGACATTTTTCAGCACTACCGGTTCCGGGGTCCGGATTGTATACCATCCGCAAGTTTTTCCCAGCAGCCGGAACCGGTAATTGATTCTGCTTCTGACAGTAACCGGCAGTGTGCACCGGTCCGAGACCAGTTTCAGGTGCAGACGCTGGACCGGTGCGTCCGGCTGCATCAGTTCCAGCGTGATGGTCCGGAAGATACCGGCAGGTTCAACCGCACAGCCAATCGTTATCGCAGTATTAGGAGTTACGGTTGTGTCCCCCGGAGTCACCTGCAGCCGGATGCGGTTTCCAGCCGGCGCGAAGGCATTGATGAGACCGAACCGTGCCGGGGCAGAGAATGTGAAAATGTAGAAAACAAACAGGCTCACGCCCGCGAGGGCAAAGATTGCCGACCATTTCCACCGGTAAACGGGTACGACCGATTCCAGGTTGAGATGTGCTGTCTGCACCCGGATCTGTTCAACCGCTGCATCCCGGAGTTCGAGCGAGTAGTTTTCGGCTCCGGGCTGATAACGGGCAAGCTCAATTGCGGCAACCAGCCGGTTCCTTAATTCCGGGAAGTGCTGCTCCAGCTGATAACCGATACTCCGGATGTCAGCCCGGCGCAGCCAGCGCCAGCCAAGAAACAGAACCGGGAACAAAATCAGCATCAGCAGCCAGGCGGAAAGGAAGAGCCCGCTGATCAGGATGAGCAGTATGGCTGCTGTTCCGGTTGCAACGCCCAGCAGGGCGGCGGTGGTGACGAAAATTGTGCGGTTGCGGATGCGGGCGATGCGTCGAATCGGTTCTGATTTCATCAGTAATAAATAATAACCCCGCTTCGGCAAAAGGCAATTGTCACAAAAGGTCAATCCTTGCCAGTTTCCGATATCCGGGTTAAAATACCGTATGGACCAGCTGCAGATTGAGCGCCGGGTCACGATCGCCGGCATGGTGCTGAACATCCTCCTGAGCGGTGGCAAGATCCTGGCGGGTATTATTGCCCGCTCCAGTGCGATTATTGCTGACGGGTTGCACAGTTTTTCGGATCTGGCAAGTGATATCATGGTGCTGTGGGGTATCCGGGCAGCGAAGATGCCGCCAGATGAGGATCACCACTATGGTCATTTCCGTTATGAGGCGGTGACCGCGCTGCTGGTCGGGGTGCTGCTTTGCGGTGCCGCCCTGTTTATCGCTGGAGAGGCGATTTACACTATCAGCCAGCGGCACGGGGGGGTGCGTAACTGGTTGCCGTTTTATATGGCGATCAGTTCCATTGTTACCAAGGAACTGCTCTACTGGTGGACGCGGGCGGTCGGCAGGAAATTCAACAACCCGGCGATCATCGCCAATGCCTGGCACCACCGTTCCGATGCCTTTTCTTCCATTGCTGCCGCTGCAGGTATTGCCGGGGCGCTGATCGGGGGTGAGCGCTGGTCATTTCTTGACCACCTGACTGCGGTCCTGCTGGCATCATTTCTGATCTTCATCGGGGTCAGGATCGTTCGTGATGCCTGGTACCGGCTCTGCGATCAGGCACCAGGATCTGATACTCAGCAGCAGATGAAGAATACGATTCGGGCGATTCCCGGGGTCCGGGGTTTTCACGCCTTCCGTGCCCGGCATGCCGGTGCGGGCAACAGGATAGAAATGGATGTGCACATTCAGGTGGATCCTTCAATTTCCGTCCAGCAGGGACACGAAATTGCCAGTCAGGTGGAACAGGAAATCCGGCGCACCAATCCGGATGTAACCAATATTGTTGTTCATATTGAGCCGGAGGAGGGAAAAGAGGATTGAAAAGCTCCGACACTGCTACCTTCAGAATATCCGGCATTTACCGTTGAACAATTCAATCAGCCATTTTTAACGCCGGCGGGTGATCACTTGTCTGGGTTTTTTCTGATTTTACAAGTTAAATTCTTATCTTGACTTTGAAATTAAGCGATTAAAATGAGGATTATAGCTGGCTGCACAGTTTGAGATTTTATAACAAAAAGGAGGTTTAATGAAAAGGTTGCTGGCTGCCGGCATGGCTGCGTTAATTTTTTTTATTGGCTGTGGGGATAAAGAGCCTCCGGAAGTTTCCCTGATCCAGCCGGTGAGTGGTGATACTGTCAGTGGAACAGTCGCAATTACAGCTGAGGCAACAGATAATAAGGGAGTGGCAAAAGTGGAATTTTATGTTGATAATATTCTTGTCGGAACCGACCCATCTTCCCCCTATTCGCACGATTGGAATACAGCGGCATTACAGGATAACTCCCAGCACAATATTTATGCCAAGGCATTTGACCGGGCAAACAATCAGGGGACATCGGCAGTGATCACAGTAGTTGTGCTTAATCCGCCCGAGACTCCCGCTACTCCTTGGGGTCCGGCAAGTGGTTACCGGGGTTCTCAGTATACTTATGAGTTTTATACCCGTGCTGCTGATCCAGGAGGACAGGGTGTAGCGGTAAGATTTTCCTGGGGTGATGGCGATACCTCTGCCTGGAGTTCTTATCAGGTCAGCGGGGATACGATCGCCATGACCCATTCTTATTTATCGACCGGAACTTTCAGTGTCACTGCCCAGGCAAAGGATGTGAATGGTGCGATATCGGGGTGGTCCGGGGCGCATCAAATTACCGTTACCGCAGGTTCAAGTCAGGCGCCTTATGCGCCGACGGTCAACGGACCGGCAAGTGGCAACCCCGATGTTTCCTATAATTTTGACGCAAGCTCAACCGATCCCGATAATGAACCGGTTTCAATCAGATTTGCTTGGGGCGACGGCGATACCTCGAACTGGAGCAGTTATGTGTCAAGCGGATCGCCAATAACAATGGCGCACGTTTATTCCGGTACCGGTTCCTACAATATCACTGCTCAGGCAAGGGATATCCATGGTCTGAGATCGCCGTGGTCTGCCCCGCATCAGATTTTGATTTACACCGGCGGTGCCAATAATCCGCCCAATACTCCGATCCTGACCGGTCCGGCGAGCGGTTATGTTACTCTTGTCCAGACATTTTCCGCAACCGCTACCGACCCTGAAGGACAGAATATCTCAATCCGGTTTGCTTGGGGCGATGGAGATACATCAGACTGGAGCCCTTATGTTGCCAGTGGCGGCACAGTTCAGGATACGCATACTTATACTGCTACCGGAACATTCTCGGTCCGGGCTCAGGCACGGGATATTCAAGGTGCGACATCAGGCTGGTCAAGTCCGAACTCCATCAATATCACCGAGGGAATAGTGATTAAGCGACCTAATGGTGGCGAGACTTACCTTGCGGATGAAGATTACCCTATCCACTGGAACTGGTATGGAGGTTTTCCCACGGTAAAGATTGAATATTCTACCGATGGCGGATCCTCCTGGACAACGATTGTTTCCAACACTGAAAACGACGGCTGTTATCACTGGCGTGTCCCCTACACGAGTTCAACATTTTCCAGTTGTCGGGTCCGGGTAAGCCATCCGACAAATTTAAACATCTACGATATCAGTGATGCGAACTTTACCATTGCCCGTGACACCATTTCGGTGGTCATGCCCAACGGCGGGGAAAATTACTATGTCGGCGAATACTATCCGGTCTTCTGGAACTGGACCGGGAACTTCGCCGATGTAAGTATTGACTATTCGACTGATAACGGGAGCTCCTGGACTCCGGTCATCACATCCACGACCAATGACGGCGCTTACGCCTGGCATGTTGACAATACACCCGCTGCTACTGCTCTAATCCGGGTAAGGAATCAGAGTGACGCGGCTCTCAATGATGAGAGCAATGCCAACTTCACAATTGCCCGGCCGGTGTTCAGGATTACAAGGCCTAACGGTGGCGAAACATACCGGAGCGGCAAGCATTTTCCAATTCACTGGGACTGGACTGGTAATGCCAGCACGGTAACCATTGCCTACTCGACTGACGGGGGCACAACTTGGACCAATATTGTAACCGGGGCAACCAATGACGGTTCGTATAACTGGACAGTGCCGAATGTGAATTCAGCAAACTGCCGGATCAAGGTTGTAAGTTCTCAGGACCCGGCTGCATACGATATCAGCGATAATGACTTTACTATTACCACTGCCCAGGTTTCTGATACGATACAGGTCACATCACCAGCCTCCAACGACAACTGGATACTGGGACGGGATTATTATGTCACCTGGACTGGAACGTTTTCCGGAACGGTGCGTATTGACTACTCCACCGATGGGGGAGCTTCGTGGAATCCCATTACTTCCAGCACCAGCGGCGGTTATTATCTCTGGTCGATTAACGGCGATTTCTCCAGCAGTAACTGCAAGATAAAGATTACCAGCACAGCCAATCCCACGATCTATGACGAAAGCGAAACCTTTACCATCAGCCGTCAGACAATCACAGTTACCGCACCCAGGGCAAATGATAGCTGGCAGAGCGGCAAGGACTATTACATCACCTGGGACTGGACCGGTGACTTTTCCACTGCCCGGATTGATTATTCAACCGATAATGGTTCCTCCTGGAATCCAATTACTTCCGCGACCCAAAATGACGGCTATTATCTATGGTCTTTGTCAGATGCTATTACGGGGAGTGACTGCCAGGTCCGGGTAGGTGTTGCCGGTACCGACAACTTCGGTGTGAGTGGGAAATTTACCATTGCACCTCAGACGATAAGGGTTACTTCGCCTTTCAATGGAGATATCTGGTATGCAGGACGGAGTTATTACATCACCTGGGACTGGACCGGTGACTTTTCCACTGCCCGGATTGATTATTCAACCGACGGTGGTGCCACCTGGAATCAGATCGCTGCCAGCACCGGGAATTACGGTTATTATCGCTGGAGCGTGCCCAATGTATCAAGCTCCAATTGCCGGATCAGAATTGCCAATGCCCAGAATATCAATGCCTACGGTTTAAGCCCGGTGTTTGAGATCCGGGGCGGTGCCGGACGGCATTGAAAAACTGCCCTCAGGTGCCGAGGATCAGTTTATGCGTTAGTTGAGCTGCAAAGGTGACAAGGGAAGGAGACCGGTTTAGGCAGGTGAAGTCACCCCTCCGCTTATCTTGCTTGACCTGATAACGGATAGGGATAATCTTAAATAGCTATGAGCAGTGATTCACCGTTTCTTGAGCTGTGCCGTAAGCGGCGGTCGGTGCGCCGGTTTGCGGACCGACCGGTGGAGCGGGAGAAACTGTTTCTGGCACTGGAGGCGGCACGGCTCGCACCTTCAGCGGACAATTTTCAGCCCTGGCGGTTTGTCGTATTTGATGAGCCGGAAAAGAAGCAGGCGCTGGCCGATGCGGTGTTCAAGGGTGTCTTTGCCGCCTCCAGCCGTTTTGCCCGGGCACCGGTGCTGGTGGCGCTGCTGATCCGGGAGAATGTTATTGTCAACCGGGTGGCAGGCGGTATCGCCGGCAATCAGTTTCAGCTGATTGATGCCGGTATTGCGGGAGAGCATTTTGTCCTTGCCTGCGCCGAGCAGGGGCTCGGGACCTGCTGGATCGGCTGGTTTGACTCCCGGGCGTTGTTGCGTCACCTGGGGCTGAGACGGGGTTATCGGGCGGTGGCGCTGTTTGCGGTCGGGTATCCGGCAGATGAAAATCAGGAGCGTATCCCGCGGCGCAAACGGCTCGAGGAGATCGCCTTTTTCAACCGGGCGCCAGAGTGACGGAATATCAAAAAATGCGAAAAGAGGGGACGCAATGGGTGATATGAAAAAAAGGGTGCTGGTCCTGGAGGGCAGTCCGCGCCGGGGAAATACGGCACTCGTGACCGACTGGGTGCTGGAAGGACTGGGTAAAAAAGGGGTGGAGGTCCGGCGGGTGCGGGTGTGCGAGCTGAATATCGCCGGCTGCCAGGAGTGCTTCGGTTGCCGGGCGGAGAAGAGGAGTGCCGGCTGTCAGCAGGATGATGACATGCTGGAGCTTTATGATCTGATCGTCGATGCCGACCTGGTGATCTGGACGAGTCCGATCTTCTGCTGGGGAGTAACGAGTCAGCTCAAGGCGGTGGTGGATCGCTGTTTTGCTCTGCTCAATGGGGAGAGTCTGCTCAAGAGTTCAAACTGGGCGCTGATTCTGACCGCGGGCGGGGATCACTATGACGGTGCGGATCTGGCGGTTGAGATGTTCCGACGGCTGGCTGAATTCGGCAAGGCGAACTATTTAGGGCAGCTGGTGGTTCCCAGCTGTTCCGAACCGGGGGTGTTGAAAAGACGGCAGGAGGTTATTGAGTCTGCCCGGCGCTTTGGCCGGGACCTGCGCAGTCAGATAATCGGCTGAAGGTACCGGCGTTGCTGCTGACGGTTCTTCTCCTGGCACTGGAAACAGTGCACCCCGGCGCGGTCAATGGTGTGGTCCGGGATGCCAAGACGGGCGAACCGCTTGCCTATGCCAATGTGGAGCTGCAGGGGACCGGGCTGGGTACGGTAACCAATGCAAGTGGATATTACTATCTGGGTGGAGTCGATCCTGGTTCTTATCAGCTGATAATTTCCTATATCGGGTTTCAGACGCTGCGCCAGCCGGTTTCGGTCCGGGAGGGACAGGTGAGCACGGTGAATGCGGAGCTGATACCGGAGCCGGTAAAACTGGGTGAGGTCAAGGTAACTGCCGCCCGGGCACGGTTTGAGCGGGAGGCGGTGGTTTCAACTCAGCGACTGGACACCCGGCAGCTGGTCCTCCTGCCGAAGCTGGGCGGGGAAGTGGATATCATCCGGAGTGTTCAACTCCTGCCGGGTGTGATCACCGTCTCCGATTTTTCGAACAAACTCTACATCCGCGGCGGGTCACCAGATCAGAATCTGATTCTGCTGGACGGAATTACCGTCTACAATCCGTCCCACCTTTTTGGGGTTTTTTCGCCGTTTGTGCCGGAGGCGGTGAGTGATGTGCAACTGCTGGCGGGCGGATTTCCGGCGAAATACGGCTCCCGGTTAAGTTCGGTGCTTGATGTAACCACCCGGGAAGGAAACTCCCGTTCCTACAGTGGTGAGGGGTCGGTTTCAATGATTGCGGCAAAAGGGATAGTTGAAGGTCCGATCCCTCAGGGCTCATTTCTTTTTGCCGGCAGGCGGACCTATCTGCCGGATCTGCTCCTCAAGGCTTTTGGTGTGCCCGGACTGAATTATTATTTTTATGATCTGATGGGGAAGGTTAATTATCATCTGAATCCGGATCACCGGCTGAGCCTTGCCGGGCTGGGTGCCGAGGATGTGCTTTCCTTCTGGGATCCGGCTCAGCCCGATGCGTTCAAGTCCCGGCTCACCTGGGGCAACCGTGGTGTGGCGCTGAGGCTGACCAGCATCTGGACGCCGGTGATTTACGGTGATTTGCTGGCTGCCTGGAGCAGTTTCTTTTCGGATTTCTCGGTCAAGTTTCAGGATGCGGGTGATGTGAAAATGAAGGGTGATCTTACAACCTACCAGTTGAAAGCCGACTTCACCGGTTACCTCCATGACCGGCATACCCTGGGTTTTGGTGCTGATCTGCAGAAGAACAGTGTCGGGCTCAAGGTGCAGTTTGATACGATCCGTTTCGCTCCCCGGGATACGCTGGTGCCTCTGGCAGTTTATCTTGAAGATCAGTGGGAGCTGATTTCCAAACGGCTGATGGTCCGGCCCGGACTGCGGTTTGCCTGGTATTCCAAGGGTAAACGGTTTGAGCCCGAACCCCGCCTGGGGACAAAACTGTTTCTGGGTAAAAATACCGCCTGGAATACGGCGCTGGGCAGATACACCCAGCCGCTGGTGACGCTCAATTCCACTGAGGCGATTTTTTCCATCTATGATGTCTGGGTGCCGGTGCGGGCGAACCGCAAGCTCCCTGCTGCCTGGCATTACATCACCGGGGTCGAACACTGGCTCAGGGATGATCTGACACTGCAGGTTGAGGCGTATTACAAGGATTACCGGCATCTGCTGGAGGCACGCTACGGTGAGGTGTTCACCCCGCCGGACTCACTGCTTGATGCCCGTGGTTATTCACTCGGTGCAGAACTGCTGGTCAAGAAAACCGCGGGCCGGGTCAATGGCTGGCTCGCCTATTCCTGGATGTGGACCAGGAGGGAGGCGGACGGTGAAACCTATTATCCTCATTATGACCGCCGGCACAGTCTGAACCTGGTGCTTAACTTTCCGGCAGTTCTTTTGGGGTATGATCTCAGTCTGCGCTGGACACTGGGCACCGGCCTGCCCTATGCCGGGATTGCCGGTTTTTATTACCGGACGATTGAGCGGCCCGGGGGTCCGGCAGAAAGACAGCTGGAGCTGATTTACAGTGACCGGGATGCCTTCCGGTATCCGGCATATCACCGGCTGGATCTCAGTCTGAGCCGGACCGGCAGGCTGGGCAGGTTTGAGGCTTCGGTATTTCTGGATATCATCAATCTTTATAATGCCCGGAATGTTCTGCTATATTACTGGGACACCGCTGCAGATGGCAGACCGGTGCGCCATCAGGTCAGTATGCTACCAACCCTGCCGACACTGGGTATCAGGATGAAATTCTGATGAACCGGACCATAACTGTTCTCCTGGCCGCGCTGATTGCCGGGTTTGTCGCCTGTGAGCTGACACCGGAGCAGCCGTTTACACCGCAACTGGTTGTGCATGCCCGGCTGCAGAGCGGTAATGGTGTTGTCCGGGTCCTTGTCAATCGCTCCTACCGGCTGGAGGAGAGTTACAACCCTGAATTCACCGGTGCGCAGGTGCGGATATTCAGTCGTGAGGATACGATGAATTTTGAATATGTTGCCGGCGACTCCTATCAGACGCGGGGTCCGGTGCCGGTCGCAGAGCAGGACACCTGGTTCCTTGAGGTGGCAAAACCCGGATTTGACACGGTGCGGGGCAGGACGATCGTGCCGGCCGGGTTTGAAATTGTTTTTCCCCGGGCGGGTGATACGGTTACGGTCCGGGACTCGATGGTCTGGAGCCGGAGCCGGGGCAGTAAGGGGTATTATCTCTCCTTCCGGCAGATTGCGGCGCAGGATACATTCTATATTGATGCCCTGATTCCCAATGACTCCTTTGATGTCAGTTATGATTCACTTTTTGTTCGAATTCCGGATATGCTGTTTCTGATGCTGGTTGCACCGCCACCTGATTCCCCGCCGGCATTGTGCACCCTGCGGGTCTGGGCGCTGGACACCAATTACTACGACTGGGTGTCCGGGGCAGCCGGAATGAATCCGCTTAAACCCGGCCGGTTGAGTGGCGGTCTCGGGGTTTACGGGTCGGCGGTTGAACGGCTGGTACCGGTCTGGGTTCTGCCGGATACCGGTGCGTCCTTGCGGACCGGACGCTGAAATTCCGGTTTTTCCTCTTGACTTTGCCCAAATCTGCAGTTATGATAACCTGCTATGCCAAAAACATACAGTGAGATTGAAAACTGGATTCTGGCCGAGGTGAATCCGGTTCTTTCCAACAGTGTTGACCAGACCTATGAACGGCTGGTGCGGATCCGGGAACGGATGCCGGTAATTGATGTGCCTCAGGATCTGAACCGGGAGGAGGATTTCCGCGAGGAGGCGGTCGTCCGGGAGCTGGCGCTCTATTTTCAGGGGTGTGAGCGGGTGCTGGATGTCGGGTGCGGTGATGGCTGGCCCGTGCTGCGGCTGGCAACTCACCTGCCTCAGGTCACCGGTATAGATGCTTCCACGCGCCGGATCGCAGTCGCCACCGAAAATGCCCGGCGTATGGGACTGAAGAATGTTACCCTGAAGCAGATGTCAGCTACCGAGCTTGGTTTCGAAGACAATACCTTTGACGGGGTGGTTGCGGTAAATGTCGTGGAGCAGACACCGGAACCCTATCAGGTGCTGCGTGAGATTTACCGGGTGCTCAAGCCTGGCGGCAGACTCAAAATTTACTTCGAGGCTGGTAACAATACTGAGAAAGGGACAACGGAACGGGTTTTTCTTACCGAAACCGATATCTCGCTCGGCTATCATTATGTCCTGCGGCATCACCGTCCTCCCTGGGAGCGGAACTATCTGATTGAGTTTACGCCGACCCCGGAAATGAAGGAGGAGTTCCGGCGTCTGCAGGAGCTGATTGACCGGCTCGGTCCGGTGCCGGCGCAGGTCCCTGAGCTCGGCCTGGAATTTCTGACGCGCAACCGGAGCGGAATCAAGGGCGGGACCTGGTACGAGATTGAGCATTTTACGAGCGAGACGATGCGCGACACAGTAGAGGAGGTCGGTTTTACCGATGTCCGGATTGTCTATTCTGCCGGCACACTTGCGCGGCGCTTCCAGCCGCAGATTGCCGAACAGGGGCTGTCGCCGGTTCAGCTGCAGGCGGTCTGTCAGGGGCTGGCGGTAGTGAGTGCCGAAATCAACGCTCCGTCAGCCGCTGATGAACCGGTGGTGGCGGTAAAACCCGAAAGGGGGTAGGTAATGAGAATCAGGACAGCGGTCTGGCGCCGGTATGCCGGAGCCGGGCTGGGTTTGATCAGCCTGGCATTTTCAGCTTGCAAAACAGCACCACCCGGCAAGCCGTTAGGTGCGACCTATGCGGAGCTGGGTAAGGCTGAGATCTGGAAAATACCGGCTAGAAGTGAAGCCCAGACGGTCGGGCTGAAGGCAGGGGATGTGATCATTGGCTACAATGATGAGCCGGTTCAGGATGTCAATGAGTATTTTCATCTGGAAAGGGAGGCGGTGACCGCGGGTTCTGGTGAAAAGGTCCGGCTGACCGTGCTCCGGGATGACCAGGAGCTCAGCTTTGAAGCCCGGCGGACACCGCTCGGTTTTCTGCCGAAGTCAAGAATGTATGGTGCCAGTATGGCAAAGGCGCTGGATGATATTATCCAGCACTATGGCCAGCCCGGGATGTATGACTGGCTGGCAGCGCTTTCCGGGGAGTCGTTTGCCGTGATGCTGGAGGAGAATAACCCTTATTCCTGGGGAACGGACGGTCTGGCAGAAAATTATCTTAACACCGTTGAACAGTTTACCGGTCTTTCACTCCGGCTCCGTTACAGCCGGGAAAGTGAGGAGGTAGATTCTGCTGCTCCGGATCCGGGATTACTGGTGGTCCGGAAACTGCTGGCTCAGAACCGGGATCTGGTTGTTTTGGGAAAATGGGGGGATCAGCCAGCACTCCTCTGGGGCATTCCGGTCCGGATTAATCCGGCGGACTCAACAGTTCTGGGCTGGACTCTGGACTATGGCACCGAGCAGGTACTGACCGGCGAGATTGTCTCGGTTTATGAGGCCAGTTTCCGGGGTCCGGTAACGCCGGAGCCGGCAGATATGCTTTCCAGTGTGCTTGAGCAGGCGCTGGAGCTCGGACTGCGCTCCAGTGACCGCGGGTGGCATTCCGGGCTGGAAGCGTATGATATTGTGCTGAAACAGCTGGAGCAGTTTCCTGTTGTGCCGGAGGGAATTGATGCCGGTAATGACTGCTTTTACCGTCTGGTCTGGCGTCTGATTGCAAAAAAGGAAAGCGCCAACCGTTTTCTCAGCGAGATGAAGCAGGTTCTGCCCGAACAGGCGGATCTGATTGAGGAGGTTCTGGGAAGAAACCGGGCGATCATCGGTAAACTGGAAGGGGTGATGGCAGCAAACCTCCGGCTGGATTCGCCGGCAAATCAGCAGAAGGCGGCCCGGGTCATTGCTGAAATTCAGGAGATTGAAAACGACCTGCTCGGGCTTTATGAGGAGCTGATTGGCGAACTCTGATCAGGGTCCCTCATCATAGATATCGTCGTAGCCCTCTGCCCAGTCATGAAGCCAGTTCTGCTGGCGCAGCAGGTCCGGGTCAAGGGGACTGTTGAACAGGGCAATGCAGTATTTTCCGGACCAGGCGATCTCGTTATTTCTGATCGTCGGACTTGAGGTCCGCACCACCACTTCGGCAGTTGCACCGCCGCCCCCGCCGAAAAACAGCTGACAGTGGTCAATAGTGGTTCCTGAGCCGGTCAGAGGAGCAAACTCCAGTGCCCGCCAGGAGCCGGGAGTAGCTGTATCACCGGTTAACCGGATTGAATCCGGAATTCCGATGGCAATCAGCCTGCCCGGACCCAGTTCCCCAATCCGCAGTCCGCAGTTGCGGGTAAACTGCAGTTCCACGCCGGGATTGAGAAACAGCGCCGGTGCGAACGGAGAGCCGACATCAACGCTGCCGGTCAGCCGGTATGGCGTCTGGTGATTCTGCCAGACCGCATCCTGAGTAATGACACCTCCGACAACCTCAATATAATTTCTGCCATTCCCGTTCAGCCGGTTGCCCGCACCCATGGTGCTGACAAACTGGGCTTCAATATGAACTGGAAATGAGGCACAGCTGCTGATGGTATTGTTCTCAAACTGCTCAAATCCGGTGCCGATAAGGTAGATTCCGGCGCTGGCGCTCGCCAGCAGTTCGGTTCCGAGGAGGGTGATCGGTGCGTAGCAGATCAGCGCGGCAACACCATTTCTACCCGCATTTTCAATCCGGCAGTCCTTGAACTGGCACTGCCCGGCTATGCTCCAGTTCCAGAACTCAATTCCTCCCCAGAAATTGCGGTCAATTCCGGCAAAGACGATTTCACCGCTGCTGCCGTCTGCCACCAGACCGCCAGCTCTGCCGACGCCGATCCGAAGCCGGGCAGAATCGGTGAAAAGCAGAGAGCAGCCCGGGCTGATGAAAACCACCGGTGCCGAGTCGCCGGCGATGGTGATGGTGCCGGTAACAAGATACGGGACATCCGGATTGGGCAGGTTAAGGGTGCGTTCGATTGCGCCCGGTGTGATGGTTATCCGGTCCAGCCGGTTACCGGTAAAACGGTTGCCGGTGCCGAGCGTGCCTGCTGCCTGCGGGCTGAGCACCAGCGGTGCGCCATCACAGCCGGTCACCGTATTATTCCGGAAGCTGCTGAACCCGGTTCCGGAAACGACGAGCCCGTTGCCGGCACTGCGGCGGAAGACACTGTTTTCAATGCTGATCCGGCTGCTGTTGACTGCCAGTAATGCGCCATTACTGCCGCCAAACTCAAATATGCAGTTGTTCAGAATACAGCTGCCCGCTTCGGCATGAGGGTTGAACTCAATCCGGTTCCAGCAATTCAGACTGTCGCTGGCGGTGAACCGGACCGGCCGGGAAGTGGTGCCTTCTGCCCGCAGTCCGGCCGGGGCGAAAGAGCCGACCGTAATCGTGGCGCCAGGACCGAGCCGGATTTCGGCGCCGGCCTCAATCGTCAGCTGTGCCTCAACCCGCAAGGTTCCCAGCACATAATGGGGACTGGCATCAGCCCGCCACAGCTCATCTCGGGTGATCGTTCCGGAATGATAGCTGCCGGGCAGGGGGAAGCTGAGGAACTCGACCGGCGGAGAGCTGTCGCAGTTGCCGGCACGGTCGTAGGCGATTGCCAGCAGCGTGTGCACTGTTCCTGCCGGATAACTGCCGCCGTCAAACACAAATTCAAACAGGGTGTCTCTGCCCAGTGAATCGGCAGTGACCAGCGAGTCGTCAACGGTCAGCTGTACCAGCCGGATCTGCTGGTTGTCGTTTGCCACGACCAGAATGGTATCAGCACCGGCGAGCGTGTCGCCTTCCTGCGGAAAGACAATCCGGACCCGGGGCGGGGTTATATCCGGTTGCGGGCAGCCGGCAAGCAGCAGTCCGGCAGCAAGGAGCCAGACCCGCCTTACCATATCTTGCCGAAGGAGTCAAAAACCCAGTTTCCCGCCTCCTGCCGGAGATAGAACTCCAGGCTGCGGTAGCGCCGGAGTGCGGCTCTGCCGGCAGGGGAAACCGGATAGAAGTCCACCACCGCCAGTGCGAGCGTGCCAAAGATCCGGAGCTGGCCCAGCTGGAGAAAGTAGGGGATGGTGCGGGGCAGACGGGTTCGGGGGTCAAGCTCGGCGCTCAGCCAGCGAACCGGCCGGGAGCGGAGGAAGGAGAGTGATTCCGGAGGAAAGAGGGGCTGGAGGATGTAGAGCGTATCAGGCAGGTTCAGGCGCTGAACCCGGATCCGCTTCAGACTCTCATAGCTGAGCGCCTGCTCAAGCGCGGCCAGTGCCAGCTGGCGCATTGCCGGTGTGTCCCGGGAGCCGAACTGGAAGGTCGGGTTCAGGATGTTGGAGATCCAGACAAGCTGCCAGCCGGAGTCGGAAAAGAGCCAGTTCTGATACAGATAGTCGTTTTCCTCCTCACCGGCAAAGCGGAGATAGGTGGAGACATGGGCGCCCCGGCCCCGGGTGTCAACCACCTGCGGCTGGATCCGGTTGATGCGCCGGTTCTGATGCCAGACCCGGACCGCGGAGTCAAAGCGGGCAAACGGGATTTCCCGGCGGAATGCGGGCACAAACAGCCGGTAGATGGTCCGGCTGTCACCGTTGACCAGGGCATTGCACACCTGCTGCACTTTGAGTTCAAGCTGATATTCCGGTTTGGGTTCGGTTGCCCAGACTGCGGTCAGGGCAAGGAGGAGGGGATAAATTTTCAGCAACGGGCCCGACCAGATTTGAACTGGCGATCTTCGCCGTGACAGGGCGACGTGTTAACCAGGCTACACTACGGGCCCGATGTTTAATGATAATAAATTTACCCCTGATTGTCAAATAGGTTTAACAAGGTTTGTTTGACTGCTGCCCGGCGCACAATATAATTGACTGAAGCAAACTGGAGGCAAATTTGGACCGGGAAACAGCCTGGAATCTGATTAACAGTTCGGTGAAGAATCAGAACCTGATCAAGCACATGCTCGCCACCGAAGCCTGTCTGCGGGCGCTGGCACACCGGCTGGGTCAGGATGAGGAGAAATGGGGGCTTGCCGGTCTGGTCCATGACCTGGATTATGAGCAGACCAAGGACGACCCGGCAAGCCACGGCATGGTTGCCGCCCAGCTCCTGGCAAATCACAATGTTGATCCCGAGGTGGTGCAGGCGGTCAAGGCGCACTCGGGCAATGTCGAGCCGGTCTCACTGCTGGATAAGGCGATCGTTGCCACCGATCCGGTAACCGGTCTGATCGTTGCGGCGGCGCTGATGCACCCGACCAAGAAACTGGCGAATGTGGACACCGAATTTGTCCTGCGCCGGTTCAAGGATAAGCGGTTTGCTGCGGGTGCGAACCGGGAGCAGATCCAGCGCTGCAGCGAGCTGGGGCTGTCCCTTGAGGAGTTTGTCACCATCTGTCTCGGGGCGATGCGCTGCATCGCCGGTCAGCTCGGGCTGTAATCATGTCTGGTAATCCGCTCACCTTTCAGGAGCTGATCCTCAGACTTCAGCAGTACTGGGCGGAGCAGGGCTGTGCGGTCCTTTCGCCCTACAACTCCGAGGTCGGTGCCGGCACCTTCAATCCGGCAACCTTCCTGCGGGTCCTGGACTCCAGACCCTGGAATGTGGTCTACTGCGAGCCCTCCAAAAGACCCCGGGATGGCAGATATGCCCAGAATCCGCTCCGGGTCCAGCAGTTCTGGCAGCTGCAGGTGATTTTGAAGCCGGCGCCCGCCGATGTCCAGGACCGTTATCTGAAAAGCCTGGTGGCGATCGGGATTGACCTGAAGAAGAATGACATCCGCTTCACCGAGGATGACTGGGAGTCCCCGACGCTCGGTGCCTGGGGTCTGGGCTGGCAGGTAGAGCTGAACGGAATTGAGATCACCCAGTTCACCTACTTCCAGCAGTGCGGTTCAATTGACCTGAAGGTGATCCCGGTGGAGCTGACCTACGGGCTGGAGCGGATTGCGATGTTCATCCAGAATGTCAACTCCATCTTTGCTGTCCGCTGGAACGAAAGTCTGACCTGGGGCGATGTCTACCGGCAGAATGAGGAGGAGTTCTCCCGCTACAACTTTGAGGAGGCGGATGTGGAGCTGCACCGGTATCTGTTCGACCGGTATGAGCAGGAGGCACAGCGGCTGCTGAAACTGGGGCTGGTCTATCCCGGCTATGACTGTGTGATCAAGTGCTCCCACTTCTTCAACATGCTTGAAGCCCGGGGTGCGATCAGCGTCACCGAGCGCCAGAACTACATCGCCCGGGTCCGCCGGCTCGCCCGTCAGGCAGCGCTCGCCTATCTTGCCAAGGCTGAGCCCGAGCCGGGGAAATAGCTAACCACACCGTTTAAATCTTTTAAAATATTTGCCCCAGCCAGAGATTTTCCCGATAAAAAATGGTGTCGGGAGCAGGGAAACAAGGGGGTATTTTGGTGGGTTGGGAAGGAGGGATACCTGCTCCCGACAAAACTCCAGATTTTAAATTATTCCGGTATGAGCATCAGCTCATCGTTTTCCACCCCGATTGTAATTTTTTCCGGTCTCTTCTCGAGAATCAGCCTTGCCAGCTGATTCTCAATGCGTTTCTGGATCACCCGTTTCAACGGCCTTGCCCCAAATTCCGGGTCATAGCCTTCCCGTGCGAGCAAATCCTCGACGCCCGGATTAATTATAACCTCAATTCCCTGTTCTGTCAACTGATTTTTCAGCCTTGCGAGCTGGAGGTCAACAATCTGGCGGATATGCTCCCGGCTCAGCGGTTCAAAGATGATGATCTCATCAACCCGGTTCAGGAACTCAGGCCGGAAGTGCCGGCGCAGCAGGCTGAGCAGTTCATCCTGGTCAAATCTGCCCGCCCGCGCCATTTCGGTGCCGAGGTTGGAGGTCATGATTACCACCGTATTCCGGAAGTCCACGACCCGGCCATGGCCGTCGGTCAGTCTGCCGTCATCGAGAATCTGGAGCAGGATGTTGAACACATCCGGATGCGCCTTCTCAATCTCATCCAGCAGGATCACCCGGTAAGGCCGGCGCCGGACCGCCTCGGTCAGCTGTCCGCCCTCCTCATAACCGACATAGCCCGGTGGTGCACCGATCAGCCGGGAGACGGTATGCTTTTCCATATACTCGGACATGTCCAGGCGGACCATCGCCTCCTCACTGTCAAACAGCACCTGCGCCAGCGTGCGGGCAAGTTCGGTCTTGCCGACACCGGTCGGTCCGAGGAAGATGAAGGAGCCGATCGGTTTCTTGCGCTCGGCAATGCCGGCACGGGCACGCCGGATCGCATTGGCAACCGCCTCGACCGCCCGGTTCTGATTCACCACCCGCTTGTGAATCTCCTCCTCCAGGCGCAAAAGCTTCTCCCGCTCCGACTCGAGCAGGTTCTTCACCGGGATCCCGGTCCATTTGGACACCACCTCGGCGATGTCCTCTTCAGTCACCTCCTCGCGCAGCAGCCGGTGGTTTCTGCCCTGTTTATCAAGCTCCCCGAGCTCCTTTTTCAGCTGGAGCAGTTTTCCGTACTCCAGCTCGGCGGCCCGGTTCAGGTCATACTTCCGCTTGGCGGTCTCAATCTCATGCTGGACCCGCTCAATCTCCTCCTTGAGCTGACGCCGACGCTCCACCACCTTGCGCTCCGACTCCCACTGGGCGGTCAGCCGTGCCTGCTCCTCCTTGAGACTGGCGATCTCCCTTTCAATCTCCTCCAGCCGCTGCTGGGACGCCTCATCCACCTCCCGCTTCAGCGAGAGCTTCTCCATCTCCAGCTGGAGGATTCTGCGGTCCAGGTCATCGAGCTCCACCGGCTTGGAGGTGATCTCCATCTTCAGCTTTGCCGCCGCCTCATCCACCAGGTCAATCGCCTTGTCCGGCAGATACCGGTCCGAGATGTAGCGGTTGGAAAGCACCGCGGCAGCGACCAGCGCCGCATCGGCAATCCGCACCCCGTGATGGACCTCATACCGCTCCTTCAGCCCGCGCAGGATCGAGATCGTCTCCTCAACGCTCGGCTGGTCAACATAGACCGGCTGGAACCGGCGCTCGAGCGCCTTGTCCTTCTCGATGTACTCCCGGTACTCATCGAGGGTGGTGGCGCCGATGCAGCGGAGTTCACCCCGCGCCAGCATCGGCTTTAGGAGATTACCGGCATCGATCGCCCCTTCCGCCTTGCCGGCGCCGACGATCAGATGGAGCTCATCAATGAACAGGATAATCCTGCCGTCCGAGGCGGCAACCTCCTTCAAGACCGCCTTGAGCCGGCTCTCAAACTCGCCCCGGTACTTGGTGCCGGCGATCAGGGCGCCGAGGTCCAGGGCGATCAGCCGCCGGTCCTTCAGACTCTCGGGCACATCACCCTTGACAATCCGCTGTGCCAGCCCCTCGACGATGGCGGTCTTGCCGACACCCGCTTCACCGATCAGCACCGGATTGTTCTTGGTGCGCCGGGAAAGGACCTGCATCACCCGCCGGATCTCATCATCCCGGCCGATCACCGGATCGAGCTTCCCCTCGCGGGCAAGCCGGGTCAGGTCCCGGCCAAACTTCTCCAGCGGCTGATAACGGTCCTCAGCACCCGGATCGGTCACCCGCTGGGTCCCGCGCAGCTCCCGCAGCACCGAAAGCACCCGGTTCTTCTCGACTCCGAAGGTCTGGAAGATCCGGGCAACCGCACCGTCGCGGAGTGCCAGCAGTCCGAGCAGGAGATGCTCGGTGGAGATGAACTCATCCTTAAACCGCCGTGCCTCCTCCTCAGCCGCAGTTAAAACCTGCTGGGCACGGGAGGAGAGATACACCTGACCGCCACCCGAAACCCTGGGCCGGTCGCGCAGAGCGGTCTCGGTATGCTGGCGGATATGCTCGGGCCTGGTGCCGAGCTTCTCCAGAATCTGGGGCACCAGCCCTTCATCCTGTGTTACCAGTGCCAGAAGGATATGCTCGGCATCCAGCTCCTGATGGCCCAGCCGCTGTGCCAGCGACTGTGCCTCATAAAGCGCACCCTGCGCCTTTTCGGTAAACTTATCAATGTTCATATTCAATTATTTAGACCACTTTCAGAACCGGTTCGGTGCAGGTGCCGGTCCTGGACCGGAGGTCAGATCCCCCGCTTTATCCTGCGGCTATCTGCAGGGCAAACCGGCTGGGGCGGGCTTTATAACGGTGATGTGGGGTGGGGTTTATAATGCAGTGATTATTCTGTCCGGTTATTTTTTATCCCGGGTAGTGATGGTGAAATATTGCTATTGATTATTCGGAAACGGTGCGTGACTTATATGTAAATCAATGATATAGCAGCGAATTATTTCTGGAAAATTAAAATATCTTCCACCCCTATTTTCCCCTTGTCTGCCTTTGATAGGCCATGTTCAATTACATCAATCAGTTTGAATCCAACCGATTTTCCTAAATCTCCCAATATAGGGGATGTTTCTATGATTTTTTCTTTTCCATTTATTACCCAGGAGTGGCACTTACTCACTACCATCAAGTAATATTTATCTTTTTTAAGAACTCTGTAGCATTCCTCAAATGAGAGCTTCATCATTTTAAGATAATTTTGGACCACCTCGGCTTTTTGTATTCTTCGGGATGTTCGCAATAAGTCTATAAGTCTTAAACTAGATTCTGGTAAAGAAACAGATGAGTACTTTTCATTTACAAAAAGAGGGAGGGTTTCATATTCATTTTCATCACGATATTTTGCTTCGTAAAATTTCTTGGTTGATTCCCACTTCAGATCTTCTTCCAAGCCCAATATCAATATAGAAATTCTATTATTTCCAATGTAATCTAATGCATCAAAGTATGGGGGGGAGGTTAAAAGTCCGTCGATAGTTTCACTTTTTATCATTGACATATTTGTTGCATCACCTTTAATGATTTTTACCTTCGCTTTGTTTAAATTCACATTCAACATTTGGGCCATTTTTTGAGTTGCATACAGAACCAAGTATCTATCCTCTACATATGATTTAAATGAAGCAATTATATCCCAAGAGCGATTTTTTTCAGAATACTCAACAACCTGCTGACTTAGAAGAATCAGTAGCAACCGCCTGATTTCGCTTTCTTTAATTTTCTCAATTTCTTCTTTAAGCATTAATATGTTATTAAGATGAGGTGCTATTCTTTTCAAAACAGTACTGTTATCCGTATTTTTAAGCATCTCCCTCAATAACATAGACTTGGTTTTAACATTGCCTTCCGAAAGCCCGGCTTGGATTGATTCAAATAACCTAATTATTGCTTCTCTTAATTGATTAAGATTAATCCCAAGTGTGCATTTTGTCTCGGCTATCATTCTGCCTATGTTTAATATTTCAATCCCGATAGCGTTGATTCCCATTGTCGGGGCATCAGCGATAAAGGCACCTGAGCCTACAAAAGGGTCAAGTATTGTATCGCCCTCTTTAACTTTCAGAAGATTTATCAGGGCCCTTGATATTCTTGGATCACCCTTTCCCTTATACTTGTGAAGGTAATGCAGAAAAGGTTTGCGGAGATCTGTAGATGCCCAATCTACAAAATCACCTATATGATTTTTCCCAAGTCCCAAATGGGGTGAGCGGTAATATCCCTCCTTTAGATGTTTGATCAGTTCATTTAGCCCTTTTTCAATTCCAGATTCTTTTTCTGCAAAATAGTTTTCCCAATTTTCGCTATTTTGAGGTCTAAACACACAGGCAGGCAGTTTTTTTACTTCAGTAGCATATTCAAAGAGTGTCTGGAATGGTAAGAACCTTACTGTTATTAATTTGTTATCGGCCTCATTTAAATCCTGTAAAAAAATTTGAGTCCAGGGGTTCGGATCTGCTCTTGTGCCAGTTAATAATTTTCTTTCAACTTTTATGCCGAGCTTTTCTAATAGTTCTTGGGGATTTGTGGATTCAAAAATTACATAAATTTCTCTAAAGAATGTGGCTCTTTTAACGACATCCGCTAGGTTTATTAACGGCATTTCCGCCAGAAATCCCTGTCCAGCACCAAGATAAACTAACCTCGTAATTAAATGAATTACGGTTTCGTCAAGCAGGTTAAATGGTTTTTCCCTAAAAAGCGAGGCTAAGGTTTTAATAAATTCGGTCTTCGTTCCCAAAAGGGCGTCTATCTCTCTTTGGGCAAAATAAATTTCATCAGGGTCCCTCAAATCAAATTTTACTTTTGCTAGTACAAATACCATGTCTTTATTTGACAATTTCATCGCTGGCTGCCTCCAAAATTTTTTTATAATAAGCAATATAAGGAATTTTTTCCTCTTTCTTTATAGTAGCGAGAAATTCACCCGGACTGAGGTCGCGCTTCGAACCAAATTCCCTTCGTAATAAATCTTCATATATTCTCTTTGCATAACGTGAAATATGGACTATCATATTTCTTATGTGCTTCATTTGTTTCAATGCATCGTTTATATTGGCTTTTTCTTTAAGGGCTTCAACAAATGGAGAGCCGTTTTCAAAAAAAATTTTGGCTTTTTCTGTTACTAAATCCACGCTTAACCAGTCAGGATAACGAGCACCGCCTTTTATAATATCATAAGCATTTTCCTCGTCTCGGGGGTTCACATAGCGATTTGGAGAATAGCCTTTATCGGTTTTCTCGCCGAGCATATAAAGAATGAAAGTTCGTTCCAAAAACCATTCCCATGCCAGATACATTTTTAGGAATGAAAGCTCATACACTGAGCTGACTACGTTTTTGGGTAATTGGGGGTTAATTCCATTTACCGTCCTTAAAATTTCAAAACTATTTTCCATTTGGTCCTGTAAATTAATTTTACATCTATTGAGCTCAGAAGGCATATCATAAATATTTATTAATGAAATTAAGTAGAAAATTATGGCGCCTTTTCCGGATATCTTTTATTGTTGTATGCCGAGTGTAATCCTCCTTGAATTTTTTAATATCATCTGGTATTTCCATGGACTTGCTATTATCATATTCACCTAAAATTGATTCTAGATCTTCCAGAGCGTTCTTTATTTTCGGATAACTGGATGTGCCTATTCTCTTTTGATTCTCTGAATTTGGCAGACCGTATATCAAATCATAGACTAGGCAATAAAGGGAATAGAACAAGGGAATACCGTGAAAGCGAGAATCAGGAAGACGATCCCCATAAATGTTATCTATTGCGGTTATGCATTCTCTAAATCTATTCTTAATATTTACCCCTTGATCGAATTCATCATCATATTTTCTGTAATATATTTCTATTTCCTTCTGTTTCTTCCCTTTTATTCCGTCCAAACTTGCAATAACCAGTTCGGAGACAAGCTCCACATCTCCCATACGGACAATTTTATTATCTGATAAGATTTTCCTTTCGATCCAGAAGGTGTAATGCTCGTGTGCCAAATCGTGGACCAGCTGCTTGAATCTTCCAAAGTATTTGGCGTTTAAAAGTTCTGTTTTATTTAAAGGCACAGTGTAGCTGTTTAGCCTTGCAAAAATCCCCAAAATGTCCCTATCGTCCATTGTTTGGACGATGTTAACAGTTATCTGATATGTCAGAAATTCACGTTGAATGTCTTCCGGCAACTGGCTAAAATATATTCCTCCAATCTCTTCATTATGAGTTTTTAATATTTTGAATCCGTCGTTTAAAAAATCTAATATCGCAGACAGCCGCTGCTGACCGTCGATCACCTCTCTCGTAGTTTTGCGCGTAGCCAAGTCAATTTTCTCTCTAATGAAAACAGGTGGCATGGGGAGGCCTCTTACAATTGTATCCAGGAGGTAAGATTTTGCTTTTTCGGACCATACTCGTCTCCTTTGAAATTTCGGGGATAATTCCAGTCCGCCTTGTCGTGCCCACGCTAAAAAATCATTTATTGAGTATTCGGTGGGTCTAAAAATAATTTTCATTTTGAGCCTCCATATCAAACAATTCACACGGTTTTATTTTAAATTGTAATTTTGTTGGGTCAGGAGTTCCGCCTTTCCTTTGCATTGTAATCCTTCCGATATACAAACTTCCTTTGGGGGAGAGTTCTACTTCACCCGAACCGAAGAAATTCATCGCGGTGTTAATATCCTTTAATGTCCAGGTAGTAGTATCATCAATTATGTTATATCTTGTAACAAGCATCCAATTTGCTGATAACCCGCCCCTCCCTTTTAAAATATCCGAAACAACAAGAATTCTATTTTCCCTAAAAAAATTTATTATCTTGTCCTGCAAGGTTTGCGGTAGTTCATCAAGAAACAACCTTCTTTTGTCCCTTAATTTCTTATTTCCCGTAATGTCAGGGTAAGAATTTGGAGCTATTTCACCTGTAAATAACTTTAAACCTAAGGCAACATCATCGTCGAATCCCCAGATTTCTTTATAAGAGTCAACCGATCTTTTATCTACTTGATTGTAGTCAGCATCGGAGTTAGCTTTCTTTAACGATAGGTTTTCTATTTTTACAATTCTGCCGATTGTAATTATAACCCTTATTTGTGCATCCGCTTTCTTGAACTTCATCAGGTTTTCAAAAGACTCTTTAAATCCCAACTTTTCAGCCCCCTCTTTTTTTATACGAGTGGGTATTAAAATCGCCTCTACGGAATCAATCGTCCTTATATCATATCCCATAATTTTAAGCCACGTTTGCGCTTCAGGATCAGTTTTCCAATTATTGAACTTTTTGCAAATTTCCCTTTCGTTTGCAAATCCACCTTTGGCAGTGCGGGAACCTATTTCGAAATTACTCATTTTCAGTTAGCTTATTTGCTGCGGAATTCATTGCTTTTGCAAGGAGAGTGTTCTTGTGAATTTGCAATTCGCTCCACAATGGAACTGGGGGCTTGTGGTTTCAATGTACAATACATCTGTTCATAGGCATTATTAGTAGTACCGTGCTTTTGTCAAGTTTTTCTTTCGGCTGGCGGTTTAATATGAGTTAAAGCCTTGGCTGGTTGTATTGTGGTCCATTTAAATTTTAGACTCCCTCTGGGCGCCAGATTCCACAGCCATTTTTGCGGGGGTGCGGATTTTTCTGTAAATTTATTTTTTACAATGTGATAGCGAGTTGTACCCCGGAAAACCCTGGTCTGGGGGCAGTTCCCCCGACCGTGGTGGCAGGGGCGGGTGGTTTGGGGTTAAGCGGTGCGGATTTTGTGGGTTGGGGTGGCTTGGGTGGTTGGGGTGGTGGCGGTCTCTGGTTAAAAATGTAAGAGTGTGGCGGAATTGGGGAGGAATATGAGTTTTTGGTTCTGATGCTGGAGGGTTGTGGGGATGGTGGCAGGGGTTGACAGGGGCTTTCTGCCGGCTATTTTTTGCGGTATGAAGTTTTTCCGGGGCAGAGCTGTTGCCGGAAAAAGGAAAGGAGGTCGTTTGTGAGCTGGCTGAATCAGCTGAAGTCGGCTGCCGATGAGGTGTTCTCGGTGCTGGGGTCAGGCTACCGGGAGTCGGTTTATGAGGAGGCGCTGGCGCATGAGCTGCGGCTGCGCGGGATCGCCTATGAGCGGCAGCGGAATTTTGAGATTCTTTACAAGGGTTACAAGGTTTCCGAGGGCAGGGTGGATCTGATTCTCAATCCGCTCTGGGCCGGGGTTTCCAAGGCGGAGGCGGTCGTGGAGCTGAAGGCGGTGAAGCGGATTGGTGAGGCGCATATCCGGCAGGCGCAGGTTTATATGGCATCGCTCGGAATCCGGCAGGGGGTGGTGCTGAGTTTTGGCGACAGTGTGCTGGTTGAGGAGGTGGCGCCACCAAAGGAGCGGGTGGAGCGGAAGGTGGTGGAACCGAAGCCGGGCAGGGGGGCAAAGGTGAGCGCCGGACTGCTGACCCGGTGTGCAAAGGCGGTTTTTGAATATTTCGGTTCGGAGTTTATCTACCGGGAGGGAACCGAGAAGCTGTTTCCGGCAGCGATCGGGGTGGAGCTGCGGCTTGCCGGGGTGCGGTTTGCATCGGCTAATTATCAGCTGCTTTACAAGTGCCATCCGGTGGATGAGGTCGGGTTTGATTTTGTGTTTGACAGCAGTCAGGTGGCACAGGTGGTTTTTTACCGGGATGAGGCGGAGCGAGCAGAGCAGGTCATGGAGTTTGCCGGGCTGGTGCGCCATTTCGGTCTGAAGCGGGGGTATCTGGTGGCGATTCCGTCAGGGACTGAGGGCAAGGTCAGGGTTGTCCCGGTCAGTTAGCCGGGCTGTTTGTTCGATGGTTGACCGGGCTGAAATTTATGGATAGAGGAGGAGATATGAAAAAGAGCTGGCGGGTGTTGATTTTTCTGTTTCTGCTCATCGGTGCCGGACCGGTCTGTTCCCCAAAGGAGGAGGAGTTACCTCCACCGGTCGTCTCCGGTCCGTCAGTCTGGTATACTAACAGTTTCTTTTTTATCAGTCTGACCGGAGGCAGAGCCGAGGGCCGGCGGTTGAGTTATCAGGTAATGGTGGACAGTAATGCACCGGAGAGTTGGACCGCCTATTTTGGGGATGTCGAGACGGTCCATTATTATCTCTGCTTCACCACCACCGGTGTTCATTCGGTCCGGGCGCGGGTGCGGAACATCCAGGGTCTGGAGTCGCGCTGGTCAGCACCGTATCAGGTTACCATTGTCCAGAGCCCGCCGGTGCCGGAGAGTCTTTCCGGACCGGACTCCGGAGTGGCGGGCTATGAGTACCGGTTCCGGGTGCGTGCGGTGGATGCGGACGGGGATTCGGTGGCGGTGCGGTTTGACTGGGGTGATGGCACCGTTTCAGCCTGGAGCAATTATGACAGTTCGGGCGCATATTTCGGCTTAACCCATGTATTTCAGGATACCGGGATCTACTTTATCCGGGCGCAGGCGCGTGATATCCATGGCGATACGAGCGGATGGTCGGCAGAGACACTGCGGTTTGATGTCTGCCGGCGGTGGGTAACGGTGCTGAATGAGGGGTTTGAGCAGGGGTTTCCGGGCCCGGGCTGGCAGGTGCGGGGTGACCCGACCTGGGATACGACCGGTTACCGGCAGTATTCAGGCAGGTTCAGTATCTGGTGTGCCGGTTCCAGCCGCGAGCCGCCTCAGGGCTATCCATCGCAGCTGGGAGCATTTGCCATCTACGGTCCGTTTTCCCTTGCCGATGCGGACAGTGCCCGGGTTGAGTTCCGGCACTGGACTGATTCGGAATACGGCCATGACATGCTGTTCTGGTTTGTGATGTTAGACAGCGTCACTTATTATGTCTGTGGTCAGGCGGGCGGTAATATCCGTTCCTGGGAGCGGGTGGAGTTGGATCTGACTCAGGTGCCGGGTGTGGGCAGTGTCTGCGGCCGGGAGCGGGTCTGGCTGGGCTGGGTGTTTAACAGTGATCTCAGCACTGAGTATGAGGGGGCATATCTGGATGAGATTGTGATCAGAAAGTGTGTCTACCGCCAGGAGTAGAAAAAAGAACCGCCCCGCAGGGGGCGGTTCCTGACCGAGCCGAGAAAAGGAGGCACCTTATCTTTGCGGGCAGCAGTTCGGCTCTTTCGGTCCGAATTGGTTCTCTTCCATGCAGCGGTGCCGGCGCATCATCCTTCTGCCCATGCCCATTCCCGGTCCCATTTCCATGCCGAACATGTGGCGCATCTGCTTGCGCTGCTGAGGGGTGAGGAGCTGGGCGATCTCCAGCCGGTGGTTGACGCGTGCCAGTTCCAGTTTGTTGCGCAGTTCGCTGAGCTCTTTGACCTTGGCGATGATCGCCTTGGAGTCCAGTTTATCTGCCTCCCAGAGTGTCTGGAGTTCCAGCTCCCTGATTCTGATTTCGGTTTCCAGCGGCAAAATCTCCTTGAGGTGTTTGATGCGCAGACTCTGGAGCTGTTCGCGCTGGGCATCAGTGAGCTGGGGCATTTCCGATGCCATCATCGGCATCATCGGCATCGGCTGCTGGGGTGCGTTCTGGTCCTGAGCAGAAAGCGGAGCAATGGTCAGTATCAGCCCGGTGATGAGCAGGCTGAAGGTTATTTTGTGACTTCTTTTCATTTTTTCCTCCGTTTACGGTTTATCTTCGACGAATTTTTTCTCTCCAGGGTTTTGGTCCCGGCGGTGGCGGTACCGGACCTTCCATCATCCGGCACCAGCCGCGGCGCAGCCGTTCCCGGTGTTCGGGCGGGAGAATCATCCCGGTCTGTCTGCCGGTTTCATACACGAGCCGGTTCATCTGCTGGTGAATTTCACCGATGGTTTTCAGGGTGCGTTCCACTTCGGCACTTTCCGGGTTTTCCTCCAGCGCCAGCCGGGCAAGCCGGTTGCGGGCGCGCCAGTATTCCAGGCGCAGGGAGTCCATCTGGAGATGATAGGCGTCAAGGAGCGGTTCGATCCGCTGCGGGGCGAGCTGTTTGATCTGGCGGAGGAGCCGGACCCGCCGGTTGAGCCGGCGCAGCCGGAGCCAGGCGAGACTGCCGAGGGCGGCAAGGTTGATCGCCAGCGACACCGCCAGCAGGATGTAGAGCCAGCGGGTTTTCATCATCTGCCTCCGTTTCCGGGTGTAAACAGTTCCTCAATTGAGGGCTCGGCGTTGAGCGCCGCCAGTTCGGAGCCGGTGCCTGAACCTCCTGCCAGCGTTGAGCCGAGGAGGATGCCCAGTCCGATACCGGCAAGAATCAGAAGTGAGACCGCAGTCTGCCAGACGAGTTTCGGCAGAACGGGTGCGGGTTTGAGGGTGCGGATGCGGGCAAGGGTGCGGGCGGTGAAATAGGGCGAAATTTCGGGCACGGTTGCCGACTGGAGCAGTCGGTGATCTGACTGGAGCAGTTCATACTCCTGCCGGCACCCGGCACACTCTGCGAGATGACGGATTACCGCCTCCTGCCCTGGTCCGGACAGTTCGTTGTCCAGGAACCGGGACAGGAGTTTGCGCACCTTTGAGCATTTCATATACTTCATTTGATTAGACCCCGGTGGTCGGTCTTTTCCTGCGGTGTTTTCACAAAAGCCCCCTTTGCCGGGCAGGTTCAAGCAGGGTCCTGAGCCGGGCACGGGCACGGACTAAAAGGGAGTCCACCGCCCGCACCGATCTGCCCATAACCCGGGCAATTTCATTGTAACTTAAATTTTCATAAACCTTTAGCACCAGCGCGGTCCGCTGGTCAGCAGGGAGCTGGAGCAGTGCCTGCTGAATCAGCTCTTCCTGCTGGCGCCGGTGATAGTCGGTCTGCGGTTCAGTTGCCGGCTCCGCAGGCTGGAGTTCACTCAGTTCTTCGGTGGGGCGGGTCCGGGTTTTGAAGTTCAGGGTGAGGTTGATGGCGATCCGGTAGAGCCAGGTTTTAAAACTGCTTTCGTGTTTGAAACCGGCAAGCTTCTGCCAGGCACGGACAAACGCCTGCTGGGCAAGTTCTTCAGCATCACTCTGATTGCTGACCATCCGGTAGATAAAGGCGTGAAGTCCCTGCTGGTGACGCCGGACCAGCTGTTCAAATGCGTTCAGGTCGCCTTGCTGTGCCTGCCGAACCAGCTGTTCATCGCTCAGTTGTGAATCCGGCACCAGTTATACAATTAGACCCGGCAGAGGGCTGATCACTGCGGTGCTCCGGCAACTTTCAGCAGTTCGGCGAGAAGCCGTTCTTCCGGGAGTGCACCCTCAATCTGGTGCAGACCGTTGATCACCGTTTTCGGCACCGCACTGACCTGATAATAGTTTGCCAGCACCGGAAACTCCTGGGCGTCAATTGCCGTGGCGGTGATGTTTTCATTTTCCATGGCAAACCGGTGTGCCAGACCCGCCATCATCGGACAGTAGGGGCAGGTTAGGGTGACAAAGACCTCAATCTTGACCGGACTGGTGATCGTTTTCAGTTTTTCCCGGGTCTCGGGTTTGAGCCCGCTGTCTCTTCTGCCCGCAATCTGGAGCGCATTGAGCAGGGTGGTGAACTCGTAGCCGGCCGGGATGCCGTAGAACCGGATGCCGTAGTCCTTTTCCCCTTCAAGCACCAGCGCCGGCACCCGTTCGATCCGGTATTTCTCCACAGTTTCTTTGTCCTGCTGGAAGTCGTGGACTGAAAGGACGATTTTATCTGAAAGTCCGGCAAGCTCCTCAGCCAGCTGGCGGTTTTCCCGGCAGAACTGACACTCCATCTCCTGAGTGAAGACGAGGATTTTTACCGGGTTGGGCAGTTTGTTAAGTATCTGCTGTGCCTGAATCTTAACCGCATCGTTAAGCAGTGACATAAGCCTCCTTTATTATATTAGACTGGCAGATCACCGGTTCTGGGTTCCGGGGTTCAGCCGGATCAGCCGGCGGACTGCGGTGCCGTTTTCAGTGGTGAGTAGAAGGATGTAGGTGCCGGTGGGCAGTGGTCTGCCGGAGTTGGCGGTCAGATCCCACACAAGCTGGTGCGGACCCGCGGGCTGGAGCCGGTTGACCAGGGTCCTGACCTTCTGTCCGGCAGAATTGTAAACCGCAAGCCGGACCCGGGAGGTGCGGGGCAGGTGATAGCTGATTACTGTCTGAACCCGGGAATGGGAGGGTTGAACTGAAAGCAGGGGCAGAGGTGCGGGTTGAGAAGGAGCCGGGCTTCGGACACCGGTCATAAGCCGGTAGTTGACTGTCTGGTAATTGAGCTGTGCCTGAGTGGCGCCGGTCCGGGTGCGGAGCTGGAGCCAGCTGTATTCGTTCGGGGTCGGGATTTCGGTCCCGGGCACAAAATCCTGCCATGGGGTCCACTTGATTACGCCGGCGTCGTCGAACCGGGCAATCCCGGTGCCGGAGTCCGGACCGGCACTGGTGAGCCAGAGATCAAAGAAGCCGGCATTTGCCAGCGGGGTAGTGGAGCCTGTTTCAAACCGCCAGTCAAATGTGCCCGAAAACCGGGTGGCAAGGCTGCAGGTCTGGACCGGTAGACCGGCGCTGCGGCTGGAGTAGAGGTTGAGCCTGATATTTGCCGGACCGGCGTTTTCACCCCTGAGCCAGGAGTAGACGGTCAGATCACCGGAGTCAGGAGGCAGGGGATAACGCTCCTCAAGGTTGGTGATGATGGTGCCGGTACCGGCGGTGCGGCGCTGGGCAAGGGAACGGCTGCCGCGGCGCGCAAGCGGGTCATAGAACTCATCGGGTTGATTCAGCAGCCACATCGTCGCCCCCTCATTTTCCATGTTGCCGAACCAGACCAGGTCCCGGCCGAGCCGGAACTGCCAGTCTGCTGCCGGGCTGATGCTGACGAGCCGGCTGATATCAGCATTTGCGTCCAGGTGCCGGGGCGGGGAGACAAACCAGCCGGAATCGGGCAGGATGAAAGCTGAGTCGGTGACATCCTGGTACTGACGGCAGAGGCGAAGGGTGTCCAGGATGACGGTGGCAAGCACCGATTCCGGATTGACAATTACATATGTTCCCAGTTCCCGGGAAAGCGCGGCGAGGTGGCGCAGGATCGCAATCCCCAGCTCACCGGTTGCGGGTGTGGGCAGGTAGTCGTCAATGAAGACCGGGATGAGGCGAAAGTGCCGGAACCCCTGTTCATCAAGCCGGGTATGGAGAATTACGGTGGGATAGGTCTCCGGATACTCCTGGTCAAAGGCGAAGTTGCCGAGCGAATGGGCGATTACCTTTCCCTGATAAACCTCGATTCCCTGGAGGATGTGGGGATGGTGGCAGATGATCAGGTCTGCGCCATTTTCAATGATGCGGTGACGCAGGGCACGGCCATGGTCTGATGGTCTTTCTGCCCGGGGTGAGAACCATTCATCATCCGCCTTGAAACCGGGTGTCTCCTGATACTCCTCCCCCGTATGGAGCTGGACGATGACGAAGTCCGCAACCGTGCGGGTGCGGGCAAGCGTCTGAAAGATCCGCCAGCTGTCCTGCTCGGCAAATCCGGGTTTGTTGTAGCCGGCGTTGAGAAAGGGCTGGTAGTTGTCATACTGGCCGGTCCGGTCACTGAAGGCAAGGAAGCCGAGGCTTGTGCCGGATTTGACAATGAAGGCAGGCTGAAATGCCTGATAGATGTCCTCACCGGCACCACAGTTGCTGATGCCACAGGAGTCCAGAACCTGACAGGTCTGAATCAGCCCTTCCCGACCGTAGTCGAGGATGTGGTTGTTTGCCAGTGAGACGAGGTCAATGCCGGCATAGACAAGACCCCGGACATTGGATGGCCGGCCGCGGAAGACGATCGGTTTGGTCGGATGGGGTGTGCCGCGGTCCGTGAGCGGACATTCAAGATTGGCAACGGTGAGGTCGGCGCTGTCCGCCAGCAGGTGCCGGACCCGGGTAAAAACACCCTCGGGTCCGAGTGTATCAATGATGCCGCCGGGCTGTTCATATCTGCGGGCAAGCATGATGTCACCGGTGAAGTTCAGTTTCAGGGGAAGGCTGGACGGTCCGGTTTCAATCCGGACGCGGGTGGTATCCCGTGCCCATCTGCCGGTGGAGTCGCTGACCTGACAGAGCACGGTAAACAGGTGATCGTCGCGGACATTGTAGGTGTGCAGAGGACAGGAGTCCTGACTGGTGGAGTCGTCGCCAAAGGACCAGAAGTAGAAGTGATGGCGGGAGTCGGGGTCGGTCACCCGGGAATAAAACTGAACCGTGACGCTCCAGGTGCCGTCGCGATTTTTGATCCCGGACCGGATTTCATGCCAGATTTCCAGCTCCGGCGGGACCGGCAGGTCGGCAGTGATGTTCAGGATGTCATCAAAGAGCACACTGCCGGTGCGGCTGCTGTCGTGGTCATTGACAAATACCAGACCGCTGACCGGTGCAAGCCGGCCGAACCGGGCAAGCCAGTCTTCGCCCACGGGGAGCAGATACACATTCCAGGTTCGGACCGGAAACGCGCCCTGATAAACGGTGATCCAGCGGCTGGGGTCAACCTTTTCCCGGCCGGCAAACGCATAAAGCAGGGTTTCGCCTTCACCGATCAGACCGAAGCCCTGGATTTCGCCGACCGCCTCAATAAAGGCGGCAACCGAGAGCACCGTGCTTGTGTCAAGGGTAAAGGGGATAACCGGCTCAATCTTCCAGGTGTTGCCGAGCAGTTTCAGGCTGAAGTGCGAGCTCTGATGGGTACTGGTGGAATCCAGGAGCCAGAGGTCGGGGTCCTGGTCCTCGCCGGGAAATGAGTAAAGTTCAACTGTGCCCGATTCAAAGTTTTCAACCGTATCGGCACAGGCAGGCGGGCTGACAGTTACCAGCAGAAAAAGAAGCAGTCCGTTCATGATCAGTCCGCCAAGTTTAATTCTATCCGGCTGGGGGTGCGGGTCAAACTTCAGTTGCCGGCTCCAGCCCGATTTGACAGTTTTGCTGTGCCGGTTATGATTGAGAAAACCGTTTTCAGCCTGAAAGGAGCAGAAAAAATGAGAAGAATTGTTGAATGTGTTCCCAATTTCAGCGAGGGCCGGCGGCCTGAGGTTGTTGAACAGATTGTCAGCAGTATCAGGTCGGTGACCGGGGTGACGCTGCTGGACCAGGAGATGAATGCGGACCACAACCGGGCGGTGATCAGCTTTGTCGGCGAGCCGGAGGCGGTGCTGGAGGCGGCGTTCAGGGCGGCAAAGACCGCAGCGGAACTGATTGATTTGACAAAACATCAGGGTGAGCATCCGCGGATCGGTGCCACCGATGTGATTCCGTTTGTGCCGATTTCCGGAGTGACACAGGCGGAGTGCATTGAGCTGGCAAAGCGGCTGGGCAAGCGGATTGCGGATGAACTGGGAATACCGGTTTACCTCTATGAACTGGCGGCGACCAGGCCGGACCGGCAGGACCTGGCAAACATCCGGCAGGGTGAGTTTGAGGGGTTGCGGGAGGCGATTAAGACTGATCCGGACCGGGCACCGGACTTCGGCCGGCCCGAACTGCATCCGACCGCCGGTGCGACCGTGGTCGGAGTGCGGGCGCCGCTGATTGCCTATAATATCAACCTCTCCACGCCGGATGTGAAGATTGCCGAGAAGATCGCCAAGGCGATCCGGTTCCGCTCGGGCGGGTTCCGGTATGTCAAGGCGCTGGGGTTTGAACTCAAGGAGAAGAACTGCGCCCAGGTGTCGATCAACATGACCGATTATACCAAGACACCGCTTTACCGGGTGTTTGAAACGGTGAAGCGGGAGGCACAGCGTTACGGGGTGAATGTGGTGGAGTCGGAAATTGTCGGACTGGTGCCGCAGGCGGCGCTCGTGGACTGCGCGAAGTTTTATCTCCAGTTGAATGAGTTCAAGAAGGAGCAGATTCTGGAAAACCGGCTGGTGCCGGCTCAGGGTCTGCCTGACTTTCTGAGTGAGCTGGCATCTTCGGCGCCGGTACCGGGGGGCGGGACCGCAGCGGCGCTCAATGGTGCGATCGGCACCGCGCTGTTCACAATGGTGGCAAATCTGACGATCGGCAAGAAGGGTTATGAGGAGTTTGAGGAGGAGCTGAAAGCGGTGAGGGACCGGCTGATTCCGCTGCGCGAGCGGTTTATCAGTCTGATGGATGAGGATGCCGAGTCGTTCAAGGCGGTGATGCAGGCATACAAGCTGCCGAAGATGACTGAGGCGGAACGACAGGAGCGGGAGCGGGCGGTGAGTGAGGCGCTGAAGCGGGCTGCCGAGGTGCCCTTGCGGACGATGAAGCTGGCGCTGGAGGTGCTGAAGCTGGCAAAACCGGTCGTGGAATACGGTAACAAGAATTCAATCAGTGATGCCGGAGTAGCAACGCTTAATCTTGATGCCGCCTTCCGGGGTGCCAGGCTCAATGTGCTGATCAATCTCGGCGGTATCAGAGACCGGGATTTTGTTGCCGGCATCCAGGAGACACTGGATGAGCTGTCTTCAGAGCTGGAAGGGCTGGTTAAGGGTTACCTGGATACGGTTGCCAGAAGGATGAGTTAACCGGTTATCCGGCGAAAGGCGGTCGTTAATTGAAGGGTAGTCAGCCGGCGGTAGTTGACCTGCATCTGCATACCATTTTTTCCGATGGCCTGTTTACACCTGAGGAGCTGGTTATCCGGGCTGAGCAGATGGGCTTTAGCGCAATTGCGATCACCGATCACGACTCGGTCGAGGGCATTGAGCGGGCAAAGGCACAGGGCAAGCGGTCCGGGGTGGAGATTGTGCCCGGTGTGGAGCTGAGCTGTAATGTCAATGGTACCGATGTCCATATTCTCGGTTACTATATCGATTACCGGGGTGCCGGGGTGCAGGAGTTCTTTGCCCGGGTGCGGGAGTTCCGGCTCCAGCGGGCAGAACGGATGGTGAATAAACTGAACGAACTGGCAGCGGGGAGATGGCGGGTGAGTTTTGAGCGGGTCAAGGAGATTGCCGGTGCGGGTGCGGTCGGCAGACCGCATGTGGCGCAGGCGCTGGTGGAGGCGGGCGGGGTGGCGACGATGAGCGAGGCGTTTGAAAAATACATCGGCTATGACGGTCCGGCATACTTTCCCAAGCTGCGACTGACACCGGCGGAGGTGATTGAGCGGATTCATCAGGCGGGCGGGCTGGCGGTGATCGCCCATCCGGCAACCTATGGCAATGACGGGCTGGTCTATCTGGTGATTGCGGCAGGGGTTGACGGGATTGAGGTGTGGCATCCGGAGCACAATCAGCGGGCGGTGGAGCATTATCTCGAGGTCGCCCAGAAGAACGGGCTGCTGGTCACCGGCGGTTCCGACTGTCATGGTGGCCGGAAGTTCGGCCGGATTTATCTCGGTGATGTCCGGCTGCCCTATCAGTATCTGATGGCGCTCAAGCGCCGGGTGAAAAAATGCTGAATCTGCTTTTGTTCCTGCCACTTCTTTCCGGTCAGCTCCAGCTTGCCCGGCTGAAATACAGTGGTGGCGGCGACTGGTATAATGACCCGGAGATCATCCCCAATCTGTGCCGGGAGCTCAACCGGCGCACGAGCATCCGCTGTATCACCGATGAGGCGCAGGTCTCGCTCCTTGATGAACGGCTCTATCAGTATCCGTTTCTCTTCATGACCGGACACGGTAATGTCAGCTTCTCCGAGGAGGAGGTAACCAGGCTCCGGCGCTATCTGGAGGCAGGCGGATTTCTGTATGCGGATGATGACTACGGTATGGATGAATCATTCCGCCGGGAGCTGAAGAAGGTCTTTCCCAATTCGGAACTGGTTGAGTTGCCATTTGACCATCCGATTTACCACTGCTTTTATGATTTTCCCAACGGTCCGCCGAAGATTCATGAGCATTACGAGGGTCCGCCCCGGGGTTACGGGCTTTATGTCGGCGGCAGGCTGGCGGTTTTCTATACCTATAACTCCAATATCTCCGACGGCTGGACCGACCGGTATAACGATCCGCCTGAAGTCCGGGAGCAGGCGCTGCGGATGGGGATTAATATTATCTGCTATTTTCTTACCCACTGAGGGGCACAGTTAATTATAAGTATTATTTCCCCACCCTGTTAAATATTCGCTGCCGGATTTTTCCGATCGGTAGTGGTTTGTTAAATCGGTCGGTTGAGTCAGATTGGGTGGTTTTTTACACCGGAGGGTGCAGGGCAGCGGTATTGATTTGAGTTGGGGGCGGTTTATACTAAAAGTCCAGATGCAGGATGTGATTTCAATCCGTGGGGCGAGAGCGCATAATCTGAAGAACATCAGTCTGGACATTCCCAGAAACCGGCTGGTGGTGATTACCGGAATTTCCGGTTCCGGCAAGTCGTCGCTGGCATTTGATACGATTTATGCCGAAGGACAGCGCCGGTATATTGAGTCGCTTTCCGCTTATGCCCGGCAGTTTCTGGGGATGCTGGAGAAGCCGGACTGTGATCAGATCACCGGGCTGTCACCAGCAATTGCGATTGAGCAGCGGACCAGCGCCCGGAACCCGAGGTCAACGGTGGGGACAACCACCGAAATTTATGACTATCTGCGGCTGCTCTTTGCCCGGGTGGGCAGGCCGTTCTGTCCGAAATGTGACCGGCCGATCAGTTCCCAGACCAGCGACCAGATTGTTGACAGTCTGCTCAGTCTGCCCGCAGGCACCAGCATTGTGATTCTGGCACCGCTGGTGCGGGGGAGAAAGGGGGAGTACCGCGAGCAGCTCCAGCAGGCGAAACGGCGGGGTTATATCCGGGTGCGGGTGGACGGAAAAATTTATGAACTTGAGGATGTGCCACCGCTGGAGAAGTATAAGAAGCATAATATTGAGCTGGTGATCGACCGGCTCACGGTCCGGGCTGAGGTGCGCAAGCGGCTTGCCGATTCGGTGGAGCTGGCGCTGAATGAGGGGCAGGGGAGATGCATCGTTCTGGTTGAGGGGGATAAGGAGGGGAATTTTGAGGAGCGGGTGTTTTCTTCGGCATTCGCCTGTCCGGATTGTGGTTTTTCGTATGAGGAAATTTCCCCCCGGCTGTTTTCTTTCAACTCCCCTTATGGTGCCTGTCCCAAATGTCACGGTCTGGGGACAAAGATGGAGATTGACCCGGACCGGCTGATTGCAGATCCGAACCTTTCAATTCTTGACGGAGCGCTGGAACCCTGGGGGGAGGCAAGAGAGAAAAGCGGCTGGCTGCTGGGCAAGCTTGAAGCGCTGGCGAAAAGATTCAAATTCAGTCTGGAGACACCCTGGAAGGAACTGCCCCAGACCGCCCGGCAGGCAATTCTCTACGGAACCGATGAGGAACTGAAGTTCCGTTATGAGAGTGACGACTGGGAATACACCTGGCAGGACCGGTATGAGGGGCTGGTGCCTTATCTGGAGCGGGTTTACCGTGAGACTGAGTCTGAGGCGCGGCGGGAGTGGGTGGAGCAGTTCATGTCGGTTCTGCCCTGTCCGGAGTGCAACGGCACGCGTTTGAAGCCGGAGGCGCTGGCGGTGAAAATTGCCGGGCTGAATATTGCGGAGGTGACCAGGATGTCGGTGAAGGAGGCGTTGCGGTTCTTTGATGAACTGAAGTTGAGTCCGAAGGAGCAGACGGTGGCACGGGAGGTGCTCAGAGAAATCAGGCGCCGGCTCGGATTTATGCAGCAGGTAGGTCTGGACTATCTGACACTCGACCGGACGACCGAAAGTCTGGGTGGGGGCGAGGCACAGCGGGTGCGGCTGGCAACTCAGATCGGCTCCGGGCTGGTGGGGGTGGTTTACATCCTGGATGAGCCGTCAATCGGTCTGCATCAGCGGGACAACCGGAAACTGCTGTCAACGCTCAAGGGTCTGCGGGACCTGGGTAATACCGTGATTGTCGTTGAGCATGATGAGGAGACAATCCGGGAGGCGGACTGGGTGATTGACCTGGGTCCGGGTGCCGGGGCACAGGGCGGCCGGGTGGTGGCGCAGGGCAGGCCCGAGGAGATCATCGCCTGTCCGAAGTCGATCACCGGTGCCTATCTGGCAGGCAGGCGCCGGATTGAGGTGCCGAAGGAGCGGCGTCAACCGCAGCGCGGTTTTTTGCGGGTTGAGGGGTGCCGGGAGAATAACCTCAAGAATATTGATGTTGAGATTCCGCTCGGGCTGCTGGTCTGTGTGACCGGGGTTTCGGGTTCGGGCAAGTCAACGCTGGTCAACGATATCCTTTACCGGGCGCTGGCACGCCACTTTTACAGTTCACTTGAGAAGCCGGGGGCGCACCGGCGGATCGTCGGGCTGGAGAAAATTGACAAGGTGATCAATATTGATCAGTCGCCGATCGGCCGGACACCTCGCTCGAATCCGGCAACCTACACCGGTGCCTTCGGTCCGATCCGGGAGCTCTTTGCCCGGACAAAGGAGGCACGGCTGCGCGGTTACAAGCCGGGCCGGTTTTCATTCAATGTCCGCGGCGGCAGGTGTGAGGCGTGCGGCGGAGACGGGATTATCCGTGTCGAGATGCATTTCCTGCCGGATGTGTATGTGACCTGTGATGTCTGCAAGGGCAGGCGCTATAACCGGGAGACGCTGGAGGTGAAATACAAGGGCAGAAATATCAGCGAGGTGCTGGCGATGAGCGTTGATGAGGCCTACGATTTCTTCATTAATATCCCCCCGGTAGAACGGAAGCTGAAGCTTTTGAAGGATGTCGGCCTGGGCTATATCCAGCTGGGTCAGCCGGCACCGACCCTGTCCGGCGGTGAGGCACAGCGGATCAAGCTTGCCCGGGAGCTGTCGAAGATCGGAACCGGCAGAACGCTTTATCTCCTTGATGAGCCGACCACCGGTCTGCATTTTGAGGATGTCCGGCTGCTGCTCGGGGTTCTGAACCGGCTGGTGGAGCGGGGAAATACGGTGGTGGTGATTGAGCACAACCTTGAGGTGATCAAGTGTGCCGACTGGCTGATTGACCTTGGACCGGAAGGCGGGGATGAGGGTGGCAGAGTTGTATGCGCCGGTCCGCCGGAGCAGGTTGCCGGCTGCGTTCAATCCTGGACCGGCCGGTTTCTCAGACCGCTGCTCAGGCTTCAGCGCTCCTGAGCCGGTCCCGGATATTTCCGGACGAGCCGTTCAATCCGGACCGCCCGGCCGGTTTCGGTGTCGATGTCAACCACTACGCCGTTGAGCCGGATGTCGCCGGTTGCCGGCTGGAGCCGGAGCGGAACCTGTTCGATGAGCCGGCGCAGGGACAGGTCCTTCTTCATACCCAGCACTGAATCAAAAGCACCGCACATGCCGGCATCGGTGATGTAGGCGGTGCCCCCGGGCAGAATTTCTTCATCGGCAGTCTGAATATGGGTGTGAGTGCCGATAACCGCGGACACCTGGCCGTCAAGAAACCAGCCCATTGCCCGTTTTTCCGCGGTGGCTTCGGCGTGAAAGTCAACGATGATTACCGGTGTCCGACTGCGAATCTCCGGGAGGAGAGTCCGGATGCGCTGGAACGGACAGTCAACCGGTTTCATGAAGACTCTGCCTACAAGATTGATAATTGCGATTCTGCCGATACCCGATTTCAGCTCATAGACGCCGAAGCCTCTGCCCGGTGCTCCGGGTGGAAAGTTGAGCGGGCGGAGAATCTTTTCTTCGGTGTTCAGAAACTCCCAGAGTTCGTGGCGGTCAAAGCAGTGGTCACCGGTGGTGATGCAGTCGGCACCGGCGCGCAGAAGTTCCTCAGCCAGTTTCGGTGTAATGCCGTAGCCACCGGCGGCATTTTCACCATTGACAATACAGAAACCGGGGTGAAATGTCGCCTTCAATCCGGGTAGCAGGTGTTTAACCGCCTCCCGGCCCGGCTCGGCACAGACATCACCCAGAAACAGAATCCGTTCAGTGGGCATAATTGACTGCCCGGGTCTCTCTGATTACCGTGACCTTGATTTGCCCCGGGTATTTTAATTCCGATTCAATCTGACTCGCAATGCGGGCAGCAAGCTCACTCGCATCCTGATCCGATACTTTAGCCGGTTCGACCAGCACCCGGATCTCCCGGCCCGCCTGGACCGCATATGCCCGCTCAACACCCGGGAAGGAGGCGGCGATCGCCTCCAGGTTTTCAATCCGCTTGATATAGGTTTCAAAGCTTTCCCGCCGGGCACCAGGCCGGGAGCCGGATACGCCATCAGCAGCGGCGACGAGGAAGGCATAGGCAGAATCCATGGTTGTTTCCTCGTGATGGGCGGCAATCGCATTGACGACAAGCGGTTCTTCTCCATAGCGCCGGGCGAGCTCCGCACCAATCTGAGCATGTGTGCCTTCAAGGGTCTGATCCGCCGCCTTGCCGATGTCATGGAGCAGACCCGCACGTTTGGCAATCACCGGGTCCAGTTCCAGTTCCTGCGCCATCAGCGCCGCAAGGTAGGCAACTTCCCGGCTGTGGAGCAGAACATTCTGGCCATAACTGGTACGGAAGCGGAGTCTCCCCAGAAATTTCACCAGTTCCGGGTGCAGACCGATGATACCCAGTTCGAGCGCTACTTCTTCGCCGGTGGATTTAATGATCTGATCCATCTCCTGCTGAACCCGACTGACCACCTCTTCGATTCTTGCCGGATGAATTCTGCCGTCCTGAACCAGCTTTTCCATTGCCCGGCGGGCGATTTCGCGGCGGACCGGGTCGAACCCGGAAATGATAATCGCACCTGGAGTGTCATCAATCATGACCTCCACCCCGGTGATTGCCTCAAATGTGCGGATGTTTCTGCCTTCCCGGCCGATGATGCGGCCCTTAAGCTCATCCGAGGGCAGGTTGACGACCGATACCGTGGTTTCCGAGGTGTGGGCGATGGCGCAGCGCTGGATGGCAGCGGCAATCACCTCACGGGCTTCGGCTTCAGCCCGTGCCTTTGCCTCCTCTTTGATCTCTCTGATCAGCCGGGCAGCTTCGAGCCGGGCTTCATTCTCAAGGTTGTGAATCAGTTCGCGCTTTGCCTCTTCAGCCGAGAGTCCGGCGATACGTTCAAGCCGGGCGTTCTCCTGTTCAATCAACTGGTCAAGCCGCTCCATCTTTGCCCGGGTGAGTTTTTCCCGCGCCGCCAGATCCCGGTCCTTCTTGATCAGGTCCGCCTCTTTCTGGGTCAGCACCGCTTCGCGCCGGGCGAGGAAGGCCTCCCGTTCAGCGAGTTTCTGTTCGAGTCGTTCCAGTTCCCGCCGGGCAGCTGAAGTCTGGGCTTCAAATTTTACGCGTTCGCGGTCCCAGTCTTCCTTTGCCCGGATTTCCCCCTGACGCTGAATTTCTTCTGCCCGTTTTTTCGCCTCGGCAATAATCGCCGCACCGTCCGCCTCGCGCTCGGCAAGAAACTTCCGCGCCGCACGACGGCTGGCACTGATGCCGAGCCAGAATCCGATAATTCCCAAAACCACCGCGGTAGCGATGGGGATGATGATATTCCAGTCCATAGCGCCTCCTTAATACAAAATAAAACCCTGCGGTGTCGTGTAGCGCGGTCTCTGAACCCTTAAGACAGGTGGGAGCCTCAGAATGGTTTCACGCTGCCTTGCGGCGGCACTCCACCATTCTATCGTAGCCCCCGTTCAAGGGGTGTTGGCTCAAGACTCAGCCACTATCACGGACACTGCAGGGAGCCTTAATTACTTGATCCAGCTTTTCAATGAGCATGCCGATCCGGTGCCGGAGCCTTTCCTGCTGGGAACGACTTTGCTGCAGGTATTCGTCGACCAGATTCATCGATGCCAGTACCGCAGTCCGGGCGGTATTCGGCTGTTGAAACTGGGTGCTGAGTTCCTTCATTTTCCGGTCAACAATTTCGGCAACCTGCAAAACATAATCGGCGTCCTGATCGGACCTGATATTGTATTCACTGCCAAAAACACGAACTACAAAATTCTTCATTCCGGCTCCCTTTTTAATGATATACTTTACAACAGGGAATCAATCTTGTCAATGATGGAGTTCAGCTGGTCAATCAGCTTCAGGCGCAGTGTATCCAGTCGGGCAATTTTCTCCTGCAGGTCCCGGTTTTCCCGGCGGAGCCGGCTGAGCAGTTCCACCGCCTGGTCAATCTTCTCTTCCAGCTCGTTCAGCTGTTCGTACAGCTTCCGATCGGCAGGAAAATCTGGTTTCATCGGCTTAGCGGTGATAGATCAGATGCAGACCCGGGACCGGCTGGAGCCAGGATTCCAGTTCAACCGTGGCGTTCGCCCGGTTTACCAGATTGACCTTCAGCAGGGCAAAATAACTCTGATTTTCATGGGGAATGTAGATACCGATGAGAGCGGGCAGGGCGGTTTCCGGGACAGTGGTATAATTGAAATAGGTGGTGGCATTGACTGGAGGCAGAGGCGCATTTTCATCCGTGAGCGGGTTGGTGAGCCAGGTGCTGTCCCAGTTCGCTGTGGGCACAACACCCGAGGGATCAGACGGTCCCATAGAGGGGCTGGCAAGGCGGTAGGGACCGCTGGTGCCGGTAGTGAAGTCGGTCAGATAGCAGTGGACGAACTGGGCATTGCCGACCTGACGCATTGAGTAGGTGCGGGCATAGCCGGAATCCAGATCCCAGCCGTACCCGGCGTTCCCCGTGCCGTCCAGTTCGGAAATGGATTTCGGCGGGGTGTAAACGGGGACGGTGCTCAGAATGGTGGCAGATTTATATTCTCTGCCGGCAAAAATGGCAGAAATCTGATACCTGCCGGTGATTCCGTGGGGATTGTGGATGTAAACGCTCGTGCTGGTATCACCAATCAGGACGAAGGTGGTTTCCCCTGCCGGACAGAAGTAAATCTGATAGCTGTCAGGCATACCCTCGGCTGGTGTTGTCCAGACAAGCTGGACAGTAGTGTCACTGGCAGCGGCGATCTGCAGGTTTGCCGGCGGGCCGCCGATGACCCCGCAGCCAGCCAGCAGTGCAGCCGCGGTGCCCGCGACCAAGCTTAAACCTGAATAAAGGGCTTTCTTCACACTTGCCTCCTGCATTATATTAATCAGGCTAATCACAGAATCCCGGTTGTCAAATTAAGACCGCTCAAGTTTTTCACAATAAAAAAAGAGCCCCCATTATGGGGGCTCGGTTAATTAAGAACTCAGTTCAGTGCTGAATCAACCGCAGTCCCTTGATAAGCTGGAACCAGCCGGAGACCTGATAGGTTTTATCCCCGGCGTTGAAGCCGTCGAGTTTGGCAAGTGCATAATAGCCATCCTGCGTGTAGATACCGGCAAGGAACGGTGTCTGGGTAATATCCTGATAGTTGAAATATACAGTGCTGGAATGAGCAGGCAGCGGAGCATTTTCAGATGTCAGCGGTCCAGCAATGCCATTTACCCGCCAGGAACCTGCCGGTACAACATTACCCGGGTCGGTCGGACCCTGGTCCGGGCTGGCGATTGAATAAGTAGTTGTCTGGAAGTCGGTGATGTAGAAATCGACATTGGCGGCATTCGCTGCCTGAGTCATCGAGTAGGTCGCACCTGTACCGCTGGTACGATTCCAGCCGTAGCCGGAGTTCCCGGCAGCATTGAGTTCAGCTACCGTGAGCGCTGAAGTGGCTACCGGAACCGTGGATACGGTAGTCAGGCTCTGATATTCCTGGGAGCCGAACATTGCCGCTACCTTGTAGGTGCCGGTCTTGCCGTTGGGATTATGGACGAACTGGGTGGTGGTGATGTTATTAGCGATTGTCGTGTAGCCCGAAGTGCCAGTTTCCTGGAAGTAGACGATGTATTTATCCGGAGTGCCTTCAGCCGGTGCATTCCAGGTAATTTTGACCGTGGAATCAGTGTCCGCAGTTACCTGTAGTCCGGAGGGTGCACCCCCAACAATCGAACTGCAATCCGATCCAATGGAGACAACTCCCAGCACTATCCAGGCAAGGATAGTCAGTATCGGGAGCAGCCTTTTCATTATGCCTCCTTTTTATTTTTTAACGTCCAACCTTCGGCGGTTTGCCAGAAGGCTGTTCTGCCGGCTTGGGCTGAGGAGCTGGGGTAGGAGCAGGAGTCGGTGCCGGCTGGGCGAGTGACTCAGTCGGAGCCGGTGCGGGTGCAACCGACTCAGGAGCTGGAGCGGTTAATGTGCTCTCAGCTGCAGCCGGTTTGGGTTCCTCACTCTTTTTGCTCGGACAACCGAGCACAAACACCAGTGCGATGATTGCACAAGCGGCGATTAGTTTTTTCACGGTAGTCCTCCTTTTTATATTTTAATTCGCGGTTGAGAACGCACGCCGCATTCTCATTCGCGCCTCAACCTTAACCTAAGGCTTGTTTCAGTCTTAGTGGCAATAATTGTAATCTCCAGCGGTTTACTGTCAAGCAGTTCATTTTTAGAATAAAGTAAGTCAGGCAGGGGCAATATTTAGAAACTTGTTGACAAAAGGCGATTAATATTTACTATTTTAAAAGGAAGGAAAAGGGTGGGGTAGAATAAGATTTTATATAAGCAAAGGAGGTTTAGATGCTGAGGATGTCGTTGCTGTGGATACTGGTGTCAGCCGGACTGATGTCTGCTGATCAACCGGCGAGCCAGAACAGTGCGCTCTTGGGCACCAAGGATGGCGTGCCACTATATATCAATTATCAGGGCTATCTTACTGATGCCAGTGGTAATCCGGTTTCTGCCACACTTTCGATGCTGTTTGAAATTTACGATGCGGAAACTGGAGGGAACCGGCTCTGGTGGCAGACGCATTCTTCGGTTCTGGTGCAGCAGGGGGTTTTCAATGTCAAGCTCCAGTTGCAGGAAAGCGATACTACAATTTTCCGCCTCGGGGAACGACGCTGGTTGCAGTTGACGGTGAGCGGGGTGCGGCTTTCTCCCAGGACTGAAATTACCAGCATGGCTTACGGTATCCATTCGGCAAAGGCAGATAATGCGGATCAGCTGGATGGGAGGCATGCTGATGAGTTCATTTTCAACAGCACCACCCTGCAGCCCAATGCCAATTTCTGGATTTCCGGCAGCGGTATTGCTGGCGGACAGCTGCGGGCATCAGCGATCGGGATCGCCAATGGTCCGGCAATCTACGGTACTAACGCCAATGGCAGTAACTTCGGAGTCTGGGGTCATAATACCAATGTCTCCGGTACAGGAGTTGCCGGTAGCGGCAATAACGATACGCTTTTCTATCTTATTAACGGTTCCGGGGGTGCATTTTCGGCCCGGCGTTTCGGGCTGTTTGCCTATGCCCACGATACCAATGGGACCGGTATCGCAACTATGGGGAACCGGATCACCGATACCGTCTGGACGCTGGCGGCCGGATGCGGTGGTGCGTTTAACGGGACGAGATTTGGAGTTTATGGCCTGGCACGCAATTTGAGCGGTGAGCGGTGTGGCGGGTTTTTCCGCACCTATGGCACGGATTCGGTCAAGGCCTATATTGCCTATAATTACGGTGGGACACGCTACGGCATACTCAGTGACGGGACAAAATCGACGGTTATGACAACCAGCTTCGGACCACGGGTGCTTTTCTGCCCGGAGGCACCTCAGCCCTTCTTTGAGGACTTCGGCGAGGCGCAACTCGTTAACGGTCATTGTCGAGTAAACCTGGATCCGGTATTTCTGGATTGTATAACAGTTGATAAAGATCACCCACTCCGGGTTTTTGTCACGCTGACCGATGACTGTAATGGTGTATATGTGAAAGCGGATGAGACTGGGTTTGATGTGTATGAGTTGAATAACGGCCGGTCGAGCGCCGGGTTTTATTATCGGGTGATCGGATTAAGACGCGGAAGTGAAAGTCTGCGATTTCCCGCAGCGCCAGCTGCGCCACCAGCGCAGGCAGTGCCACTTAAGGTTGAGATGAGCACCGAAGCCTCGCCGGAACGGTAATCTGGCGATCCGGTGATGGGATGGAGGTGGGTATGAGGAGAATCTTTCACGTGGGTTTTATGGCACTGGTTTTGATTGCGGGTTCCATCGCTTCGGGGCAAAATTATCGTCTGCCGGAGTGGGTTATTGACGAAGGCGGGGTGCCGGCAAGCGGAGGAAATTACATCGGTTATGGCAGTTTTCACCAGACAACCATCGGGTATGCGACCGGTGGGAATTTCATCGCCTGGATTGGATACTGGCATCCCCGACCGAGACTGGTCCGTTATGATGCAGCTGCAGTTGAAATCATCGCTCCAGCTGGCGCAGTGGATACGATTAATCAGGTCACACCCCGAGCCCGGGTGGCGAATCTTGGCAGCAGGGAAGTGAATTTCATGGCGGTTTTTTCGATCAGGATCGCGGGGGGGGTAATTCCGATTTACCAGAATGGCAGACCAATACACTTGGGACCGGGTAGAGATACGGTTGTTGATTTTGTACCCGTGCGCCTGCCTTATCTCGGTCCGCATATTGCACGCTGTTCGGTGGCGCTGGCTGGCGATGAGAATCCGGTAAATGATACGGTATCTCTTCTGTTCAAGGTGTTAGCGCGTCCTCCATGGCCTGTGGGGTGGCATGAGGTGGAGATGATGCCTACAATTCCGAGTGGAAGAGGTGTCAGTTCGGGCGGTTTTCTGGTCGTGGATCAGAGTTCCGGGCTGATTTACGCAGCAAAAGGGAATAAGTGCCGCGATTTTTACCGGTATGACCCGATTAATAACAACTGGGATACACTGGCGTCCTGGCCTGACGGCCGGGAAGGGAAAAAGCCGGATAAAGGGGCGAACGGGTGTTCAGATAATGCCGGGTTTGTGTATGCGGTCAAGGGCAACAATACACTCGGATTCTGGCGGTATAACAGTTTCTATAATGAGTGGGAGCAGCTACCTGATGTGCCTTACGAACCGAGCAACCGGAAGATAAAGGGTGGTTCAGATCTGGTATTTGTAATTGATGGCGGAATACCTTATGTGTATCTTCTGAAAGGACAGCGAAACGATTTCTGCCGGTATAATACACTGGTGCATCAGTGGGAGGTGCTGAATTCAGCACCTGGAATTACCAAATGGGATCGGGGTTCGTGGCTGGTTTATGATGGCGACACACGGATTTATGCCCATAAGGCAAAATATCACGAGTTTTACTGCTATGATCTTACAGTTCACGACTGGTTGCCGACACCTCTCGCCGGGATGCCTTATACCAGTCCCAGGCTGCAGACGAGGAAGCGTTCCAAAGAGGGAGGATGCGCAACCTGGGCTTATAATTCAATATTTGCGCTCAAGGGTGGAAACACCTGCGAGCTCTGGCGCTACATACCTGACGGCGATTCCTGGACAGAAGCAGATACAATTCCCAGTTTCGGTTCAACTGGTAGAAAGAAGCGGGTGAAGGATGGCGGCGATATTGCCAGTTATGGCAATGCAGCGCTGTTTGCCCTGAAGGGTAATAAAACCTGTGAAGTGTGGCGTTATGTACCCGGGCCCGAAATCGTCCAGCCCCAGCTGCCAAGACGCACGGCAGCAATGGGGGATGGGGGCGTAGTCGATAATAATCCCCGGCTGATGGTGATCAATCCGGCGGGTGGCGGCAGAATTAAAGTTGCCTATGATCTTGGGGACAGGCGGAACGCCAGAATTGAAGTGGTTGATGTGTCCGGAAGAATCTTGATGCAGCAGACGGTATCCGGACGAACCGGAACTCTGCCCATTCAACTGAGCGGGTCCGGGAAGGGTATCTGCTTTATCCGGTTATGCGATCAGCATTCTGTTCTGCTGGTAACTAAGCTGATCGTTGTACATTAAGAGCGGTTAGCCCAGAATCGCCTTCATGTCCTCAGCTGGCTCAGTTATGGTCATGATATTAAAGTTCGACTGGAGAATTTCTACGATACCTGGTGTTAGAAATGCCGGGAGGGAAGGCCCGAGCCGGATATTTTTTATTCCCAGATACAACAGAGTCAATAGGACCGCAACCGCCTTCTGTTCATACCAGGAAAGGACAAAAGACAGTGGAATTTCGTTCGGGCTGGCGTTCAGTTTCTCACTGAGCGCGGTTACAAACCGGATCGCACTGTAGGAGTCGTTACACTGGCCTGCATCCATTAAACGAGGCAGGTTTTCAACCGTGCCGAATTCCAGTTTGTTGAAGCGGTATTTACCGCAGGCAAGGGTGATGATCAGACAGTCCTGAGGAACCAGCTGGGCGAATTCAGTGTAATAGTTCCTCCCGGGCTTGGCACCATCACAGCCACCGATGAGAAACAGGTGCCGGAGACGCTGAGATTGGATTGATTCGGCAATTTCGTCAACTTTGCTCAGCAGGGTGTTCCGGCCAAAACCGACTGTAATAAAATGTTCGGGTCCTTCACTTGTAAATCCGGGCTGCTCCAGTGCTGCTTTGATCACCGGCGAGAAATCATCACGATGGACATGGGCCACTCCAGGCCAGGCAACCAGTCCGGAGGTGAAAATCCGGTTTTTGTAGCTGTCCATGGGCCGCTGCAGACAGTTGGTCGTCATCAGGATTGCTCCTGGAAACAGGGGAAACTCCTTCTGCTGGTTCTGCCAGGCAGAACCGAAATTACCTGCAAGATGTCTATAGGCCTTGAGTTTGGGGTAACCATGAGCAGGCAGCATTTCACCATGGGTATAGATGTTGATGTTTTCATCCTTAGTCTGCTCGAGCAGTGCTTCGAGGTCCCGTAAATCATGTCCGGATACGCAGATCGCCTTACCGCGCAGCGGTGTCACCCGGACTCGGGTAGGCACCGGGTCACCATAAGTGCCCGTATTTGCTGAATCCAGCAGTTCCATTACCTTCAGATTCAGCTTGCCAACCGCCAATGCCCGGTTGAGCAGTTCGCCGGTGTCAAAGCTGTCGGCAGTCAGGTAATCCAGTAGCTCGTGAAACTGGGCAAAGATTCTGTCATCTTTTTTGCCGAGAATTGCAGCATGATCGGTGTAGGCGGAGGCACCTTTCAGTCCGAAAAGTATTAAATCCATCAGATCAGCCTGATCATCGCCGAACTGTCGGTGTCGAGCTTTAATACCGGCAGGCTCTGCCTGGGCCAACAGGCCATCCAGGGTGAGAGCTGGAGCCCATGCTGCCGGTCCTGTAAGTTTTTCAAGAGCGATCCCCTGCTGTTTTGCTGCTTGCTCATAACGCTGCCGGATTTTTTCTTTGAGTTCACAAGCCCGGTGCAGGAGCACTTGGAGCCGTTCAGGATCAAAGTCAACATTGGTTATCGTCGAGAACAGTGCCTCCACAGTAAACAGATTTACTTCATCATCGGTTATGCCCAGTTTCCGAGCACGATGGGCATACTGAGCGATACCTTTGACAGCATAAATCAGCAAGTCCTGAAGCGCGGCGGTAACCGGGTCCTTGCCGCAGACCCCCTGCACCGTGCAACCGGTTCCCTTTGCGGTCTGCTCACACTGATAACAGAACATTTCCATTTTTCTACTCCTTGGTTTTACCATCAATACCAATGGTAATATCCTGAAATTTAATATCCCTGCCGCTTGTCTGAATTGCCCGACGCACCAGCTGTACAAGTCCGAAGCAGCAGGGTACTTCCATGTGTAAAACAGTAACCGACCTGACATCATTTTCCTGAAAGATGCGGGTCAGCTTTTCCTGATAAAAACCGGCATCATCCAGCTTCGGGCAGCCGATCAAAAGTATCCGATTTTTTAGAAACCGCTCATGTAAATCCGGCAGAGCGAAACCGGTACAGTCAGCAGCAATCAGCAGGTCGCTTTGGCTGAAATAAGGTGCATTTACCGGGACGAGCATCAGCTGAACGGGCCAGTTGGTTAAGTGTGAATTGCCTGCCAGTAGCTGATTTCTGTTTTCCCCAGGGCTGTGTTCAATCCTCCGGACCTGCGTTCCCGGGCAACCACAGGGTAAAGGCTGCTGATTTTCTTCAGGAACCGGTATGTTGTGCTGCTGAAGATAGGCAACAGCCTGTTCATAATACCGGTGAGCCCCGTGCTCTTTTAGATGACGCAAATGAGCAGCAATCGTATTCGGACCGCATCGGACGATATTTGCCATCACCTTGTTTTCGTCATAAGGTTCTGCCGGGCGTTCCTCAATGGTCAGTGCGCCTTCGGGGCAGGTGCCAACACATGCTCCCAGTCCATCACAGAAGAGGTCGGAAACCAGCCGTGCCTTACCATCAATAATCTGCAGAGCGCCTTCGGGGCAGTTGGGGATACACTGGCCGCACCCCGTACATTTTTCTTCGTTAATGCTGATGATTTTACGGGATCTTTTCCCCATTCTTTTCTCCTTTTCTTTTAAAGTCAAATTTTATATCCTGAAGTGTCGTTTGTTGCAGCTTGCTGCGTATGGTCCGATTCAGCTTCTGGAAAAACGGTCCGAGCGGGCAGTCGTTTCGTGAACATAAAGGTACAGCCAGCGGGCATCTTTCAATCTGCAGAGGTCCGGAGAGTGCTTCATATATTTCCAGCAGCGAAATCTTGTCCGGAGCACGCGCAAGTTGATACCCCCCTTTCGGTCCCGGTTTCCCCTCAACAATGGCTGACTGCTCAAGCCGGGCAAGAACCTTGGCGAGGTGTGCGGCAGAAACACCCAAGGTGCGGGCCATCGTGCTGATGGTTAGCCGCTGCTGGCTGTTGGCAAGTACCAACACTGCATGCAATCCCAGCCGGATTGCATCCGGAATATTAAAAAAATCACTCATAATTATATTATGGTATAATAATACCAGAATTTGAGCGGTCTGTCAATAAAAATTTCATGTGCCAGCTGATGATGCTAGGTGTGGTTGCAGTTGCCGGAAAGAATTTTCCCGGTTATAATTATAAATATGAGTACACGTTCCAAGGTGGCGGTTCTGTTTACCAGACCTGAGACAGTACTTGATGACTATCGCCGGCTGATCAGGCTGGCGGAAGCGGATAAGCACCTTAAGCCCGGGGTTACAACAATTCTCAAGGATAACATCTCCTGGCATTTTCCGATGCCCGGCGCTAATACGACTCCCTGGCAGCTGGAGGGAACGATACTGGGGTTGCATGATCTTGGTTACCGGGACCTGGCAGTGGTTCAGAACAAGACGGTAGTAATCGACACCCATAAGGGCGAGGACCTCAACCGCTATGTGCCGATTTTTCAGAAGTGCGGGCTGCCAGTCCTCTACAATTTCAGGGAATCGGATATGAAATGGATTCCCTTCCAACCGAAGGCGAAATTGCTGGCACTGAATCATATTTACCCGGAAGGTTTGCGCATTCCGGATTACTTCATCGGCAAGAATATCGTTCATCTACCCACCGTGAAATGCCATATCTACACCACCACGACCGGCGCAATGAAGAACGCCTTTGGCGGACTGCTTTCAACGCACCGCCATTACACACATACCTGGATTCATGAGACACTGGTGGACCTCTTGGCAATTCAGAAGGAGATTCATCCGGGCATCTTTGCGGTGATGGATGGCACGACTGCCGGGGATGGACCGGGACCGAGAACAGTCCGGCCGGTAGTGAAGAATGTAATTCTGGCTTCAGCCGATCAGGTGGCAATTGATGCGATTGCAGCAAAGATGATGGGTTTTGATCCGATGACAATTAAATATATCCGGCTGGCGCATGAACAGGGGTTGGGGGTTGGTGATCCCAGGGAGATTGAGGTGGTGGGTGATGATATTTCAAACGAGAACTGGGGATTCAAGGTCGGTCTGTCATTCCACCGGTTTCTGGGCTGGCTTTCCTGGTATGGCCCGACCCGGTTTCTGCAGAAGCTGATTTTCCGGACCTGGTTGGTGAACATTCCGATTTTCGTTTCCGAATTCAATCACGATTTCATTCACTGGCCCTTAAAGGAACGCAAAATTTACGAGCGCTGGCGTCGTGAGACCGGCTGGGGCCGGCTATTTCAGGAATACGAGCAGAAGGGCTGTCTGCTACTGTAAACAGACCGCATCGGGCGAGGTTCAGTTGTTTTTATTGTCAGGGGCGGTAGCGGTAATCGGTGCGCTGGGTTTGATCGCGCAGGTGGTGATTTTCCGTGAATTTCTCGGGATCTTTGCCGGTAATGAGATTTCCGCCGGCATTTTACTTTCCGCCTGGCTATTGTTTGAAGGGCTGGGCGCCTGGTTTAGTGGCAGGTATGCCCAAAGGCTGGGAAGAAAGCTTTGGGACTGGTTTACAGGAATCGGGGTATTATCCGGGTTCTCCACAATTGTCAGTGTTCTTTTGATAATATTCAGTCCGAAACTGTCGGGTCTAATTCCCGGTGAAATTCTGAGTATGCACCAGTTGATGATAATTACGGTGTTGGCTGTGCTGCTGCCGGCAGGCACGCACGGCGCACTGTTTTCATTATCAGCCGAAATTTTTTCTCAGGTTGATCGATGGACCGGTGTCAGCCGGACTTACATTTGGGAAGGGCTGGGAACCTTTCTCGCCGGTCTGCTGCTTTACTTTCTGCTCCTTTCCCGACTTGCCGGGATCGGGATCGTTCTTCTTTTCACCGGTGTGATGCTGATTGTGCTGGCACTGATTTATCCCCGACGAATCCCGGCGATGTTCATTATTTCGGCAGGCAGTCTGCTGGTGCTGGTGTCCTCCGTGCTTGCTGACAGTCTCAGCCGCAGTTTAATGCAGGCGGTCTGGCACGGACACCGGGTGCTTGCGGTCCGCGAGTCGCCTTATGGCAAGCTGGTTACACTTGAAAGAGAGGGACGCCGGCAGGTTCTTTATGATGGAACGGTGGTCATGGATATACCTCGGTCCGAAATTATCCGGGATGAGCAGCTGGGGTATCTGCCGATGTTGTTTCATGGGAGGCCAAGGGATGTCCTGATTCTGGGAGGGGGAGGAATTGGGCTGATTAATAAGGTACTGAGATTTCCGGTTTCCCGGGTGCAGGTGATTGAGCTTGATCCGGTACTGGTTGCAGAAACGGAACGGGCGGGGGGCCGGATGGTTGCTGAAATGATGTCTGAACCCAGGGTGCAGGTAGTGACCGCTGACCCGCGCCGGTTTTTCAATGTGATTAATGACAGTTTTGACGTGATCATAGTTCCCCTGTCCGCACCGACGAATCTTAATGCCAATCGTCTCTTCAGTGTTGAATTTTATCAACAGTGTGCCCGGAGATTGAAGACCGGTGGCATGGTGGTTATACCGATACCCGGCAGTGGTGATAATCTGGTTTTTGAAGCCGGAGTGATTGCCGGAATCAGACAGTCAACACTCGGCCGGGTATTTCACTGTGTTTATGCTATGGGTCTTGATATACCCCTGATAATTGCCAGCATGCAACCGCTTGAAATTTCACCGGAAGCGCTTGCCAACCGGTTGAGACTGGAAAATCCGGGGTTGACGGTTTTAACTCCGGAGTATCTCTCTCATCTGCTTGATTCGTTCCGGCAGCAGCGATTCCGGAGCAAAGTAGTAAATTTGGGGTTGATAAATCATGATTTGCTGCCGGTGGAGCTGTTTTATAATCTGGTGCGCGAGAGCCGGCGATTTTCCCCCAGAATTGCCGCGTTGATGGCAAGACTGCCGCTGGTGGTAGCGCAATCAACATTGCCGCTGTTAGTACTAGTAATAGTGGTTGCCATCGCTGGCAGTCTGTTATACTCCGGTTTTGCCCGTGGTTTCGGGATAATGAGCTCAGGTTTTGCCGGTGCTGGAGTTTCGACGCTGACAATTATGGTTTATCAGTTCCGCTTTGGTTCAGTTTATTCCGGAGTAGCAGTGCTGTTTGCCGGTTTTATACTCGGGTCGGTGGCGGGTGCATACCTGAGCAAGTGGTTCCAAAAGGGCCGGCCGGGGTTGCTTTTCTTGGGTGGTGATCTGATGCTTTTGGCAATACTGGGGATGATACTTCGATTTGCTCGCAGCGGTGGACAGGCGCTGTTGGTGTTAACGCTGATGTTTGCCGGGTTGATATTAGGCTGGCAGTTCGCGGTTGCCAGCACCGAGCGTCAGACAGAGATTTCCAGTGGTGGCAGGACCGCCGGTCTGTTAGGGGTACTGGATTTTTCCGGTGGTGCAATCGGCGGATTTACCGTGGCAGTGGTGCTGGTGCCGGTCACCGGAGTTGTGAATACAATCCTGATAATTGCGGCGGTGAAATTAAGCAGTGCTGTTGGTCAGTTGTTGACATTGGGTAAATCCCGTTTTACAATCCAGCGTGTCTAACTGTCAAAAAGGCAGCACAATTTTTGTTGCCACCTGTCTTATGCTGCTGTGCTGGACCGGAGTCTCTGCCCAGGAGTCTGGTGGTTTAACCGGTATGGGAGGGATGAACATCCAGGGACTGCTGCAGCCATCAGTTTCGCCCGTGCCCAGTCTTGTGGGGGTGGAGAGCCCGATAATATCGGACCAGTATATTCTGATGCCCGGCGACCGGCTGCTCGTAACGGTCCGGGGGAAAGCGACATTTTCCTACCAGAGTATGATTACCTATGAAGGAAAGATTACGGTCAATCTGCCGCTCGGGCCACTGGCACCATCGTACGATGGCACAGGAAAGTCTCTAACGCTGGATGTGGTGGATGCAGTCACCGTTTCTGGACTTACACTGCGTCAGGCCCAGGATACGCTGACTCAGGTGATGCGTCGCTACTTCCGGGATGCTGAGGTTAAGCTTACGCTGATGGGACTGCGGTCAGCGATTGTTTTTGTCACTGGTGAGGTTCAATATCCCGGTGCCTACAATGCCTCGCCGGTTGAGCGGGTTTCGCAGCTGATCGCCCGTGCCGGCGGCTTGTCGCCCCTCGGGTCCAAAACCAGAATCGTATTGATCCGCGGTGGATTGCCATTCGCCAATGTGGACATTGAGCGGTTTGAAAATGAGGGTGACCTGCAGGCAAACCCGTTTATTGAATCGGGTGACGTTATTTATGTGCCACCGGTGGAAGGCTTGGTAACGGTACGGGGCGCTGTGTTCGGGAGGGGGGAATACCGAATTCGTGCGTCCGCCTTAACCACCGAAAAGGAGAGAATGAGCGAAGGGGTATACGAACTGAAGCCGGGTGAGCGGGTTTTTGATCTGATCCGGAAGGCGGGAGGCATCACACCCTGGGCCGATCTGCACAACTGCTATGTCGAGCGGCTGGTGCTGGGAGGAAATGGAGAAAGGAAGAGGATTCCGGTCGACCTGCATCGGGTAATTTTTGAAAACGATTCCTCGCAGAATATTGAACTGGTAAATGCGGATGTGGTGGTGGTGCCGCCAATCAACTCTTTCGTCTATGTCCAGGGAGAAGTGACCAACCCCGGTTCGTTTCTCTATACCCCGCATTTCCGGGTAAGTGATTATGTCGGGCAGGCGGGCGGACCTACGGAAAATGGCAATTTAGCCGGGGTAATGATTGTTCGTCAGGGAAAACGCATTCCGGCAAAATCCAATCCGGTAGTGGAGGCAGGCGATGTCATTATTGTGCCCCGTTACGGCATCAGATGGTGGCAGGATGTGGTAACGATCATTTCTCAGGTCGGAATTCCTACCGTTTCCCTGATCCTGACGGTTATTGCGCTGCAGCGTTAAATTTTCTTTTCCCTTAAAGAGATTTTTCTGATTCTGCGGGCATGACGCCCCCGGTTAAATTCTGTTTTCAAAAATACCCGAACGAGCCTTTTTGCCGTTTCCGGAGTGAGCAGGTCCGCACCAAGACACAGAATATTGGCATTGTTGTGCTCCCGGCTGAGACGGGCCATTTTTTCATTAAGGCAGAGCGCCGCCCGCACCCCGGGCAGTTTGTTGGCAGCAATGGACATGCCGATTCCAGTAGCACAGATCAGTATCCCCCGGTCCGCCTTGCCGGTGCCGACCAGTTCACCGACGGCAAAGGCATAATCGGGATAGTCGGTCCGGTCGGTCGTGAATGTGCCGCAGTCTATTATCCGGTGTCCAAGCCGGGCAAGGAGCGGTTTCAGCGCTTCCTTCAGCCTGCAACCGCGGTGATCCGCACCCAGTGCAACTTTCATCGGACAAATGTCAGCCAGCCGTACCGGTCTTCCCGCTTGAGTTCAATGATGGCAAAGAACTCCTGCTGGAGCCGCCGGGTGATCGGTCCGCACCTGCCGTTGCCGATGGTGATCCGGTCAACCGAGCGGATCGGTGTTACTTCGGCAGCGCTGCCGGTGAAGAAAATTTCATCCGCCAGATAGAGCATTTCCCGCAGCATCATCGTCTCCCGGACCTCGTATCCGAGTTCGCGGGCCAGGGTGATGATGGTATCGCGGGTGATTCCAGGCAGGATCGTGGCATGAAGCGGCGGGGTGTAAATAACACCATTGCGCACGACAAACAGGTTTTCGCCAGAGCCTTCAGAGACAAAGCCGAAGACATCAAGGGCGATACCCTCGACAAACCCGTAGGTAATTGCCTCCATCTTGATCAGCTGGGAGTTCATATAATTGGCGCAGGTCTTGGACATTGCGGGAAAGGTATTGGGTGCCATCCGGTTCCAGGAGGAGACCATGACATCCACACCCTGTTCCAGCGCCTCCGGGCCGAGGTATTTTCCCCATTTCCAGGTGATCAGGGCAACATCGACCGGGCAGCCGAATGGATTTACCCCCAGCTCCTTGTAGCCGCGATAGACGATCGGCCGGATGTAACATTCATCGAGCTCGTTCTTTTTGATCAGTTCCACCGTTGCCTGATTGATCTGCTCCCGGGTGAACGGTATTTCCATCCGGTAGATTTTTGCCGAATTAAAAAGGCGGTTGGTATGGTCGGACAGCCGGAAGACCGCCGGGCCTTTCGGCGTTTTATAACAGCGCAGACCTTCAAAGACACCGGTGCCATAGTGAATTACATGGGAGCAGATGTGGATTTTTGCTTCTTCCCAGGGGACATAGTTGCCATTCATCCAGATGAACCTGGACTTGGTTTCCTCAAGGCCCATTTGACCTCCTTTTAATAAAAGTAAAGGCGGAACCGCTGGGCTCCGCCATCCTTTTTATTGAACTGAAGTAATATAATCACTGCGTTCTGCTTTGCATGTATGGTGGCGAAGGGAGTCGAACCCCTGACCCGTGGATTATGATTCCACTGCTCTGCCAGCTGAGCTACGCCACCCTTTTTCAGATTTTAATTATCGGCAGGTTCAAGTCAAACTGCGCCGAGCAGGGGGCGTTCATTGACAGCGGGCAAAGGGTTTTTAATATAAATTTATAACCTGAAAGGAGGTATTATTGAAGAGGCTACTGGTGATCGTTAGCGTCTGTTTCAGTTTACTGCTGGCGCTCTGGACACCGGTTGGTCCTGGTGGCGGTAATGTGTATTCAGGGGACATCAGCAATACCAGTCCGGCAGTGATCTATTTTGCCCCCTATAACAGCTCCACACGGCTGGTAAAATCGACCGATGAAGGGATAACCTGGGTTCAGACTGGGGGTGTGCTCTCGGGTTATGTTTATAATCTGCTGGTCCATCCTGCCAATCCTAATATCGTTTACGCCTGCCTGGGGTCTTCAATCTACAGGACAACTGATGGCGGTGCCTCCTGGACACGGTTGAATACCCCCGGTTCCAACTATTTCCGGGAGATGGCTTTCAATCCGCGAAATCCCAATGTTATCTACGCTGCCGGTTATTACTATGGTGCCAGTCCTTATAAACAGGTACTGGTCCGAAGTGATGATGGTGGCAATACCTGGTCTGCCTTTTATTTTGATACGACAACTGCCAACGCCTATGGTTATTCACTGGCGGTTGATCCGGTTGATACCGCCACCGTTTATGTCGGCGGCTACCGGGCTTCGGGTTTGACGACGCTCCATCGTTCCTCAGACCGGGGTCAGACCTGGGAGGAGCTGCCGTTCGGAATCAGCGGTTATTATCCATATGCGATCTATATCAGTCCGGCAAATCCGAATCTGATCTTTGTAGCACCCTACACCAGCGGTATCTATCGTTCCACCGATCGCGGTCAGACCTGGACAAGGACAGCGAGTGTGAGCGCAGTTTACCGGCTCACCGGGGCATCCGGCAACCCGGCGGTGCTTTACGCCTCGACGAGCGGCAGTGTGTATCGCAGTCAGGATACCGGTCGGACCTGGACGGTGATCAATCGCGGGCTGACCGGTACGCCTAACTTCTGCCTGATGACCAGTCCGAACAGCACCCCTACTGTATATGTCGGCACCAAGACCGGGCTTTTCCGGTCAACCAACTATGGTGACACCTGGGAAAATCTGATTGAAGAGCTGTATCTCAGTCAGGTCAAAGTTGTGGCGCTGGCGGAAGATCCGGCGACGGTCTACATTGAGTGTCTCAACGACGCGGTCTACCGTTCAACCGACAACGGTTCCAACTGGCGCCGTTGTCCGGACTTTCTCTCCTGCGGGAATATCATCTCGATTGCGGTAGATCCCCGTGATCCGCTGAAAGTCTGGGCACTGGAAGGTTCAGGTTGAGGCAACGCCGAGCTCTTTTTGAGCACAGACGGCGGGTCCGTCTGGACACAGATTGAAAGCTATCTGGGGGACGGTGCGGCAATCGCCCTTGCGCCCCACAATCCGGATATAATCTTCACCTGCGGCTACGGGTATATCAATAACGCCTACCGGATTCAGACCTCCTACACCACCGATAACGGTCTGACCTGGATCCGGGATACAATCATGGACTCAATCGTCCGGGCCAATACCGTAATTTTTGATCCGTTTGTTCCCAACCGGATTCTGATGGGCGGTGATTCGATCTACAATTACAAACTGCTGCTGGTGAGTACCGACCTCGGGAACACCTGGGAGCATACCGGCAATGGCTTGAACGGGATTGTCTATACGCTGGCGGCTTCTGTCCGGACCCCGGGTTTGATGTATGCCGGCACTAACCAGGGGCTTTACCGCTCGACTGACGGCGGTATCAGCTGGAGCCGAACTGGCACCTTTACCATGGTGCGGGCGGTGGTGATTGACAACGAAAACGACAGCCTGGTCTATGCGGGCACGAGCACCGGCATCTACCGCTCGACCGACGGCGGAGTGAGTTGGGTTCAGAATAATGAGGGGCTGGAGGTCACCGACATTCTCGCGCTGGCGTTCCGGAGCACCGCCCCGCGCACGGTCTTTGCCGGCACCAACGGCGGAGGGGTTTACATTACAACCCCGCCAACCGGGATTGGCGAGGCGGTAGCCGGTTCAGGCAGCAGCGGTATGGGTCTGGGGATCCTGCCCAATCCTGCCCGGAGCCGGTTCCAGGTGCTGGTTTTCGGAAGAGAGAGTGAACTGCTTCAGGGTGCGCTCTATGATCCTGCCGGCAGGCTGGTGCAGGTACTGGCGCCACAGCAGGTCAGTAATGGCCGGGCAGGGTGGCAGGTCAACCTGCCGGGAGCCGGTAAGGGGGTTTATCTCCTCCGGATCCGGAGCCGGACCGGTGAGCAGACCGGCAGAGTGGTTCTGACCGATTAGCCAGCCGTTTTTCGGACTTGACGCCCGGCGGATTTCCGGATATGCTCCTTTCGTGGAGTTGGTTCCGGAATACCGCCGGGCGCTTGTTCAGTTTCTTGATTATCTAAGAAAGGAACGGGGGTATTCAGTTCATACCGTCCGCTCCTACGAAAACGATCTGCGCCAGTTTTTTGACTTCTGCACCGAGGCGCTGAACAGTAAGCCGCTGGCCCAGCTGGAGCGGAGCGATATCCGCGATTTCGTCGGGGCGGTGATGCGCTATGGCTACACCGGTAAAAGTACCGCGCGCAAACTTTCGGTCCTGCGCTCCTTTTTCCGGTTTCTGACTGTAACCGGCGTGCTGGAGCGCAATCCGGCACGGGGGATCAAGGGACCACCGCTGGAACGCCGGCTGCCGCCACTTCTGACCGAGTTTCAGGTACATGAGGCGCTCAAGCCGCTTGATGACTCGGTCCAGTCGCTGCGGGATGCGGCGATCCTCGAGACACTTTACGGCTCAGGCCTGCGGGCATCAGAGCTCGTCGGGCTGAACATCCCGGACATTGACTTTGCGGCAGAGACAATCCGGGTCCGGGGCAAGGGTGGCAAGGAGCGGATTCTGCCGCTGGGGCGGAAGGAGGCGGAGGCAATCCAGCGCTATCTGGCGGTCCGGGGTTATCCGGAGGAGCGGGCGGTTTTTCTCAATCTCCGCGGCGGAAGGTTGACCACCCGCTCGGTGCAGCAGATTGTCAACCGGGCGCTGAGCCGGATCTCGGGCGCCGCTGCCACCCATCCGCATGCCCTGCGCCACGCCTTTGCCACCCATCTGCTGGAGCGGGGCGCGGACCTGCGGGCGGTGCAGGAGCTGCTCGGTCATGCCTCACTGGCATCAACCCAGATCTACACCCATCTGACCGTGGAGCGGTTGCGCCGGATTTACGATAAGGCGCATCCCCGTTCCGGGGCTGATGATTAGCGAACTTAAGTAATTTTCGTTATCTTCTCAATAATTACGGGGCGGGATAAACCCGCCCCGCCGACTCTTTGCGTTTAACTGTTAATGGACCACACTGAAGGGAACAGTCAGTACCTCGCCATTGGCTTCCGCCCTGATGAAGTAAACACCGGGCACGAGTCCGGCAGCATCAAATCGCAGTGAATGTCTGCCCGCACTGGTTTCACCATTATAGATCGTGGTAACCAGCCGGCCGCTACGGTCAAAGAGCTGCACAATGAGGCGTGCCGGGTTTTCAACTGTGTAATGAAGCCAGCCGTTCCGGTTGAGCGGATTCGGAGTAATATTAAGGATGTTTTCCTCCATAATCAGCCGGCGCTGTTCGGCAATCCCGGTCCAGTCGGTCCGGTCAAAATAGGCTGCCCGGTACTGAGGTGAATACCAGGTGAGATAAAGCACACCATAGGCATTGCCGCCGAGATACTCAATTGCCGGATGGTTCCAGTAGGGTGCGTGATCCGCGACCGAAACCGGAGTGCTCCAGGTTCCGCTGTAGCGCCGCCAGACATATCTGAGCTCGCGCGGATCGGAGTAGTAGCGGTAGATAATCGCCGACCCCCCGCCATCGCGCAGAGCGACATCCGGTGCTTCGGAGCGTGTCATTGAGTCACCGCCCACATGGAGATAGTACCAGGTTGAGCCCGGATTGCCGCCCTGGTAGTTAACAAGATAGCGGACATGACCGGCAACGGCACCTGGATACACGAAGGCACACAGTACCGTATCGCGCCAGGCGCCGATTGCGGTATGGGCATCAGCCGCTCCTGGGTCGCTCGGATAGGAAATGAAAGTCCGCCAGCCGGTTCCACGCCGGCCTACGATTTTAACATTGTTGTCAGTGGCGACATAGGAAAACCAGATGAAGGTGCTGTCATAACCTTCGTTGCAGGTGGCGTCAATGCCGTGCAGGGCGTCTGTAATTCCAGGGTCTGGTGTTGAATCCCAGGAAACCGCTGAGGTGTCATCCCAGTAGTAATGGATTTTGCCGGAATAAAGGAGGGGCAGAATGTACAGCCGGTTGTCATAAAAGTCCTGATTTGAACAGATGGCGGTCTGAAAGATGGAATCGGCACCTGAATACTCGGCAACGGTCACAAAATTCTGCCCGCCCTGAAAGAGGTGCTCGGCACCATTACTGGCGTAACAGCGGCGCAGCCGGAGAATACTGTGGTTAGGTGCGTGTTCATAGGTAACATAGCAGTCTGCACCCAGAACCGCCGCATTCACCGCCAGGACCGGAAATCCTGCCCACCAAGTAAAAGTTTCGGACCAGCTTGTGCCGCCATTGGTGGAAATATTCATCGACCAGTACCAGGTTCCTCCTTCGGTATATGCCAGCACCGCAAGCAGGTTGCCGGATGCCCGATGGATGTCCAGCTGGATGCAGTAGATTGAATCCCGGTTTCCGACCCGGACATCATTACCCCAGTCGGTGCCGATCGTGGGAATCGGTTCCCTCCAGGAACAGCCAATCGAAATGAACTGAGGATTTACCAGTCGGGAAAGCTCCTCAAACAGATTGAGCGCATGCTCAAAATTGCCGTTATTCCAGGTTTCCTGAATCAGCCGGGCTAATGCCAGTGCCTCATTGGAGGCAGCTGCGGGCAGTTCGACACTGATACAGGCATTGGTTCGTTCCGCAGATGTCAGCTGGGCAAGCCTGTGCCAGGCGGGTACCGGTACTGCAGGTTGTCGGGTAATATCCTGACTGGCATCTGAGCGATCAGCGGTGTGTTCCCCAGCGACCGGGAATGCCACCGGCAGCTCCTGCGCAGCAGCAACTGTTGCGATCAGGAGCACAGCGATCAGTTTCATGGGTTTCATATGACTCTCCTTTTTAAGGGTTCCGGCATCTTCATCTCCTCTCGCCCAATTATAACCATAAAACAAAATTTGTCAATAGGTTTTATCCGCCCGGCAGCTCACAGAATCCGGAGATGGTCGTGGTGATGATCAGACGATTTTAATCCGGTGCCGGGGCAGATTTCTGCCCTTCCAGCTGTTTTTCCCAATGATCGTGAGCAGGATCGATGTAAATCCGATCAGGCTGGCATTGAGCATGATCAGCGGGTGGAGCAGGGCAAGGTGGTGCGGCAGCCGGAAGCGCTTGGAGATGACCAGCCAGGTGGCAAGCTGGAGGCTGATGGTCAGCAGGGCGCACCAGAAGTTGAGGTCGGTCCGGCCGCGGGCGAGGGTGGCAGGCGGATGAAAGGTGATCACCAGCAGCCAGCACCAGACAAAGAGTGCAGGCAGGAGCCGGTAGTCAAAGAGGGCAAAGAAGTTCTTGGTGAAGCCGTGCCAGGCATCCTGCCAGCCCTGATACATCCGGGTGGTGACGAGCGGAGTGAGGTCAGAAAACCGCCAGTTCAGTCCGAACCGTTTCACCCGCCGGACAAGCGCCAGGTCCTCAGCCGCCTCACCTCTTACCGCCTGATGGCCGCCGAGCGCATCATACCCCTGGCGGGTAAAGAGCAGGAACTTGCCACTGGCAGCAGCGAACGCCTGGGAGCGGCGCCACCGGTAGGCAACGAGCAGGGGGAGAATGGTGATGATTGACCAGATGACAAAGGGGACGGTCAGCTGTTCACCGAAAGTCCGGACCTGGTTGTGAACGATGCCGGTCAGGAGATCCAGCTGGTGGTGCTGCTGGAGGGTAACTGCCTGGCTCAGGGCGTCAGGGGCAAAGACCGTGTCGGCATCGGTAAAGAGCAACAGGGTGCCGGTGGCGTGACCTGCCAGCTGGTGGCATGCCCAGTTCTTGCCGGTCCAGCCTGCGGGCAGCGGCTCGCCGGCAATGAGCCGGAGCCGGGGTGAATTCAGCTGCCGGACAATTTCTGGGGTGCGGTCCTCGGAGCGGTCATTCAGAACCAGAACCTCGTAGTCCGGATAGTCCTGAGCGAGCAGGGAGGCAATGCAGGACCCGATTGTTGCCTCCTCGTTTCTTGCCGGAATCAGGACCGAGATCCGGGGTGAAGATGCCGGCCTGGCTGACTCTGCCCGCCGGCGGAGCAGGAGCAGATTGGTGACGGTGATCAGCGACTGGACGAGAACAAAGAGCAGAACCCGGAATGAGTCGACAAACAGCGGCAGCAGTTTCACGGTCCAAGCTCCCGGCGGTGCTGGAAGATGACCAGCACCGAATTGCCCACCGCAGCGGCAAGGAGCGGCAGGGAACGGTAGCACAGTCCGACAAAGACCGGCAGGAGGAGCATGGTTACGGCAACACACCAGGCGTCCCGCTTCAGGCGCAGGATGAATCTGGTCAGAATGAGCAGGGCGCCGAGAAATACCGGCACCTGATAGAGGGTGATCCCGGACCAGACCCCGAAGGTGACCGCCAGGCCCTTGCCACCGCGCAGGCGGAGAAACGGAGAAAAGGCATGGCCAAGCACCGGTGCGAGGATGAGCAGGGTAAGATATGGTCCGCCGAGGTGAAAATGCCAGAAGCCGGCACCGACCGGGATCATGCCCTTGAGAAAATCAAGGAGCAGCCCCAGAACGCCGATCACCGGACCGGCAGCCCGGAAGGCGTTGACTGCACCCGGATTGCCATCCCCGGTTCTGCGGATGTCAATCCCCCGGAGCCGGGCAAACCAGAAGGAAAACATCAGGGCGCCACTGAAAAAGCCGGCAAGGACAACCAGCAGTCCGGTCCAGTTCATTCCGCCGGCTCCGGGTTCAGCCTGAGCCGGTAGTTGGAATAGACCTCCCGGACCTCAATCCGGCGGCGCATCAGGGTCCGGACCAGCGTCAGGCTCAGGTCCATTTTCAGCTCGAACTCCACCGGCAGCCAGAAACGGTCCACCGGTTGGTACTTCAGGATCATCCGGGTGCTGTCAACAATCCGGGGCAGTTCTGCCGGGATGAACTCCAGTCTGACCAGCTCCCAGGTGCCGGGCAGAAAGTAGCCGGTGCCGGTGATGTGGCGCCGGTCCGGCCTTTTCGGTGTGAACCGGACCGCGCGCAGCGTCTCACCGCCAACTGCTACCGTTCCGGCATCAGCATAAAGGTAAAACTCCCGGTTTTCCACCAGAAACGGCAGCCGGGTCTGGCGGGCAAACACCCCCTTGGCGCTCAGACTGCGGAGCAGCCGCTGCTGGTGCCGGCCCTGAACCGGTCTGCTGTTCAGCTCCACGCTGATGAACAGCTCCCGCTGATTCTCATACCGGTCCATCACCACCCGGCGCCGGCAGCGGATAGTATCGGCACGGTTGTGCAGCAGGTCGGTTTCAACATAGGTTAGCTCGGCGCGATAGGTCACGCCCCCGAGCCGGGCGGCGATCGCTGTCTGATGGCGGAAGATAGAGTCAATTGAGGCTGAGGACGGAATCAGCACAAGCAGCACCAGCCCGGACACAGCAAAGATTATCACGGGAAATCAGGGCGGGTCAACTGCTTCCCGCCTGGCAGGCAGGAATTAAGGACGAATCCGGTCCTGAAGCCGGCGGTGGGGGGAACTGCCCACTCGGCAGGGTTTCTTGGGGTACTGACTGCCATGATATTGATAATCTGTAAATTATCAGATCAGGCAGAAGGTGATGTTAAATTTCTCCTATTTTCGGACTCTAACTGATAAAGGGGTGTTCTTGCCCTGATGCCGGTGATCGGTTAATATTTATCATGGCGCCGGTGCCGAAGGTGCTTTTTTCCCGGTGTCTCGGGTTTGAGCCCTGCCGGTATAACGGCGAGATCATCCGGGATGAGTTTGTTGAACGGCTGAAGCGGTTTGTTACGCCGGTGACCGTCTGTCCGGAAATGGAGATCGGGCTCGGGGTGCCGCGTCCGCCGATCAAGATTCTCTATCTTAAGGGGGCGATCCGGCTGATTCAGCCGGCGACCGGGCTCGATCTGACGGAACGGATGCAGGGGTTTGTAAAGGGCTTTCTTGACCGGCTGGGTCCGGTGGACGGTTTTGTGCTCAAGTCCCGCTCACCCTCATGCGGGACCAGGGATGTCAATGCTTTCAATGAGGAGGGCAATATCTATCCCGCCTTTACCCGCCGCGGCTTCTTCGGCGGGGCGGTCCTGGAGCGGTTTGGGGAGCTGCCGGTTGAGGATGAGGGCCGGCTGCGCAACTTCCTTATCCGCGAGGGCTTTCTCTGCCGGCTGTTTGCCCTTGCCCGGTTCCGGGAGCTGGAGCAGAATCCGTCACCAGCCGGGCTGGTCGATTTTCACACCCGGCACAAGCTGCTGCTGCTTGCCTTCACTCCTGAGGGTCTGCGTCAGCTCGGCAGAATCGTCGCTGCTGCGGGCAGAGGTCCGCTGGCGGCATTGCTCGCGGAGTACCGAAGGCTTTTCTCCCGGGCGCTTGCCCGGCCGCCGAAGTACACGAACGGGGTCAATGTCCTGCTTCATGCCCTCGGCTATTTCAAGGAGCGGTTGAGTGCTGGCGAGAAGGCGTTCTTTCTTGATACGATTGATTCCTACCGCCGGGGACGACTGCCGCTGAGTGTGCCGGTCAGTCTGATCCGTTCCTTCATCGTCCGGTTTGGTGAACCCTATCTGGAAAGGCAGGTATTCTTCCAGCCCTATCCCGAAGCGCTTGCGGACATCACCGATTCGGGCAAGGGCCGGGACCGTTAGATGGCGATCCGGGTCGGCTACCCCTGCATCAACCTGAGCCTGGAGTGCCGGGGGACAAAAACCTTCCGGCTCCACTCCTATTCCAAGGAGCGGTTGCGGGAGACGGTCAGTAATAACCTTGACTGTCTTGCTGAGACGATCCGCTGGAACATTGCGCACGGGATCGGCTTTTTCCGGATCAGTTCCGATCTCGTCCCCTTTGCCTCTCATCCGGTGAACAGCTATCCCTGGTATCTGGTCTTTGCCCGGCAGTTCCGCCGGATCGGCCGGCTGATCCGGGGGAGCGGAATGCGGATTTCGATGCATCCGGATCAGTTTGTGCTTCTCAATGCCCGGGATGAACGGATTGTCCGGGATTCGATCCGGGAGCTCGCTTACCACTGCCGGGTGCTGGACCGGCTCGGGCTTGACCGGAGCGCCAAGGTGCAGATTCATCTGGGCGGGGTGTATGGTGATAAGCGGGCAAGCCTGGAGCGGTTTGTCCGGGTTTATCACCAGCTGCCGGTAGTTGTCCGGCGCCGGCTGGTGATTGAGAATGACGACCGGCTTTACAATGTGTCCGACTGTCTGGCGGTCAGTGCCCAAACTGGTATCCCGGTTGTCTTTGACTCCTTTCACCATGAGGTCAACGGTGACGGCAGCGGCCTGCGGCGCGCATTTGAGCGCTGTGCCGCCACCTGGCGCCCCAAGGACGGAGTGCCGATGGTGGACTACAGCTCCCAGCTTGCCGGTGCCCGGACCGGAACTCATGCCCATCATATCAATCCCGTCCATTTCCGCCGGTTTCTGGCGGCACTTGCCGGTTTTGATTTTGACCTGATGCTTGAGATCAAGGACAAGGAGAGGAGCGTTCTGGTGGCGCAGCGACTGCTGGGTGGTGAATTTTGACTTCAGCCCGGGGCAGGCTAAAATTAGATTCTACTTTGAAAAACGGAGGTCAAATGGCAAAGGTTCTGGAAATTCGCTGGCATGGCCGGGGCGGTCAGGGCGCGAAGACCGCAGCGCTGCTTTTCGGTGAGGCGGCGCTGGAGACCGGTAAGTATATTCAGGCTTTTCCCGAATACGGACCGGAGCGGATGGGCGCACCGGTAACCGCATTCAACCGGCTTTCCGAGGAGCCGATATACAGCCATTCGGGAATCAAAAATCCGGATATCGTAGTTGTGCTTGATCCTTCACTGATTGAACCGGCAGGGGTGACTGAGGGGCTCAAGCCCGATGGGATTCTGCTGGTAAATACCGCGGAAACCCCGGATGCACTGAGGAAACGGCTGAAGCTGCCGGAATCGGTCCGGGTTTATACCGTTGACGCTTCAACCATTGCCCTGGAGACAGTCGGCCGGGATGTGCCCAACACCCCGATGCTGGGTGCGCTGGCGCGGGTGACCGGTGTGCTTGAGCTCGAGCCGATGATTGCGGCAATCCGTTCCAAACTTGGTGCCAAGTTCCGGGGCCGGGAAAAGCTGGTGGAGGACAATCTCAGAAGCATCCGGCGCGCATTTGAAGAGGTCAAGGGGTTGAACTGAGGGAGGAGATCATGGCGAGAAAACTGAAAGGCTGGCAGGAGCTGCCCTGCGGTGCAATTATTACTGACATGCAGGCGGTTAAGGAGAACAAGACCGGTGCCTGGCGCAGTCAGCGGCCGGTCTGGAGCAGGGAGAAGTGCCGGCAGTGTCTCATGTGCTGGATTTACTGTCCGGATTCGGCGATCATGATTCAGGACGGAAAGGTGGTGGGCATTGACTATGACTACTGCAAGGGGTGCGGGAACTGTGCCAGCATCTGTCCGGCAAAGGCAATTGAGATGGAAAAGGAGAAGAAATGATTCTGGCAAAGACCGGTAATGAGGCACTTGCCTATGCGATGAAGCAGATCAACCCGGATGTGGTTGCTGCCTATCCGATTACCCCCTCAACCGAAATTGTCCAGCTGTTTTCCAACTATGTTGCCGACGGTGAGGTGGACACCGAGTTTGTGCCGGTGGAGAGCGAACATTCCGCGATGACTGCCTGCATCGGTGCGGCGGCGTGTGGTCGCCGGGTCATGACCGCAACCGCCTCCCAGGGTCTGGCGCTGATGCATGAGATGCTGTTCATTGCTGCGGGTCTGCGCCTGCCGATTGTCATGGCGGTGGCGTCCCGTTCGCTTTCCTCACCGCTGAATATCCACGGTGACCATTCCGATTCGGTGGCATCAAGGGATTCCGGCTGGCTCCAGTTCTTCTGTGAGACGGTCCAGGAAGGTTACGACGCGCTGATCATGGCGGTGAAGATTGCCGAGCGGGCATATCTGCCCGCGATCGTGGCGATTGACGGGTTTATTCTCTCCCACTGTCAGGAGCGGATTGAAACGCTGGAGGATGGCGCGGTCCGGGAGTTTCTGGGTCAGCCCAGGCCGAACTACAATCTCCTCGACTGGCGCAATCCGATTCTGGTCGGACCGGCAACCCTCCAGGACTACTATTTTGAGTTCAAGCGGAGTGAGATTGAAGGGATGAACCGGGTGCTGCCGGTGATTGAGGAGGTTCAGCAGGAGTTCGGGCAGAAATTTGGCCGGTATTATCCGGTGCTCGAGGAGTACCGGTGCGAGGATGCGGAGGCGGTGCTGGTGGTCATGGGCTCTGCCTGCGGGACCTGCCGGGTGGCGGTGGACCAGTTGCGCGCCCAGGGGAAGAAGGTCGGGCTGGCGAAACTGCGGGTGTTCCGGCCCCTGGTGCATGCCATTCTGAAGAAAAGCCTTGCCCGCTTCCGGAGGATTGGGGTCATGGACCGGGTGGATGCGGTCAACTCCTATGGCGGTCCGCTGTTTACCGAGATCACCTCGGTGCTCTATGATCTGCCGGAAAGGCCTGCGGTTTTCTCATATGTTTACGGTCTGGGCGGACGGGAGTTTACTCCTGAGGACGCCCGGATGGTCTATGAGCAGGTGCTTTCGGGCAAAAAGGATGAACTGGTAACCTATGTGGGTGTGAGGTGAAAAATGTTGAAACTTCAAGACCTGGCAAAAAATCAGGAGCTTTTTTCTCATGGCCATCGTGCCTGTGCCGGCTGTGGTGAGGCGCTGGCGGTGCGGCAGATTCTGCTCGCGGCCCAGCCCCGGCCGGTGGTGACGGCGATGGCAACCGGCTGTCTGGAAATTTTCTCTTCGATCTATCCGCACAGCGCCTGGCAGGTGCCGATGATCCATACCGCATTTGAGACCGCAGCGTCGACTGCGGCGGGTGTGGAGGCGGCATACCGGTTTGCGAAGAAGAAGGGGCTGATTAGTGATGACATCCGGATCATCGCCTTTGCCGGTGATGGCGGGACCTATGACATCGGGCTGCAGGCACTTTCCGGCGCGCTGGAGCGCCGGCACCGTTTTCTCTATGTGTGCACCAACAATGAAGCCTATATGAATACCGGAATTCAGCGTTCATCCGCCACACCCTATGGTGCGGATACCACCACTTCCCCGGCAGGCAGAGTGCTGCCCGGCAAGATCCAGCACCGGAAGAACATCATGGAGATCGTGATCGCCCATGATGTCGCCTATGCGGCCCAGACCACGGTATTTTTCTGGCGGGATCTGGCAACCAAGGTGCAGAAGGCGCTGGATGCTCCGGGTCCGAGCTTTCTCAATGTGCTTGTGCCCTGTCCGCTCGGCTGGCGCCATCTGCCTTCTGAAACGGTCAAACTATCCCGGCTGGCGGCTGATACCTGCTACTGGCCGCTGTATGAGTATGAAAACGGCCGTTACAAGGTAAATTATACGCCAACGAAGAAACTGCCGGTGGAGGAGTTCCTCAAGCCCCAGGGCCGGTTCCGGCATCTGTTCAGTGGTGAAGCGGGGCAGCAGGTGATTGCGGAACTGCAGCGCTATGTCGACGAGCAGTGGGAATTGCTGCTCAGAAAGCAGGCGCTGTTCGGCGAGGAGTCAGCCAAGGCTTGACAGAACTCATGCCCGGCGTTAGAATTTCAGTGTGGGTGCAACGCGGCGCGCTCGGGTAACCAGCCGGTTTTATGTGCGGGTGACCGGTGCGCAGCCGGTCTGGCAGTTCTTCCCCCGGACCGTAAAGCCGGCAGAGATGAAGCTCGGTCCGGGTATTGCGGAACTGGTCCATCAGCATCCCAATTTTCTGAATCTGGCTGATGCCGGAACGGTGCCTTTCCGGGTTGTGCTGCCGCTGGCGGAGATTGCCGATGTACGTTCACCGGTCTTTCTGGCGGTGCAGGAGTCCGGCGGGCTTTATATCGTCGGCTGTCCGGATGAAAGCGGACCGGGCGCCTATACCACGCTGGTTGCGGACATCCTTGCCGCCAGCACCAGGATGTGGCGGATGAGCTATGAGCAGTTTTCCCGGCTGTTTGCCGAGACCGAAGGGGTGGAGCTGGAGGAGCTGATGCTGGCGCGCAGCAGTGCCGACTGGGATTTTGAGCAGTTTCAAACCGCGGTCAGTGCCAATCTGGAAAAGGGCCGGTTTCCGATTCTGATTGTCACCGCTGAACCTGAAGGTGAGGTCCGGCAGGTGCTGGATTATCTCAATGGCATGAACCTGAATGCCGGACTGGTGAGCTACTCGTTCTGGGCAAGCGGGGGGATTGTGGTTCTGGAGCCGGTGCAAGCAGCGGGGGCAGCGGATACCGGAGCCACCAAGTCTCAGCCTGCCGCAGTTTATTGGGGACCGCTCGAGCCCCCGGCAGCACCAGCTGCTCCACCACCGCCTCCCGAACCACCGCCTGCCGAACCTCCGGCAGAGCCGGCGACGCGGATCGGTGCCGGTGCGGTACCGACCGAACCGGCAAAGAAGATTGCCAAACCGCCATCACCGGGCACCAAGCCCGGTGTGATGTCGGGTAAACGGCCGCCACCAAAGCCCAGAAACAGCTCCGGAGGAGCGAAATGAGGCACTGCTGTATCCGGGCAAAAAATCCGGGCAGGGTCTGGTATGAAGTCAGACTACCGGCAGAGATTCCAACTGCAACCGTACCCGCCGATTTTTCCCTTGCGGGACTGCTGCAGCAGACACCGGAGTTTATCGGACCGGCACTCGGTAACTGGACGCCAAGGGCGCTGGCGGTGATGCCCAGCGCCACCTCGGCCCGGGTTTTTGTGGCGGTGGATGAGGCAGGCAGGATTGCGATTGTCGGCTGTCCGGATCAGCAGATTGAAGGTGGAGTCAGTGCGATGGCAGGTGACCTGCTGGCAGCAACCGGCAGGCTCTGGCATCAGCCGTTCAAGACGCTGGCAGCGATGTTTGGCGATCCGGAGGGGGTGAAGCTGGCTGAGCAGCTCCGCGAGCGCAGTGGTGCGTTTGATTCTGCCCGGTTCCGGGCCGGAGTGGATAAAAGCCTGGAGGAGGGAAAATTCCCGATGGTGATTGCAGTCGACCGCGTCGACGAGACGATCGAGAAAATGATGGAGTATCTGAGCACAATGAACCTGCAGGTCCGACTGATGAGCTATGACTATCTGGAGATCGACGGTCTGGAGATTGTTCTGCCCAAGGTGCTGGGAGAGGGGGAGCCGGAACCGCCAGCAGCAAAACCGGTCAGCACGCCTTATCTGGAATATACCCCGACCGTGACCGCTATCGGCCAGGAAGAACCGCAACCCCGGAAGGTCTATGAGCCGTTTCCGGTTGAAGGCACGACCCCGAAGCAACAGGCGATCCTGGAACGGCTGGTTTACATTGATGACCTCGGCCTGGTCCGGCGCGGATTTGAGTATTTTACTCCCAAGAACATTCAGCGTGCGGTCCGGGAGGGAACGGTTGTGGTGGCGGTTGACCCCTCCCGCTGGCCCTTTCCCAAGCCGGATGAGGTGGTGGTGGTGGTGCGCACCGGTCTGGAGCATCTTGCCGGTTTTCTCAAAATGAAACAGCAGGAGGTGGAGGATTTTCTCAAACTGCTGCCCCGCGATGAGAAAAAGGAGCACAAGGGGGTGGTGCTGCTCTATGCCCGCAATGTCTATGAGGCAAATCAGCTCGTCAATGAGCTCAAGGCGTTAAAGGAAGTGTCCCAGACCGGGGTCCGGTGAAGCCCCGACTGCTGCTCCATATCTGCTGTGGTCCCTGTGCCACGGTGGTGATTGAACGGCTGGCTGAGCAATATCAGATTACCGGTTTCTTTTACAATCCCAATATTTATCCCCGAGAGGAGTATGAGCGCCGGTGTGCGGCGGTGGCGCGGGTTGCCGCATTTTTTAATGTCCCGCTGCTCCGGGGCGAGTATGACTACAGAGTTTTTCTGAGCGCGGTGTCCGGTCTGGAGGGAGAACCGGAAGGAGGGAGAAGGTGCCAGGTCTGTTTTCAGTTACGACTGCTGGCAACCGCCCGGCAGGCAAATGAGCGCGGGTTTACACTGTTTGCCTCTACCCTGACCGTTGGTCCGAATAAGCAGGCGGAGCTGATCAACCGGCTGGGCAGTGAGGCGGCAGAGCAATCCGGAATCAATTTTCTGCAGGGTGACTGGAAAAAACAGGACGGGTTCCGCCGGAGTGTAGAGCTTTCCCGGCAGCTGGACCTTTACCGGCAGCACTACTGCGGGTGCGAATTTTCGCTCAAAAAGAATTCGGGGCGGGTTCAATCGCAAAACCCGCCCCGTTAACCGGTCATCCGGTTCAGCGGGTGATTATCAGTTTTGCCTCCAGTTCCGGTCCGGAGACAGTTTTCAGCCGGCAGAAGTAAACACCCGGAGATACGGGTTTGCCGGTTGCATCTCTTCCATCCCAGGTCCGGCTTGTCTGCTGGAGGGTGGTGACCAGTCTGCCGGTCCGGTCGTAGATGGAGATCGAGCCGGTAGCGCCGGTTTCGTTAATAAACTGGATTAAGCCCCGGCCCGGATTCGGGAAGGCATAAAACCGGGCGGACAGTTTGACCGGTTCATTGCTTTCCCGGATTGCGGTCGGGGTGCCGGTGACATATTTTATCGCCCGGCCCGGAATAATCGGGGCACTGCCGTTGTTATAGGTGCCGTCATAAAGACACTGGATTGCAATGGACTGACTCGGGTCCTGAATGCCGACGGTGCTTGAAGTATAGCTGTTGGCGGTCAGATACTGGACCACAATCTGGTTGTCCCCGGTCGGGGTCGGGAATGTCTGGTCGTAGATAATGATCTCAAACCGCTCCCAGAGATTGCTGCCGATATAATGGACCGAATCCCATTCAATGATGAACCGGTGGTTTGGTGCGTCGTGATAATACCAGACACCATTGCCGATCGGCGGATAGAGATCATCCCAGTTGGCACAGACCGCGCCAGGCAGGGTGGTAGCGGGTAGAGATGTGTTGTAATAGACGGTGTTGGTCGTATAGCCGGGCGCAACCCAGCCGTTGGAGCAGATGGAGATCTGACTGTAGGGTTCACCGTAGAACTGCCAGTTGAACGGCAGGTCGAGCACAACCGTCTGGTCATCACTCAGCGTGAGCTGGGTGCCGAGGTTGTTGATTTCAATCCAGGAGAAATCCGGATGCTGGGTATAGCTGGTGTCAACATCGTCGTAAGCCCAGTACAGTGGCGGTTGACGCGGTCCATCCGGAATCGGATCGGTCTGGACAATCTCACCGACAATCAGCCGGAACCGGATCGTGTCGCAATAGCCATTACCGTTGATCAGGAGCAGTAGTTGAACCGGAGTTTCCTTGGGAATTGCCGGGTCAACCTGAATCCGGAACGGGTCGCCCGTATTGGTGCGGGTGGAGCAGGCAGGGATTGAGCCGTAACTGGTGGTGGAGTCGGTGATGATGAAGCGGGAATCGGTGGAGCGGAGCAGAGCATTTACATTATCTACACCCTGATTGCCAATATTGCGCAAAGCAAGGATCAGACCGCCGGATTCACCCGGGTCAAACCTGCCGTTATTGTTACCGCCCGGCGGTGAGTCGAGCACGGTTTTGGTGCCGAGCAGAATGAACGGTCCGGAGTTGTTATTGATTAATGAGATGTCATCGGCGGAGACCTCCGCCACCGGGGTCCCTCAGCCGCTGTGGGTATAGCTCCAGAGTGCTACTTCAACAAAGGCAACATCAGAGGGGTTGACCCCGGGCAGGTTGCTGGTCAGTTCATCGGCGATATTCAGCTCATAGCGGTTCCAGTCCGGGTTGGTGATTTGGTAGAGACTCAGAATCGGGGAGGGTGTCCAGGTGGCATAGGTGGAATAGAAATACCGGGTTTCGCCAAGCAGGTTGGCATCGGCATCGTAATAACAGACCTGAAAGCAGGCAGCAGGCCAGCAGGTGGAAGTGCCACCGCTTTCGGCAAATTTTGCCCAGAATGAGAGTTGCAGGGCAACACCAGGAACCTCAACCCGCTGGCTCAGCCGGGTCCAGCCGGGGTTGTCATACTGATAAACCCAGGCTTCATAGTCCGGGTCCGGCTGGTATTCAGTTCCCCGCAGAACCTGATGGGTACCGTAACCGGAATCGGTCCTGGTCCAGCCGATGGAGAGGTCCTGCTCAAAATTGCCATTGAGCAGCAGCTCCTGGCTCAGACTCAGGCTGAAGGTTACGGTGATGATGAGCAACAGATTTGTCAGGCGCACATTGCCTCCTTTTGTGATAATATCATAACCGGATTCTGACGCCGGTCAATATTGGAAATGGCGGGGTCATAAACTTGACATTGGCGTCCGCTTGCTGATACTAAAAGGCGGTGACAGTTCAGGAGTTTCAGCAGCGAATAAGAGAAATTTATTTTGAAAAGGACCGGCAGCGGGGCGTGGATGGTACATTCCGCTGGTTCACCGAAGAGGTGGGGGAACTCGCCCGGGCGCTGCGCCAGAACCGGCAGTCTGCGCGGGAGGAGGAGTTTGCCGATGTGTTCGCCTGGCTGGTGAGTCTGGCAAACCTCACCGGTGTGAATCTGGAACAGGCATGCGCCAAGTATGCCGCCGGCTGTCCGAAGTGCCACTCGGTTCCCTGCCGGTGTCAGGAACAGCAATTGACAATAGCGGGAAATAAGGAGTGATGATGAACCTGATTCTGTTTCTTCTCATCAGTACTTTTATCCCGCCGTTCATTTCGGTCCGGGATACGCCGAATGATGCGGGCAAAAGTATTACCGTCAGCTGGGAGCTGCCGGAGGCGGTGACGGTGGAGGCGCTGGTGCTCGAGCGGATGGGAGCGGACGAGCAGACGGTCACGGTTGCCACCCTGCCCGGGACAGAGCAGGGCTATGTTGATGAGGATGTCACTGACCGTCAACCCTACCGTTACCGGGTGGCGGCGGTTGCCGGTGCCGATACGGTCTGGAGTGCATGGTCGGCGGTGGTCAGCAGTTCACCCCAGTTTTTCAACTGGGCGCGGGTGAATATCCTCGTGGCGATGCTCATATTTTTTGCGCTGGTGATCTACTTCATTGAGCATGCGAAGGCGGGGAGGTACCTTTTTGTCCGCCGGATCGCCGGACTGGATGCGGTGGAGGAGGCGGTCGGCCGGGCGACCGAGATGGGCAAGCCGATCGTGTATGTGCCCGGACTGGGTTCGGTTGCCGACATCGCCACAATCGCCTCGCTCAACATCCTCGGCGAGGTGGCAAAGAAGACCGCCCAGTATGACTCGGCACTGCTGGTGCCGAACCGGGATCCGATCGTCTACACGGTGGCACGGGAGGTGGTCAAGGAGGCGTACACCAAGGCAGGCCGGCCTGATGCCTTCAAGCCGGACAACATCTTCTTTGTGACATCGGAGCAGTTTGCCTATGCGGCAGCGGTTGACGGCCTGATGGTCCGGGAAAAGCCGGCAACCAACTTCTTCCTCGGCACCTTCTGGGCGGAGTCGCTCATCCTCGCCGAGACCGGTGCGACCACCGGTGCGATCCAGATTGCGGGTACCGACTCGGTGTTCCAGCTGCCGTTCTTCATTACCGCCTGCGACTACACCCTGATCGGTGAGGAGCTGTACGCCGCATCCGCCTACCTTTCCCGGGAGCCGCTTTTGCTCGGTTCGCTCAAGGGGCAGGACTATGGCAAGCTGCTGATCATCGTTATCGTCTTTCTCGGTTCGGTGCTCCTTTTGCTCTCGAAAATCCCGGCGCTCGGGTTCTTCAGTAATATCCTCAATTTCTTTAATGTCAGCTGAGGAGGAATGATGCGCAGAAGTTTACCCTTGGCGATCTGTCTCGGGATGGGGATTTTGATGATGATTCAGTTCTTTGTGCCCCATCCGGTCTCGGTCGCATTTTATGATCTGACCACCAAGTGGATCCGGATTGTCTCCGCCTTTGCGCTTGTGCTCGGGGTGGGCAGTCTGATCCTCTATCATACCGACCGTCTGCGGCGCCAGCGTCCGGGCTGGGCATATTCAATCGTGACGCTCGTGGCACTGGTGGTTACTGCGGTCATCGGACTGGCTTGGGGAGTCAAGCCCGGTTCCCCGCTTCAGGAGGTGCTGTTCAAGAACATGCTCGTTCCGCTCAACGCCTCAATGTTTGCCATCCTGGCGTTCTACATGGCATCAGCCGCCTATCGGGCGTTCCGGGCACGCACCAAGGAGGCGGCGCTTTTGCTCATTGCCGCCTTTGTGGTCATGCTCGGGATGGTGCCGGTCGGCGAGTCGCTCTGGCACAAGCTGCCCGAGGTGGCGGAATGGGTGCTTTCGGTGCCGAACATGGCGGCAAAGCGGGCGATTCTCTTCGGAGTGGCGCTGGGGGCGATTGCGACTTCACTCAAGGTGATCCTGGGGATTGAACGCGGCTGGCTCGGAGGAGGTAAGGGATGAGTTTCCTGGAGAGGCTGCTGAAGATCGACCGCAAGATAATTTTTATCGTGATGGCGGTGCTGGTGCTCTTTCCGCTTTTGAAACCGCTCGGTCTCGGGGTCAGTTCCGGACCGCGGGCAAAGGCGGTGTTTGATGCGGTGGATGCAATACCGCCGGGAAAGACACTCCTGATTTCCGTGGACTTTGATCCGGCGTCGATGCCCGAACTCTATCCGATGCTCGTGGCGCTGATGCGCCATGCCTTTGCCCGGGATGTCAAGGTGCTTCTGTGCGGGCTCTGGATTACCGGTGCCGGGCTCGCCGACAAGGCGGTTACCGAGATTCCGCCCGAGTACGGCAAGAAATATGGTGAGGATGTGGTCTATCTCGGCTGGAAGGCAGGGGTGGATGCGGTGATTCTGGGAATGGGGGAGAACATCAAGAATGTTTTTCCGGTGGACTATTACGGCCATCCGCTCGACTCCCTGCCGATGATGAATGAGGTCACCCGGCTCCGGGACATCCCGTTCATGGTTGCGATTTCCGCCGGCACACCCGGATTTTCCGACTGGCTGCTCTACGCCCAGTCAAGATACGGGATGCGGGTCGGCGCGGGGGTGACCGCGGTCTCGGCGGCTGATGCCTATCCCTATCTTCAGAGCGGACAGCTGACCGGACTGCTTGCCGGGATGAAGGGTGCAGCCGAATATGAGGTGCTGGTGCAGCGCCGGGGTTACAGCAACGTCTACATGCCGGCGGTGGCGGCAATGGACTCCCAGTCACTGGCGCACATCGTCATCATGGTGCTGGTGGTAATCGGCAACCTGGCATTCTTTGCAACCCGGCGGAAAAGGAGGTAAGGATGCACATCTCAACCAACATCTGGACCTGGGTTGCGGTCATTCTGACCTTCGGCATCTTTTCCTTCCTCTGGAAGGACAACCCGTTCTACAAGTTCTGTGAGCATCTGTTTGTCGGAGTCTCGGTCGGCTATACGATCGCCCTCACCTGGTACAATTCGGTCTATCCGGACCTGGTGACGCCGCTCTTCCGTGAGGGCAAACTGATTTACATCATCCCCTTTGTTCTCGGGCTCTGCTACTTCTGCCGGTTCATTCCCAAGGTCTCGTGGCTCATCCGGCTGCCGATGGGGTTTGTGCTCGGCTGGGCATCAGGCGTGGCGATTCCCGCATACTTTCAGACCAACATCATCAAACAGATTCAGGGCACACTGCTGACGCCGGCGATCTTTGCCCGCTGGGATGTATTCCTCTGGGCGCTGATCTCATTTATCGGTGTCATCTGCTCGGTGCTTTACTTCTTCTTCTCCCGGGAGCACAAGGGGGCACTCAGGGTGGCATCTGAAACCGGTATCATCTTCCTGATGATCGGCTTCGGTGCCTCATTCGGCTATACGGTGATGGCACGGATGTCACTTCTGATCGGCAGATTCCAGTTCCTTTTGCGGGACTGGCTCGGGGTGATTAAATAGCGGTGTGCAAATCCCGAAGGTCATTACCGGTTGCCTGCGGGATAATCTGGCTGATTCCCGGAGTATTAACCGCTCTGACCGGTGCACTTCAGTATATTCCGGCCGATTCCCGGCTTTATGAGGATGTTGACCTGCTGAAAACCGCGGGTCTGATTCAGACTCTGCCTTCAACCAGCCGTCCCTGGACCAGGGCGGAGTTCTGCCAGCTGTTGGAGGAGGCGGAATCGCTGGCTTCAGGCAGACGGCTCAATCCCACACAGCAGACTGCACTCAAACGGCTGCGCTCGGAGCTGACCGGCAGACAGCCGGTGCTCCGACTGCCGCTGGAACCGGACACAGTTGGCTTTGACCTCTTCTCCCGGACCGCGATTACTCCTGAACACCAGCAGGTATCGCTGGGCTTGCGGTTTTTCAATCAGCCTGCAGACCGGTTTTTCTTCTATCAGGAGATGGAGCCGCTGGTTTTCAATCCGGAACAGGGGCGTGTCCGTGACTCCTCGGGCTGGCACAACCCGGGTGCGCGGGCAGTATCCTGGCGGAACCGGCTGCTCTGGCAGATGGAGCGGGCATACTTCGGGTTCAATCTGCCGTGGTTGCGGCTGGAGCTGGGCAGAGATGAGTTGGTCTGGGGTCCGGGCTGGCACTCTTCGGTAATGCTTTCTGACCAGGCACCGGCGCTGGACAAAATTCAGCTGACCCTGAGCCGCCGGCAGGTGAAGTTCACCAGCTTCACCGCACTCCTCTCCCGCTGGAACGACCGGCACCGGTTTTTATCTGCGCAGCGGCTCGAACTGACAGTCGGGAGACGGCTGGTGCTGGGCGGTGCGATGTTCAATGTCTACAACTGGGAAAACGCCTGGGACTTCTCCGGCATGCTCAATCCGCTTCTGCCCATTTATTTCTCAGTTGCCAACTCGGGCCATGATGACAACCTGCTGGTGGGCGGTGATGCGGTCCTTTACCTGCCCCAGACCAGGCTGTATGCCCAGCTGCTCATTGACAATTTTGAGTTCAACACCCGCCGGGAATCACCCAACTGTCTTGGACTCCAGTCCGGCTGCTTCTGGGCGCCACCACTGCCCTTTGACTTCCGGGCGGAATATGCGCTCGTAACCGCCTTCACCTATTATCACCGGCTCCGCGACATCATGTATGAAAACTATTCGGTGCCGCTGGGCCATGAGCTCGGACCGGATGCGGACCGGCTTGAGGCAAAGCTGCGGTTCATGCCGGCAACCTGGCTCAATTTATCAATCTGGGGGGATCTCACCCGGCGCGGCTATTATAACCGGGGCGATTATGACCGGCTGGCATTTGATGTTGCGGATACCACATTCCTGCGGCGCTATTACCGGTTTCCGGCGTTGGGCTATGACTATGTCACCGGTGAACTGCTGGAGGAGGTGGAGCGGTCGGTCCGGTTCGGACCGGAGCTGGAGTTCACCCCGCTGCCGGAGCTTTATCTTCAGCTGCGTGGCGGGCTGAAGTTCTGCCGGAATGAAAACGGCGCCATCGGTGTCAACCGCACCACCCCTGAACTGCTGGTCAGGATTGAATACCGGTATTAATTCTGTTACCGGTTAGTGACAATTGCCCGGCAGGAGAAAGGGATTTCTCCACTTCGCCCTGCGGGCTCCGGTCGAAATGACCTTTACCTTTTTTGTCATTCCGAGTGAAGCGAAGCGGAATCGAGGAATCACTTTTTTCTTCTTCCGTCATTCCGCGCCTGTCGAGGAATCTCTTTAAGCGATTTCTCCACTCCGCCTCGCTCTGCTCGGTTCCGGTCGAAATGACCTTTCCCTTTTTCTGCCATTCCGAGCGAAGCGGAACTGAGAAATCGCTCTTTCTCAGACGGAGCGGGATTTCTCGACTGCGCTCGAAATGACCAAAGGGGAGGTCATTCCGGGCGAGGCGTCAGCCGAGTCGAGGAATCGGTAAATCAGTGCAAATTGCAAAATCTGTCAAGCTGTTGACAGAATTCAAATTCTGCTTATAATTACTGTGAGCCGATGAGTTTCTACTCTACTCTACTCCTTATTACTCCAATATCTTAACCCCTCGGGTGAGGTGCGGGCGGGCGTAACATCCGGTGGCGGTAAATGATACTGTCACCGGGAAAATAAGAAAAAACATGCGGCAAGGTAAAAGATTGAAAATTAAATGAGAGGAGGTTAAAAATGAAAAGTCATATTGCCGCATTAACAGTTCTGGCAGTTTTGGGGATAATTTGTAATTTTGCATTGGGAAATTGGGATAGGATCGCACCTATATCTCCATATGAGACCTATGCCGGCAGTGCGCTTTGTGCCGGAATAGCAACTGAGATTGATGGCAGAACCCGGGCTTGCGTATGGTTTCTGGAGAATGGTTCCGGTGATAGATTTTACCGGATTGATATCGTTACGGGAGAGACTGCATATACCAGTAACATACCTCTATTACCTATCACTGAGGATGGTGCCGGTAGCTCTCTTGCCTATGTGCCAGACCGGTATGCTGTGCCGTCCAACGGCTGGGTTTTCGGATTCAAGGGTCAGGACACAAGGGAGTTCTGGGTATTTGATCCGGGTCTAAGCAGCTGGTTCAGGGCGCCGGATGTTCCGGAGCCGGTGACTGAGGGCGGCGGTCTATGCTACGGTGGGGTGGAGGAGATTGATGGAGTTCCGCATGAGGTGCTTTATGCCTTCACCGGCCAGTATCATCAGGACCAGAGCGGAAACTACTGGGGACATTTCTGGCGTTATGCCTTTGACAATATGCCTACCAAGGGTGATTTTGTACCGGTGAATGGGACTTGGAAACGCCTGCCTGATCTTCCTGCGGGCAGAATGGACCGGATTCTGCCCCGGTTGACCTGGGTTCCGATGTCGAATCAGTCACCTTCCTATCCCCGTGGGATGGTAGTGGTGATGAGGAATAATCTTGACCGTCCTCCCAGAGGATATTTCGTGCGCTTTCTGCCGGATAGAAATGGCTGGGAGGATCGCGGGCACAATCTTCCCAATGAGGAAGACAGGCTGACCCCCGGTGCATCAATAACTGCCTTCGGTCCTGATTCGGTGATGTTTCTGCTGGGTGATGATTATCCCACGCTTTATGGTTTTTACAATCCGGTTTCTGGTCGTGTGCGGTATTTATACCACACGCCTGAAATAGTTCAAGCTGGAGCAGCGCTTACCTCCATGATCGGCAGGCTGGAGGCCTATGGGGTATTCAAGGAAGGAGGACCGGGACGGTGGGTGTGGAGATATTATCTTCCGGCTGAACAGGAGGGAGAACAGGGGAAGCTCGGCGGTCTGTCTGCGCAGTTGCGGGCTGTTTCCGGATTCGGTGGGAATGGGTTGAAGCTGTCCGTTTCCGGGGTTGCAGGAAGGGTTGAGCTGGTGATTACCGATGTTGCCGGCAGGGTTATTGAGCGGTTTTCTCAGCAGAGCGGGGGCGGGACTGCAGAGTTTGTGCTGCCCTTGACCGGGTTGGCGCGGGGAGTATATTTATGGAGGATTGAAAATGGAGGTTACAGTGTTGCCGGTAAATTTATCAACCACGGTTAGCAGGTTCCGCTGCCTGATCGCGCTGGTGACTTTTCTTCTGCCGGGAGCAGCTCAGGCGGTGGTTACATTCATGCGCATTTACGATTGCGGGGATATGATAATTCTGGTGCCGACCGCTGACCACGGATGTATCAATCAACAGCTGATCAAATTTGACTCCACTGGTAATAAGGAATGGGTTGCAAGGTTTAACTGGCAGGCGTTATACAACTGGCGCTGGGCGACCACGGCTTCAGTTGCTACAGCTGCGGACAGTAATTACATTGTTGGCGGGGCTTTTAATGACAGTATCACCGGTGAAGGGTTTTGTGATGCGATGATCTTCAAGCTCAAGGCAAATGGTCAGGCAATTCTCTGGATGACAACCTTGCGCGGGCGCGGCGGGATCAGTGACGTTTATGACATTGTGCCGACCGCAGACGGTGGCTGTCTCGCCATGGGAGAGGCGGCCGGGAGGTTTGTGGCGAGGTTGAACCGGGATGGCACGGTGCGCTGGATCAGTTACTGGGGTAGATGTGATCCGTATTTTCTGGAGATGACGCAGGACAGCGGGTGTGTGGCGGTGGGATGGGGTTATGAGTATGTTGGTGAGGATACAATTGTAGATTTCTACAAGTTGGTGCGGTTTGACTCCGCCGGCAATCTTCTCTGGGAGAGAAAGCGGAAGGCGAGCTGGGGAAACTTTCACTTTCACTGGCCGCATGTTGCAATTCTCGCTGATGGCAATATTGCGGTGGGCGTCACGGAGTGGACGATGAGACAGGATTCCTTATGGTATGATATTGACATCTATGACTCCGAAACAGGGAATCTCCTTTCACAGCGGCGTTTGTTTCCCTGGCGTGAGCCGGAGTCTGATGGACTGACTTATATCCGCAAGATACTGCCTACCCCCGATACCGGATGTGTGCTTGCCGGGCAGATCGTGGGGTCCTACACCAACACAAATTACCGGATAGCCATGTTTAAGCTGAACCGTAATTTTGAGGTTTGCTGGCTCCGGCAGTATAAATTCAAGTCCCAACCTCCGGAAACGCCCTTTTACGAGTTTCTCGACGGGTTTATTGCCCATGATGGTGGTTATGTTCTGGGGGGTGTGCTTCAGGGGAGAGGCAACTGGCCGTTCATTATCAAGACCGATTCGCTCGGGTTTCTGCACTGGGATGAGGCTGGACTGCGCGGCACCCATAATCAGCGGCTTGAGGTTGAGGAGGAGTTTGAGCCGGCAGGGTCTGGTGTGATACCGGCGATTGTGCGGGGTGTGCTGTATCTGCCGGAGCGGGCAGGAGTGGCAGGTAAGCCGGTGCTGGTGGACATCACCGGCAGGCGGGTGCTGGAGCTTGTGCCCGGTGCCAATGATGTGCGGGGTCTGGTACCAGGGGTGTATTTTATCCGCAGTAATGCCGGCGTGGAACGCAAAGTGGTGATTGCGCGATAAGGGAAAGGGATTTCTCCACTGCGGTCGAAATGACCCAAACAGGTTACTGCGGTCGGATAGACCTCTGCGGGTCGTTCCATGGCTTTCTTTTATTGTCATTCCGAGTGAAGCGAAGCGGAATCGAGGAATCTCTCTTTTACCAGGCCGGGAGGGATTTCTCGACTCCGCCCTTCGGGCTCCGCTCGAAATGACCGAAAGGGAAGTCATTCCGAGCCTGTCGAGGAATCTCTTTAAGCGATTTCTCCACTCCGCCTCGCTCTGCTCGGCTCCGGTCGAAATGACCTTTCCCTTTTTCTGCCATTCCGAGCGAAGCGGAACTGAGAAATCGCTCTTTCTCAGACGGAACGGGATTTCTCGGCTCCGCTCGAAATGACCAAAGGGGAGGTCATTCCGGGCGAGGCGTCAGCCGAGTCGAGGAATCGGTAAATCAGTGCAAAATGCAAATGGCGGGCTATTTCAGGTTGAGCAGCGCCTGGAGCTTAGCCGGATCAATCTCACCGGCACGGACAATTACCGGCGGATTGCGGGTCAGGTCAACAATGGTTGAGGGCCTGCCGCTGCCGGCAACACCGGCGTCAAGTGCGAGGTCGCAGTGATCAATTATCTTTGGGTCAATGGCACGGAAGTCATTTGTGGGCTGTGCACCGCTGCGGTTGGCGCTGGTGCCGGCAAGCGGTGCGCCGAGGGTGCGGGCGATGGTGCTGAATACCGGGTTGTTGACAATTCTGATGCCGACCGTTTCTCCGCCCGCAGTGACGATGTCAGGCACCGCACCTGAGCGGTAGAGAATCAGTGCCAGCGGTCCGGGCAGAAAGGTGTCAATCAGGCGCGCTGCCGGTGCCGGGATTTCCCGCACCACCAGCGCTGCCTGAAACCGGTCCGCACAGTGGACAAGCAGGCGCAGGTCAGGCGGACGCTGTTTGATCCTGAAGATGCGTTCAATCGCCCTTGGCTGACGGATGTCAGCGCCGATGCCGTAGACCGTTTCGGTGGGGAAGATGATCACCCCGCCGTCCTTCAGCACCTCAACCGCCCGGAGGATCGCCGCGGCATCCGGCTTGAGGATGAGCGCCATTTGGCTTCAGATCGCCCGGGTGATTGCGGTGATTTTGAGCGTCCGGTTGTCGAGCTGAATCAGTTCACCCGGCTTTCGGCCCAGAAGTTTGCGGGCAAGCGGTGACTGAAATGAGATTATTCCCTGTTCGTGGTCCGCATCCCAGGGTCCGAGGATGGAATAGTGATGGACCGTGCCGTCATCACCGGTCAGCTCCACCCGGCAGCCGACCGAAACGGTGCCGGTGTCAATCCGGTCCGGCTCAATCACCCGGGCACGGCTCAGCTCCTGCTGGAGCTGGCTGATCTTCTGCATCAGCCGCGCCTGCTTCTCCTTTGCCGCCTTGTATTCGTAGTTTTCCGAGAGGTCGCCGAACGCCCGCGCCCGGGCGATCTCCTCAGCCGATTTCGGCAGCTCCACCTGCGTCAGCTCCTGAAGCTGTCTTTTCGCCCGCTCGAGCCCGGCAGCGGTTGTCCAGACCGCATCGGCAGCGGGCTTCCGGGTCAGGGCGGGAAACTGCTCCGCAATCAGGGTCAGGAGTTCATCCTGCTGGAAGGGTTCAAGGGTCCGGCTGGCTTTAATCCGGTCGCGCAGGCGCCGGGCATCCTCTTCCCCCATTTCGGTCAGGGCAGACCGGACCAGCCGGTAATCTTCAGCGGTCAGAATTTTTCTTGCCTGATTGCGCCGGCTGCGTTCCGGATCCAGTTCCATGATGTCCAGGAGCCGGCTCAGCAGCTGACGGGCAGGGATGGAGACGGTCAGCTGGGCAAGCACCAGCAGGGCGTCAGGAAACCGGCGGTAGTCGGTCAATGCGGTCTTCACCAGCTCCTGCCACTTCTCTTCAGGCAGGCGCTCCTGAATCAGCTGGCAGGTCCGGCTGTCGGTACCACTGAGGAAGACGGTGGAATAGAGCTCCTGCCAATCCTCAGGCCGCTCCTGCTGGATCAGCTCCAGAAACTTCCTTCTCTCCGGTGCGGTGCGCAGTTCCTGAAAGGATTTCAGGACCTGCTCCCGGTTCAGTTCCCTGATCTGTTCCGGTGTAATACCGGTTCTGCGTTCCGGTGCTTCCGGCTGCTGGTCCGGTTTGAGCTCGGGTTTTGTCCGGGGTTCAGCCTGCCACTGATAGCGGCGCGGGCTGCGGGGTGTGACCGCAATATGGGGATGACGTGTCAGCCCCTTCCTTGCCCGCTCCCAGAATTCGGGGAATCCATCAGCTCCGATCACCGGCTCCAGTGCGGCTGCCAGCTCCTCAGCGGTTGCCGGTCTACCGGTGTCGCGCAGGTAAAGAGCAATCAGTTCTGCCGGTTCGGACTGTGCGATTGAGCACAGCCGGTCCGGGTTGTTTTTCAGCAGATAAAAGAAGCTATCCGGACCGGGGAACCGGAACCGGTTGACAGCAGCGGTGATCTCCAAAGTCAGCGTGGCGCCATTATCAAAGGCAACCTGCACCCGGTCAAACAGCAAATCCAGATTTCTGACTGTGCCCAGGCTCTGTTCCGGATCATAGACCAGTTTCCCGGGCAGAAGGTTCAGGTAGCGGTCAAGCCGTTCCAGCGCCTCAGCCAGCGGTGTGCCATAACCCAGCCCGGACTTCTGAATCAGCCGGTCGAGCAGGCCGAGCTCGGGATAGAGGTCATGGAGACAGCGGACCAGAGCACGGGTGAGTTTTTCATCATCCGGGGTCAGGGAAACGAGCCGGCGCAGGACCGCCAGCTCATCACTGAACCGCCTCTGCTCGGCAAGAAACTCGGCGAGGACCCAGAGCAGTGTTACCGGCAGTTCGGCTGGTGCCCAGCGGACCGCAAGGTCAATCAGCGCCAGCAGTTCGGGCAGTGTGGTATCGGTGGAAATCAGCTCGAGCCAGGTGCCCTCCAGCTCGGCATACTGCTTTCTGCCCAGCTGGGTGCGGAAAAGTTTGATCAGCTCCTCGTTCAATTTTTACCTCCTGAAAATGAGCGTGTCCGATTGCTTGACCGGATAAATCAGCCTCAGCCCCGGCACCCGCTGATACCAGGAGAGGACACCAAACCGGCAGGTGCGGGTGGGCAGAATTCGGACCAGGGCGTAATTGTCTGAAGGCAGCCAGACCGCAATTTCGGTTGTGCCCGCATTGAGCAGCACCCGGTCCCGGTAAAGCAGGCTGTCAAAAGGGGGCAGAGGTGTACTGCTACTGCCGGTGACATTGGCAAGCCAGGTGCGCCGCCAGGCTGCGGGTGGAACCACACCACCCGGGTCATCCGGTCCGAGATGGGCGCTGGCAAGAAAGTAGTTCAGGCTCAGTGTCTCCGGTGTAAAGTCGGTGAGATAGAAACCGCAGCTGCGGGCAGAGGCCGTTTCCCGCATTGAGACTGTCCTGCCGATGAGGCTGATACTGTCCCAGCCATAGCCGGCAGGACCGGCGCAGTTCAGCTCGCTTAAAAACAGGGTATCGGTGAAGACTGCAACGGTGGAGACAGTATCAGGTGCGAAAACCTCCTGATCCCGGAACCGGGCAGAGATGATGTAATCACCGGTGGTGTAGAACGGGTCGTGGAGAAAACTGCTATTCAGGGTGGAGTCTACGAGCCGGAACCGGAATGAGTCTGCCTGGCGGAACCAGATACAGTAGCGGACCGAATCGTGATTGCCGTTTCTGTTCCAGCGCAGCCGGAGATATACTCCGAGATGGGGTGCGAGTCTGAGATTGAGCGGTGGCCGCAGCGGTGGAAAGTCAATCAGGACAGTCGCCGGCTCAGACCATGGGCTGACAACACCATTTTTATCCCTTGCCCGTGCCCGGACCGCAAACGAACCCCGGGAAGAAAAGGAGTGGGTAACCTCAACGGTGGTGCCGGAAGGCACAAATCGGCTCCAGGAGCTCAGGCTGTCGCCGAAATCAAACTGCACCGCTACGCTGTCACCGTGCCGGTGCTGGACGATGGTGGTAAAGACCAGCGGAGTGTCGGGCCAGGCGACTTCCGGTCCGGCAGGACGGGAAGGGACGAGCGGTCCGAAGAAATTGACCGCTACCGGCAACCCGATACCCGGTTCAGATTCGTTGCCCTTCTCATCCCTTGCCCTGACCTGCACTAGATAAAACCCGCTCTCCTGATAAACATGAAACATGAACATCGTATCACCGCTTCTGATCTCAGCGCTCCACTCCGGCGCGGTGCCATCGCCCCAGTCAAACTGGTAGGAGATGTTATCCCGGTTCGGGTCGGTCGAGACCGCAAAGAAGCGCAGGGTTTCCTGCGGCTGACCGGAGCTCGGACCGCCGGCAGCTGGCACCCGCGGCGGGCCCTCGCGGTAACAGCCGGCAACCAGGATAACCAGAATTACACCACCCAGATGTCTCATTACCTGTCAAATAGACTATCCGGATATTAAAATCAGTCAACAATCTGATGGCGTATTTCCCCATCAAGTTAGAGTCCTGAATCGGGGCCGGATTTCACATTCCTGCGGTGGGAGAATGGGGTTTGCGGGTGAAAGTTTCATTTTTTGAATGATTTAGGGTTGGGGGTGTCGGTTTTTTCTGTCAGGTCCGGGGGCAGTTCCCGGTAGGGTCGGTCCGGTGACGGACGCGGGCGGTCCGGTCCTCGGTTAAAGGTTGACTTCAGCCGGAATATCAATAGATTATTGAGGAGCAGGTTTGGCAGTTGTCTGCCCGGTCGGAGGGCTAGCCTAACCTGGTAAGGCAGCAGACTTGAAATCTGCCGGCCCGGCGACGGGCCTTGCGGGTTCGAATCCTGCGCCCTCCGCCATAATTTTGCCCTGAACCGGAGTCAGTGCCGGTTCGGAAAAATCGGGAGAGGTGGCCGAGCGGCTGAAGGCAACCGCTTGCTAAGCGGTTATACCCCTAACCGGGTATCAAGGGTTCGAATCCCTTCCTCTCCGTTTTCAGTTCACAAATTCAGTCTATGGATAATGAGCAGGTCCGGGTGAGAATCGCACCGTCACCGACCGGTGCACTGCATTTGGGTCTGGCACGGACCGCACTTTACAACTGGCTTTTTGCCCGAGGGCATAACGGGGTTTTCATTCTCCGGATTGATGATACCGATGAGAACCGGAATCAGCCGGAGATGCTTGCGCCGATCCTCAGAGGTCTGCGCTGGCTCGGGCTGGACTGGGATGAGGGTCCGGACAAAGGCGGGCCGCACGCACCCTATTTTCAGTCGGAGCGGCGTGAGCTGTATCAGCAGGCGGTGGACCGGCTGATCGCCGGCGGTGCCGCATATAAGGATTACGCCACACCGGAGGAGATCGCAGCCGAGCGGGAGCAGGCACGGGCTGAGGGCAGGACCTTCCGTTACAGCCGGCGCTGGATGGCGGAGACCGCGGCTGACTGCGCCCGGTTTGAGGCTGAGGGCAGGAGACCGGTGGTGCGGTTGAAGATGCCGGATGCGGGCACGCTGGTGGTGGATGATCTGATCCGAGGACGGGTGGAGTTTGACCTGGGGCTGGAGCAGGATCATGTGATTGTGCGCCAGGATGGCAGTTTTCTCTATCATCTGACAAGTGCAGTCGATGATGCCTTGATGGGTATCACCCATATCATCCGGGCTGAGGAGCATCTTTCCAATACCCCGCGCCAGATTTTTATCCTGCAGAGTCTGGGTTATCCGCTGCCGAAGTTTGCCCATCTGCCCTATGTTGCCGAGCCGGGAAGCAGGAATAAACTGAGCAAGCGGAAGCTGAAGGAGTATCTGAAGAAGCCGGACTTTGCCGAGCTTTTGGCACGCGGGGAGAAGATCGCCCGCCGGCTCGGGCTTGATACCAGTCCGGAGCTTTTCAATCCGGTCGTGATTGACTTCTATCAGCAGACCGGGTTTCTGGCTGAGGCGCTGGTGAACTATCTGGCGCTCCTGGGCTGGTCCTATGATGACCGAACCGAGTTTTTTACTGTTGCTGAGCTGGTCCGGCTGTTTTCGCTGGAGCGGGTGGTGCGCTCGCCGGCAAGCTTTGACCCGAACCGGCTGATGGCGTTTCAGGTGCATTATCTGATGGCGCTGCCGGTGCAGGAGCGGACCGGACTGGTGCTGCCCTATCTGATCCGCGCCGGGCTGATAAGTGAGCCGGTGATGCCGGAGGTCAGGGAGAAGGTGGCGCGGATCGTGGAGGCTGCCGGTGACCGGATCAAGGTGGCGGGTGATATTCTGGATTATGACTATTTCTTCCTGCCGGATGGGGCGATGGTCTATGAGGAGCGGGCGGTCCGGAAGTGGCTGGGTGATGAAGGGCGCAGGCTGCTTGTCCGGGTCCGGGAGGTGCTTGCCGGCGCCGAGCCGTTTGAACCGGAGAGGCTGATGCGGGTGCTGGAGGATTTTGCCCGCAGGGAGAATGTCAAGGGAATGGCGGTGAGTCAGGCGCTGCGGGTGGCGGTGACCGGCCGGGATTACGGGTTTGCGATCGGGGATGTGCTTTCAATCTGCGGCCGGGAGCGAGTGCTTGCCCGGATTGACCGGGTGCTCGGTGGTGTTCATTTTTGACAGAGGCGTTAAAGCCGGTTATCATTCACTAAATGAGCACAATTGATGAGAAGCGTTCCGGTCCGGACTTCATCCGGAGGATCATTAATGAGGATCTGGCATCGGGCAGATTCAAGCCGCCGGTGGTGACCCGGTTTCCACCCGAGCCCAACGGCTATCTGCACATCGGTCATGCCAAGTCGATCTGTCTCAATTTCGGGATCGCCCGGGAGTATGGCGGACGGTGCCATCTGCGGTTTGATGACACCAATCCGGAGAAGGAGGAGGCGGAGTATGTGCGCTCAATCATGGAGGATGTGCGCTGGCTCGGGTTTGACTGGGGTGAGCATCTTTATTACGCCTCGGACTACTTTGACCAGCTGTATGATTGGGCAAAGGAGCTGATTAAAAAGGGCAAGGCGTATGTCTGTGACCTCTCGGCTGAGGAGGTCCGGCAGTACCGGGGAACACTGACTGAGCCCGGAAAGGAGAGTCCCTACCGGAACCGGAGTGTTGAGGAGAATCTGGAGCTGTTTGAGCGGATGCGCCGGGGTGAGTTTCCGGACGGGTCAAAAACGCTGCGGGCAAAGATTGACATGGCATCACCGAATCTGAACCTGCGGGATCCGGTGATGTACCGGATCATGAAGGTGCCCCATCACCGGACTGGAGACAAGTGGTGCATCTATCCCACCTATGACTGGGCGCACGGTCAGTCGGACTCAATTGAGGGGATTACCCATTCAATCTGCACCCTGGAGTTCGAGGACCACCGGCCTTTGTATGACTGGTTTCTGGAGCAGCTCGGGGTGCACCATCCGCGCCAGGTTGAGTTTGCCCGGCTGAATCTGACCTATACCGTTCTGAGCAAGCGCCGGCTGCTTGAGCTGGTGCAGTCCGGCTATGTCTCGGGCTGGGATGACCCGCGGATGCCGACGATCGCCGGACTCAGGCGCCGCGGTTATACACCGGAGTCAATCCGGAACTTCTGCGAGCAGATCGGGGTGGCAAAGGCGGATACGGTGGTTTCAATTGACCTGCTGGAGCACTGCGTGCGCGAGGATCTGAACCGGCGTGCCGAGCGCCGGATGGCGGTGCTCAGACCGCTCAGGGTGGTGATTGAGAACTATCCGGAAGGGCAGGTGGAGGAGCTGGAGGCGATCAATAATCCTGAGGACCACTCAGCCGGGACGAGAAAGGTGCCTTTCTGCCGGGAGCTCTACATTGAGCAGGATGACTTCCGGGAGGAGCCGCCGCCCAAGTATTACCGGCTGGCACCAGGCCGGGAGGTCCGGCTGCGCTATGCCTACTTCATCAAATGTGTGGATGTGATCCGGGATGAGCAGGGCAGGGTCCGGGAGCTGCGCTGTGTCTATGATCCCGCAACCCGGGGCGGTGATGCGCCGGATGGCAGGCGGGTCAAGGCGACAATTCACTGGGTTTCTGCCCGGCATGCGGTTGATGCTGAGATCCGGCTCTATGACCGGCTGTTTGTCAAGCCGGATCCCGATGATGTTGAACCCGGGCAGGACTGGAAGGCAAACCTGAACCCCAGGTCGCTTGAGGTGCTGACCGGCTGCAAGCTTGAGCCTGCGCTCAGGGATGTCAAGCCCGGAGAGCGGTTTCAGTTTGAACGGCTGGGCTATTTCTGTGCCGATCTCCGGGACTGTCAGCCGGACCGGCTGGTGTTCAACCGGACAGTAACGCTCAAGGATACCTGGGCGAAGATTGAACAGAAACTGAAGCAGGCATCAGGAGGCAGAGAATGAGTTTCTTTGATTCCCTGTCAAAGAGCAAGACGCTGACTCTGCTTGCCGGAGCAGTAATCCGGGCAGAGCAGGGTGCGGACCGCAAATGGCAGCTGGGCGTCGGACTGAAGGGCAAGCCTGATTACTATGTTCCGCTGGCAGTGCATTATGGCAGTCAGGTGTTGGCGCGGTTTCCCAAGAATGAGGCGCAGGGTTATGAGCGGGCGAGCGGGCTGGAGCGGATGATCAACCTGATTGTCAATGAGGGAATCTGGCACAGTTGTAATCTGATCCGCTACGCTGATGCTGAGGGCGCGGTCGGGCTGGTGCCGGTTGACCGGATTACCGATGCACCGGAACTTGGGGCGGCATTGATCCGCCAGCCGGAGCTGGCTGAACCGACACTGGTTTTTGATGAGCCGGTCCCGCTGACCGATGAGGCGCTGGTCTATTCGGTGGTCGCACTCTGGCAGGCGGTGGTGAATGTGCTGGACAGTGAAGGGGTGGAAAATCTGGACCGGGTACTGCGCTATTTCAACTCCTACCTTGATGAGGGTATCAGTCCGTCAGATGCTGTCTCGGCACACCAGCTGGCGACCCGGGCACTCCGGGAAGCCGGTCTCACCTGAGGTTTACTGCGATTCTCCCTTCTGCTGCCGGCGCCGTTCCGAGCGCAGTTCGAAGATCGTATAGAGCACCGGGATGAATACGAGCGGGAGAAAGGTGGACACCAGCATTCCGCCGACAATCGCTCTGCCAAGCGGCGACCACAGCTCCGAGCCTTCACCAATCTGAAATGCGAGTGGCAGCATGCCGAAGATGGTTGTAAGTGATGTCATCAGGATCGGCCGGAGCCGGACCCTGCCTGCTTCTTTGACCGCATCAAGAAGCGGCAGTCCGTGCCGGCGCCGGAGCTGATTGGTGTAATCGATGTAGACGATGCCGTTATTAACCACGATGCCGACCAGAATGAGAACGCCAAGGAGCGAAATCACCGAAATCGGGGTGCGGGTCAGAAACAGCGCCCAGAGCACACCGATCAGGGCAAAGGGCAGGGTGAACATGATGATGAACGGATCGCGCAGCGATTCAAACTGTGATGCCATGACCACAAAGACCAGGATGATGGCAATGACGAGTACAAGGCCGAAGTCGCGGAAGGTTGAGGTCATCTCCTCATAAGAGCCGGAGAGGCGGATGTCAAACCCGGGTGGTACGGGAATCGGCTTCAGGGCGCGGGCGATCCGGCTGGCAAGCTGGCCGGATGAAACCCCGACATTGCGGGCGGTGATCTTGACCACCCGCTGATTGTTCTTGCGCTCAATTTCAATCGGACCGGTGCCGGTCCGGACTGAGACCAGATTTTTCAGGGGCACCGGACCTGCCGGACTGTTGATGGTTATTCCCAGAATGTCCAGCAGTTCGTTGCGCTGTTCCTCGGGCAGGCGGAGGAGGATGTCATACTCTCTGCCGGCAAGGCGGAAGGTGCTGACCGCATTGCCCTGAATCTGGGTGCGCAGGGCAGAACCCACCTGATACGGGGTGAGTCCGTAAAGTGCTGCCTTCTGCCGGTCGATGATCAGCTGAAGTTCCGGTTTACCCGGTTCCCGGCTGGATTTGAGGTCGGCGATACCGGGTATTGATTCAATGGCGGCGAGCACCTGACGGGTCAGGGTGTCGGCGGTTGCGAGATCGTAGCCGGTGATATCAATCTCAATGCCGCTCGTGACGCCCGCCATTGCGGTGAAGGAGCGTTCAGTCACCCGGACCTGCAGACCCGGGATCTGAGCAGCGCGGGCACGGATCGCCTGGTCAATCTGATCAACCGAGTGACGCCGCTGGCGCCGGGGTTTTAATATCAGGTTGAGCTGTCCGGTGTGGGAGCCGGTGGCGCCGCCGAAGATCGCCTGAAATCCGGTTCCGGAACCGAGCTGGACCGCCACCCCTTCCAGGTCTGCAGACCATTCCTGGAGGATGTAATTTTCCAGCTGCCGGACCGCCTGATCGGTTGATTGAAGGCTGGAACCCACCGGCATCTCCACGATATAGGAGCGGAGCTGGCTTTCCTGAGAAGGGAAGAACTCCCGGCCGATGAACGGCAGGAGGGCAAGGGAAATGAGCAGAATGAGGAGCGAGCCAAACACCACCAGCCGGCGGTGCCCGAGCGCCCAGCCGATGAGCCGGGCATAGTTTTCCTCAAGCCGGGCATAGAACCGTTCGCTCCAGCCGCGGATGCCCCGCAGGCTGCTGGTGCCAACCCTGGGCAGATAGCGGCTGGTAAGCGTTGGAATCAGAGTGAGGGCAATGATGAGTGAGGCACCAAGTGCACCGACTACCGCCCAGACCAGCTCCCGGAAGAATACCTGCATAATTCCGCGGACCAGCAGGAGTGGAAGGAATACCACAACCGTTGTCAGGGTGGAGGCGGTGATCGCCATGCCCACTTCACTCGTGCCGATGCCGGCTGCCTGAATTGCTGCTTCGCCCCGTTCCCGGTGCCGGTAGATCGCTTCGAAGACAACGATACCGTTGTCCACGACCATACCGACCGCAATCGCCAGTCCCGCCATCGATAGGATGTTGACCGAGAATCCGAGCAGAAACATGAAGAACAGAGCAAAGAAGACCGAGAGCGGAATGGAGAAGGCGACAAAGGCGGTGGCGCGAAACCGGCGGAGGAAGAGAAACAGGACCATGACCGCCAGGATGCCGCCCAGGAGCAGGTTGTTGACCACATTGGAGATCGAGCGGGTAATCTCCCGGGAGGAATCGAAGAGAACCGCCGCATCCACGCCCGCGGGCAGAGTGGAGCGGAGCCGGTTCAGTTCCTTCCGGGCTGCGGTTGCCACCCGCACGGTATTGGCATCAGGCCGGCGCTGGAGCACGACAAATACGGTGCTCCCGCCATTATACCGGGCAATGGTGGTCTTCTCCTCAGCACCCCATTCAACCTGAGCGATGTCCTTGAGCAGGATCGGGGTATTCCCCTTCATTCCGACCAGCGTGTTGCCGACATCAGCCGGGTCCTGGTATTCACCAATCAGGCGGATGAGATATTCCCGGCCGTCAGCACTTACCGTGCCCGAAGGAAAGTTGAGGTTCTGTGCCTTGAGCGTCTGGGCAAGCAGGTCAACCGAGATGCCGGCAGCGGTCAGTTTCTGGAGGTCAATCCGGATCTGGAGCTGGCGCTTGGTGCCCCCGCCCACCATTGCAGAGGCAACTCCCGGCACCCGCTGGAGGGCATCTGCCAGATCATCCGCTGCATCCCGGAGCGCCAGCGGGTCGATGTTGCCGTAAAGGCCGATCTGCAGCACCGGCATCATTGATGCGTCAAGCTTGAGCACAAAGGGCCGGGAGGCACCATCCGGCAGCTGTGCCACCGCCATGTCCAGCCGGTCGCGGACATCAGCGGCAACTGCATCCAGATTGGTACCCCAGGAAAACTGGAGCTGAATGATCGAGATGTTTTCCAGCGAGCGGGAGGTGATGTCCTTGAGGTTGGAGATTGTGCCCACCCGCTGTTCAATCAGCCGGGTGACCTCGGATTCCACCTCGAGCGGACCGGCGCCCGGATAGGTGGTGACGATGATCACCGAGGGCAGGGTCACCTGCGGGAAGACATCAACCGGCATCCGGGAGACGCCGACCAGACCGAAGATGATCAGAACGAGCGAGACCAGGATCGTGGTTACCGGCCGGCGGATTGAAGTGTCAGTAAGCCTCATTTTGCCTCCACCACCGTTACCCGCTGCCCGTCAGCCACCCGCTCCTTGCCGACGGTTGCCACCTTTTCGCCCACATTCAGTCCGCTCAAAATCTCAATCCACTCATCACCGCGCAGGCCGAGCTGGACGGTGCGGAACCGGGCAACACCGTTTTCAATTACTACCACCCGGGTTTCATCAGTGGTAAACAGCGCCGATGCCGGCACCGCGGTCACACCGGTTTTCTCCTCAACTACCAGCCGCGCCATTCCCGCCATACCGGGAATCAGTCTGCCGCGGGGATTGGGGATGGTGATTTCCACGGTTGCCGAACGGCTCTGCGGGTCAAGCATTGGTGTCACCTGAGTGACCGTGCCTTCAAAACTGGTGTCCGGAATTGCGGAGAAGCTGACCCGGGCACGGGCACCCCGCCGGACATAGGGCAGATCCGCATCACTGACAAACGCCTTCATCTTCAGACGCTCGCCGTAGCGGGCAACGGCGGCAAAGGGCATTGCCGGTGTCACCATCTGCCCGGGTTCAACATAGAGCTTGCCGACAACACCGCGGATCGGCGAGCGGACCGGTCCGGGCTTGTAGTCCATGCCCGGAATGTCATTCAGGACATAACCGATCGGCTCATCCTGGGCAACCGGACTGCCTTCAAGCTTGACAATTTCGGTGACCCGGCCGGTGATTTTGGAGGTGACGATCACCTGCTGTTCACCCTGCAGGATGCCGAGGAGCTGAATGGAACGGGTGACGGTCCGGGGTTCAACAGTAATCACGCTGACACCGACCGGTAATTCCGCCCTTTTTTTGCGGTTACTGGTGCAGCCACCGGTTATCAGGATTAACAGAATAACGGTGAGAGTGATCAATTCAAGATAATTACGCCTCATTTTTCCTCCTTAAAATTTTCCGGTCGCCCGCAGAAAACGGGCACGGGCGATCTGATAGTTGGCGAGGGCACTGAGTCGGGCAAGCCGGCTCTGGGTGAGCTGGAGCTGGATGTCCAGGTACTCAAGATTGCTCAGCAGTCCGTTTTCGTAACGCTGCTCCGCAAGCCGGAATGCCTCCTCGGCGAGGTTCACATTCTCCTCCTGATAACGGATATTGCGCCACTCCTGAGCCAGGCTTTTGGCGGTTGCCTCCACCTCGAGCCGGACCGCCTGCTCCACCATGCCGACACTCAAGACCGCCTGGCGGTAGCGGGACTGCGCCTGCCGGAGCTTGTGATAATTGGCAAGACCGGTAAACAGCGGCAGGCTGACACCGACCGTGGCATTCCAGTCCTTTCCCCACCGGTCACTGAACCCGACCGGTTTCTTGTAGTCGTAATTGGCAGACGCAAAGAGCGTCGGCAGGTTGGCGGTGCGGGCGATGCGCACTCCGAGATCAGCAATCCGCAGCGCCTGACGCAGCTGGACCAGCTCGGGCCGGTGCCGGAGTGCGGAGTCAACTGCGGTGCTGAGGTCCACGGGCAGCGATTCCGCATCCAGCTCCGCCTCAAGCCGGAGCGGTGTGTCCGGGTCGATGGCGAGCAGATTGCAGAGCCCGAGCAACGCCAGCCCGGCGCCGTTTTCCGCCTGCGATACCTGATTGGCAAGGTTGGTCAGCCCGACCCGGGCACGCATCAGCTCAAGCCGGCTGGCAAGACCTTCGTTATAGAGCCGTTCCACCTGTGCCACATGCCGTTCCAGCTGCTGCTGCGATTCCCGCAGGAGCTCAACCGATTTCTGTGCCAGAAGCGCCTGATAGAACGCCTCCAGCGCCTGAGTCTTGAGCTGCTGTTTTGCCTGCTCGTATGCCGCCTTCTGGATTTCCAGGGTCAGCCCGGCGATCCGGTAGGCGTTGACCAGCTTGCCCCAGGTGAAGAGCGTCTGCTGAACCGAAGCCCGGAAGAGGTAGTTGTTCTGAGAGCCGAGCGGGATCGAGACGGTGTCGGCACCGACCGGCAGGGGGATGGAGTCGGTAAAGCCGATGAGCTGACCGGTCGGGTCATAGACCCGCAGAGGCAGACGCCGGTAGACCGGGCTGACGAGCTGAAACTCATTCAGGGTGCCGAGCCGGGTGTAGGAGCCGGAGGTGGAGATCTGGGGCAGGAAACTGCCGAAGGCAACCGCCTTGCCCGCTGCCGCCTCCAGAATCTTCTCCTGCGACTGCCGGAGTTGGAGGTTATTTTTGAGTGCCAGCTCCACCGCCCGGTCCGGGTCCAGCACCAGCGTATCCTCAGCCCAAAGCGGCAGACAGATCAGCGGTAACAACAGCATCAGAGATTTTAAATTTAATCGGCTCATTTTCCTCCCTTCTTCAGACTGATGCCATGAAAAAACAGGTCCAGTGACTGCGCGGGTGCGGAGCTGATCCGCAGTTCCCGGGACATCAGCAGTAAGCCGGAACGAAAGGCGTTGAGAAAGTGGAGCGCTGCCAGCCGGGGTTCAACCGGCCGGAACTCACCCTGCTCAATCCCCTGACTGATGATTGCCGCAACTCCGTCCAGCAGCCGCCGGATTTCGGGCAGGACCTGCTCCCGGAAACGGCGGTTCAGATTGCACCGCTCCCGGTTCATCTCCGGGAAGATCAGCTCGGTGGCACCGGGATAGGGGAGCAGTCTTTCGGTCCAGGTCTGAAACACCCGGCTGAGCCGGATGCGGGCAGAAAGCGGCTGACCGGCGACCTCCTGCAGGATGCCGAGCGCCTGACTGAGCAGCCAGCGGATGATGCCCAGATACAGATCCGGCTTGTCCCGGAAATAGAGATAGACCGTGCCCTTGGCAACGCCGGCACGCCGGGCAACATCATCAATCCGGGTCTCATAATAGCCCTGACGGCAGACGGTCGCAAACGCCGCCTGCAGAATCTGCTCCTTTCGGGATATGTTCTTTTTTCTCATTTATTAGACTGACCGGTCAGTCATTATACTATCCGGGCTGGTGGTGTCAAATCTTTCTTGACCCTGCTTTCAGCCCGGTTAAATTGAGAAAAAGGAGGCAGTACTTGATTACAGAAATACCGGCGGAAAGGCTGAATGTTGAAGAGTTCATCAATACCCAGATCGCGGCGATCCGGCAGACGGTCGGGGAGGGGCTGGCGGATTTGGGGGTATTTCAGTATCTGGCGGTTCTGCATCAGGATATGGTGACCGGTATCCGGGAGGGGAAAAGGCAGTTCGGGTATCAGATTGAGGTCCGCTCCTGGGAAAGCAGTGATGCGGTGATTGCGGAGCCGAGCCGGCTTGCCTGGGAGAAACTGCTCCGGATCGCCAAGCGTATCACCACCGAGGTGCCGGGGGTGGTCAGCGTCACCTACAACATCGCAGCCAAACCGCCATCAACAATTGAGGCGGTGTAGTTTTCAGTATTCGGGCGGGAGGTTGAGGAGCTGGGCGTAGGAGAAGACCGGCCCGTCCTTGCAGACATATTTCGGACCGACATTGCAGTGTCCGCACTTGCCGATCCCGCACTTCATCCGGTTCTCAAGCGACAGGAACACATTTTCCGGGGCAAAGCCCAGTTCCTCAAGCACTGGATGGGTGTATCGGAGCATCACCGGCGGACCGCAGACGAGCGCAATTGCATTTTCGCCCTTCGGCGCCACCGCCTTCAGGACATTGGGCACCAGCCCTTCCCGCTGGGGCCAGGAGGCGCCATCCAGCCGGTCAACACAGAGCACCAGCTCCAGGTCGGACCGTTTTTCCCACTCTTTCAGCTCCTCCTTGTAGAGCAGTTCGCCGGGTGAGCGGGCGCCATAGATGGCGGTGATTTTGCCGTAGTTTTTCCGGTTTTCGGGCAGAAGCAGATGGGCAATGGTGGCGCGCAGGGTGGTGAAGGAGAATCCGCCCGAGATGATGACTACATCCTTTCCCTGCATCAGCTCAAAGGGATAGAAGTTGCCCCAGGGTCCGCGCATACCCACAGTTGCGCCCGGCTCCAGCTCGTGGAGTGCGGTGGTGAAGACCCCGACCCGCTTGACGGTGAACTTGACGAGCGGTTCGTGCGGTGCTGAGGCGATGCCGAAGGGCGCCTCACCGGCACCGGGAATGGAGAGGAAGGCAAACTGTCCGGGCAGAAACTGGAAGTTCTGCCGGTCGGACTCGTTGACAAACGCCAGGTCAAAGGTCTTGAGGTCCCGGGCGTCATTCTCAATGACCACCTTTTCAATCCGCATCAGAATTGGCAGATAGGGGTTGTTCATTTTGCGTCCTGAACTTTTCTGACCGTCTGGCGGATGTCAATCCCGGCCGGACAGCTGATGATGCATCGGCCGCAGCCGACACAGGAGACCATGCCCGCCTGCTCGACCGTGTAGTAGAACTTGTCCATGATCCGGTTACGGTATCTTGATGCCGGATCAAGGCGCGGGTTATGACCTGAGGCATGCCGGGAATAGAGGGTAAACTGGCAGGAGTCCCAGACCCGGCACCGGACCGTCCTGCCCCGGATTGTCTCGTCGGTGACATCAAAGCAGTGACAGGTGGGGCAGAGGAAGGTGCAGGCACCGCAGTTGACACAGGTGAGGGCAAGCGCCTGCCAGACTCCGGACTCATAAAGACCGGGCAGAAGCTCCCGCAGTCTGCCGGTATCAATCCGCAGGCTGATTTCCGCCTCCACCTTTTTTTTCTGTTCCGCTGCCGCGGTCAGATGTTTCTCTCCGGCTGCGGGCAGGTCCGCAACCAGTTTTTCACCTTTGTCTGTAACCGGCTCTGCCAGCAGTTCATCGCCGAGATCAACGAGCAGGAGATCCAGTCCCTCACTGCCCTGAGGCGAGCCGCCGACTCCAAGGCAGAAGCAGGTGGGTGCGGTTCTGCTGCAGGCAACACCGATCAGTGTGGTCTTTTGCCGGCGCGCCTTGACATACGGGTCGGTCCTGCCCTCCTGGGTGTAGAATTTCACGAGAAAGGCGATGCCCCGGGCATCACAGGGCCGGATGCCGAACACCACCTGCTCGGGTGGCGGTTCGGGCTCAACCGGATTGCCCTGCGGGTCAAAGCGCAAAAGCACCTCACACCGGGGAAAGACAAAACCCTTTGCCGGCTCCACGGTATTGACCGCCTCCAGACAGACCTCATCTGCCCGGCTGATTTTTGCCCAGCTGGTGCCGGTTCGGTCCCGGACCGGTGCATAAAGACAGACCTCCTGCGCCAGCCGGTCCAGCAGTTCACTGAGCTGTTTCCGGGTGATGATGCGCGGTTTCACTGGATAAACTCCTGCGGGTCATCAGGTTTGAAGCCGGTAAGGGCGGGCGCCTGATTCAGATCAGTACCGGCGTCACAGCCGAACCGTTCCCGGACCGTTTTTGCCACCCTGCGGTTGAAGCGCATCAGGTCAATGCCGACCGGACAGGCACGGTGGCAGGCGCCACACTCCACACACCTGCCCGCCATGTGCAGGGCGCGGATGATGTGATAGACCATATTGTCGGAGAGGTTGTGGGTCCGGCCCAGGAGCTGGGGCATGGAGGCGTCAACAAAGCAGACCGGACAGTAGCAGTTCGGGCACACCTGGCGGCAGGCATAACAGCGGATGCACCGGTCCAGCTCGGCACTCAGCCTTTCCCAGCGCTCATCCGGGGAGAGCTGTTCAAACTCCTGATCTGCTTTCAGGATTTCCGGGTCCGGTTCAGGTGCGGGCACCGGTTCGCCGATCAGCTCGTCATAGATGGTCGGGTTGGGGTGACGGCAGACCGCACAGGCGGTCGATTTTCTGCCATTTTCGATAACACCTTCACAGCCGATACCCAGAATATGGAGGTTTTCCCGCTTGAGCTGATTTTCCTGGAGGAGCACGGTAATCGAGCGGGCATCACAGCCCCGGGCAACAACCGCAACCCTGCCCCGGTCCCGGACCTTGAGCAGATAGTTGGCAAGGTTCTGGGCACAGCTGGTGCTGGCAGTCAGGTTTTCCGCCTCCTCAGGCGTGGTGGCAAACAGCACCGGGCTGATGCCGGAATCGGACGGTGGACCGAAGCCGATGACCATCACCACCTCTTTCTTTTCCAGCAGTTCCCGTGCCCGCTGACGCAGTTTTTCGCTCCGGTCCATTATGGCAGCTCCTTTTTCAGCTTTCTGTTCGGTCCGAGTTTCTTCACCTTTTCGGTTACTTCGGTCACCAGTTTTGCAAACCGTTCGCCCTCCGATGCGGACACCCAGGCGAATGTTACCCTGCCGGGTTCAATTCCGCAGAACTGAAGCAGGTCGTTCAGGACCGCAAACCGCCGTCGGGCAACGAAGTTGCCGGTGAGATAGTGGCAGTCGCCCGGATGACAGCCGGACACAAGCACGCCGTCCGCACCCTGCTGCAGCGCCTGTAAAATAAAAAAGGGGTCAACCCTGCCCGAACAGGGGACCCGGATCACCCGGATTGAGGGCGGATAGTGGAGCCGGGAGATGCCGGCAAGGTCCGCACCGGCATAGGAGCACCAGTTGCAGAGAAAGGCGACGATCTTCGGTTCAAAATTTTCTGCGTCCGGCATTTTGAATAAAAATTATAATCATCCGGCAAATGGTGTCCAGTCTGACCGCATATGCAGTAAAAATGCAGAATGCAATAAAGGGATTTCTCCACTCCGCCCTTCGGGCTCCGGTCGAAATGACCGAAGAAAGGTGCGCCTGTGGTGTCGCTCCGGTCGGGATGACAGGAAACGGTTCGCCTCCGGCGCCGGGTGAAATGACTTCACCCCCTTTGTATTCCGTGCCTTTCGTTTTTTGTCATTCCGAGCGAGGCGAAGGCGAGTCGAGGAATCCCTCTTTCCCAATGCAGAGTGCAAAGTGCAAGGCGGAGGGATTTCTCGACTCCGCCTCGCTATCGCTTGGCGTCGCTCGAAATGACAGAAGGAAAGGTCATTCCGAGCGGAGTGAAACGGAGTCGAGGAATCTCTTTTCATAATGC
>JBDRTY010000002.1:300000-549547 GCA_039801085.1 candidate division WOR-3 bacterium | reverse complement strand
ACCGAATCGGTCCGGCAGTCCAGGACCTTCAGCGTCTCACCACGCGGACCACCGGTGAAATACAGCCGGTTGCTCCAGGCCGCCCAGCGCACCGACAAAGGTCCCCAGCCCGCCTCCACCAGCTTTTTAATTATGGAATCGGTCAGACAGTCAATCACATACAGCGTGTCGGGCCATCGCTGTTTCGCCTTGCTGATATAAACTTTGTGATCAAGCGTATCAATTGCAATTGGCTCCAGCGTTGCATAGAAAATCGGAATCGGAAAGTATTTGATAAACTGATGCTGCTGAATATCAATTACTCCTGGGAGGGCTTCATCATAAGGCAGGAAATAGCCCTTGTTCAATCGGTAATGGAAGTATATCTTGTAAGGTAACATGTGGGGCACGCGGAACATGCTCAGCAGAGAATCGGAACTGCAATCATAGACCGCCAGCCAGGCTGGTGAGCCATACTGATGAATGACCGCATAAACCTCATTGTGTACTGAATCCCAGGAGACAAAGGTAACAAAAAAGCGTTCCACCGGACAAAGAAACCCACCAATAATTGAATCATTGCTGCAGTCCAGAATCAGAAGTGAATCGCTGCACCCGATATACAGACGGTTCGATGACGAAACATAGCAATGCCCCCAGAGTCGTCCGGGTTCAAAATACAGCTCCTTTAACACTGTATCCTTTGCCACATCGATTACAACAATCCGGTCTGCCCTGGTTTCAACACTAAGGTAAAGCTTTTGCTGCCGCCAGTTGTATGAAAAAAAGTCCACCGACCTTGGAATCCCTGGTGCTATTGTATCTACTTTGTAAGTGGAACAGCTAACCGCATACAAGAATGAACCATCGCCGCTGATATAAAGCTTGTCAAATTCGCTGAAATAAATACCGCGTGAAATACGCGACGGGAAAACAATGGTTGTATCAATTACCAGAACCTGACTGTAAATCACTGCTGGGAAAAGAAGCAAAAATGCTTTTCTTTTCATATCCGATCCCGGTGGCAGAGGAGAAAATACTCCCCTGCCACCAACTGAAAGTTACCTTACCACGAACTTGATTCTACAGCGTCTTTGCTCTTGATCAAGAAGGAGGAAGTATACCCCCGAGTTATCCGGTTTCCATGTAATATGCTGACCGGCATTCAATCGGAAAATACGTCTCCCCATACCATCAAACAAAACCAACCTTGAATTTTGATCTCTCCCCATACTGATATTGTAACATAGCGGCACTCCTGTGGAGGTAATTAAAACCTTAGACCTGTTAAAGGAATTGCTCATATCTGCCTGTGCGCCCGAAAAACTGTGCAATTCTTGATCCCAGAGGACTCTGATCAGCCAGAAATGATTGTCCGGCCGCCCCATTCCTTCACCAGTTGTCAGATAAACTAACCGATAGCAAGTGTTCTCTTGTTTTTTCGCAGCAATTGAAGCTCCGGGACCAAACGGCTCTGGAAGCCCACCAGTGTTAATCCATCGGACCCATGCATATCTATAGAGATTATAATCTCCCTGTCCGAATATTGCGAAAATATCACCAGCCCCATCGTCGTTTATGGCACTCAGAGCTGCGCCGATGTTCTGCGGAGGCACATACTCTTCACTATACAGCCGCACCCAGCGATTATACTCGTCCACATAGGCGTAGCAGACGGTGTCGCCGCCCCCGACAAAGGCAATGAAGATGTCTGAAGATGTGCCGAAGAACTTCCCGCAGTAGGCAAGCGCCCCGCCATCACCAACCCGCGTCGGGATATCTGCCAGCCGCTCCCAGCCACCCTGAAGCCGGAAGCTGTGCACCGGTCCGGTCTTCCAGCCACTGCCTGCACTCCGGGATGCGGTCTGCCAGTAATAGTCGCCGTTTGCCAGTCTGGTCTCCACCTGATACTGCGGCACCGTGGTGATGACATTGATCACCGTGTTACTAAACTGTGGATCGGTCGCCACCACCAGCCGGTATTCAATCGCTGCCCCTTCCTCCTGCCAGATGAACACCGGTGTCTGATCTGCAATCAGGGCACCCTGAGCCGGGTAGATGCCATCCACCGTCACCGGCGGATAACTGCTCGGCAGCCAGTAGCGCCAGAACTGCTGACCACCACCGGCAAGACAGTAAAGCCAGCCCGGTATCGGCTCAAGCTGCTGGTTGTAGCCGGGATTTGCTTTATATGCCAGCCCGGGACGGGGACCAAGAGCAAAGGCAGTTATCGGCTCTGAATGCCAGCGCCCTTCATTTAACGGATACCAGAAGAGGTTGTCTCCGTCCAATGTCTGCCCCACAAGATAAACAACTCCCTCTTCCAGCCATTGAAAGGTCAAAGCGGTCTGTTTCATATCCCGGTTGATCACCGAATCAGCGGGATAATGCCAGTGGCCGTCAACACAGTCGTAATAAAGGAACCAGGTTTTGCCGTAGGCAGGTGCCGGAAAGACACCCCAGACCGTGTCATAGGACCTTGAACCATACTCGCTGTAGGAATATGTCAGACATGCCCAGCGTTGAACCGGAACCGGCACATCTTCCAGCCTTTCCCACTCCTGTGCTAACATCGCCCCCGCGAGCACTGCGGTGCTTAAAATCAGCAACCTGAACAAACTTGCCTTTTTCATCCTCAACCTCCTCTCCGCTTTTAATGATTTAAATCTATCAGGTTGCCTGCTGACTTCCAGCCGCTGGCAGCAGACTGCCGCCAGCAGCACCGCCTGCCTGCCCGCACCTCACCCGAGGGGTTAAGATATTGAAGTAATAAGGAGTAGAGTAGAGTAGAGTAGAGTAGAGTAGAGTAGAGTAGAAACTCATCGGCTCACCTCAATTATAAGCCAAATCTGAATTCTGTCAATAGGAAATAAATTTTGCACGTTTCATTTTGCCCTTTGCATTTTGCATTGATATATAGATTCCTCGACTCCGCTGACGCTCCGCTCGGAATGACACAATAATAAAACGGTCATTTCGAGCAGAGCCCGAAGGGCGGAGTCGAGAAATCTCTTGAAGGAGATTCCTCGACAGGCTCGGAATGACGGAAGAAGAAAAAAGGGATTCCTCGATTCCGCTTCGCTTCACTCGGAATGACAATAAAAGAAAGCCATGGAACGACCCGCAGAGGTCTATCCGACCGCAGTAACCTGTTTATGTCATTTCGACCGGAGCGGAGAAATCTCTCTGCCGGTTCTGGTTAATTTTCAGAACAGGCAGCGACTGAATTTGAACCTGTATTACCTCAGCTCCTGGAGCGCCCGGCGCGCCTTTTCAAATTTCGGGTCCAGCTCCAGCACCCGCAGCCAGCGGAGATGTGCCGAGTCCTTTCTGCCCTGATAGTAGTCCACCAGCCCGAGATGAAACAGTGCGAGCACAAAGTTCGGGCTGTTTCCGAGCGCCTGTTCATAGCAGAACCGCGCCTCCTCCAGCTCGCCCGTGCTCAGATGGAGATTGCCGAGGTTGTTCCAGCCCTCAGGTCCATACGGGTCCAGCTCAATCACCCGCTCATACATCAGCCGGGCCGAGTCCAGCTTGCCGGCTGATGCATAGACATTGCCGGCAATTCCCCAGGCATCCGCCTCCTGCGGATGGAGCCGGACCGCCGCCTGAGCAATCTGCCTTGCCTCCTCAATCCGGTTCTGTTCGAGAAGCATCGTTGCCCGCAGAGACAGGATGTTGGTTGCCGAGTCCAGCTCCAGCGCCTGCTCAATCGCCTGCTGTGCCCGCTCCAGCCTGCCGGTCTCATACCAGCCGGCTGCCGCCTGAAACAGGTTCTGCGCCGGGTCCGATTTTCTGCCCGCACCGGCAAGGTTGAGATTGAACAGAATCAGAGCACAAGCGAAGATCAGCCCGGCGATGGTCCGCTCCCGCCTTTCGCTCCGGAAAAAGTTCCGGACCCCGGCAACCGCAAGCAGGAGATAGAACGGCACCGCAGGCAGGCGGTAGCGGTCGGTGACAAAGAAGGGGATAAAGGAGAGGCACCAGGCACCAAGAAAGAGATAGACCGGCAAAAGCAACTGCCACTTTTTTCTGGTGAGATAGCTACCGGCAAGCGCCAGGGGCAGAACGAGCCCGAACGGAAACTTGAAAACCGGGGTCTGAAAGATGAGCCAGTTGAGAAAGGTGAACCGTTTGAAGAAGTAGATGTCCCGGTTGTTGGACACCTCATAGCCGGCAAACCAGAGATAAAGCTTGCGCAGGGTCAGAAGCAGCGCCTTTGCCGGTGCCCGGCGCCAGAACTGAAGCCCCCGGCGGATCCAGAACCGGTCAATCTCCACCCCCTTGAGCGGCCTGCCCGCGGTCATCTCCGCAATCCGCTTGACATCGTTATAACCACCCCACCACGACCCCCGGGTTCCGGGCACAATTGCGGTTGTGCCGTCGGAGTATTCATTATTGCCGATATAGAAGTTCGTCCCTGCCTGCCAGGCGATCAGAACAAAGCTTCGGCTTTTGATATAGTTCCGGACTGTGACCGGCAGGATCGGCACGAGCACCGCCAGACCGAACAGCAGCGCCCGGCTCAATCTCCGGCGCTGATGACGCAGGAGGAGCCGGAAGAAAAACACCAGCACAAACACCAGCACATTCGGCCGGGCGATCGCCGCCAGTCCGAAGAGCAGCCCGGCAAGCGGGAGATAGAACCAGCCCCGCTCCTCCTGATAAAACAGGAGAAAACCGGCAAGCAGAAGGAAAATCAAAAGCACTGGAATCAGCAGTTCACCGTCAAAGAAGATCAAAAGCGGATAGACCGCCATCGCCAGCCCGGCATAAAAACCGGTGCGCTCGTCAAAAAGCCGCCTGCCCAGAAGCACAAGCAGGACACAGCCTGCCGAGCCGAGGAGCGCCTGCACGAGCCGGACCAGGAACAGATTAACCCCGAAAAGCCGGTAGAGCATGCCGAGAAACAACGGATAGAGCGGTGCCCGGAAATAGGCATCGTTGATGAACTCCATACCCCGGCTGACTGCGAGCGCCCACTGGTGATGATAAAGCCCGTCCAGCTGCGGAGCGTAAAACAGCGGGTCATTAGCCCGTGCCTGCAGGAGATAAACCAGCCGGAGCCCGAACGCCAGCGCAAACACCAGCACCGGACCAGAGCGCCGGAGCGGTTCCGGCTCCTTTGCCATTACTGCCTTTCGCCCGGCAGGATGTACTTTTCTGCCCATCGCTCAAATTTAGCCCGGACAGGTCAGAGGTCAACCGGTTCCACCCTGAGCCCGCCATACTGCGCCCTGTTTTCCCTCCCCATAAATTTAGAGCACCAGAAAATGCCAAATTTCACATCACAGCAGACCCCTCATCCTTAACCCGCAGAATTTCATAAAGTTGCAGATTTATACCCCGGAAAAGCCTGCAGACCGGGCAGTTCCCGGTACCCCTGCCGGCTCCGAACCTTGATTTGAGACCCCGCTTTTCTATAATCGGGTCATGGGCGTTGCTGAAAACCTGAAGCGTATTCAGGCACGGATTGAATCCGCCTGTGCCCGTGCCGGCAGAGATCCCAGGGAGATCAAGCTCGTGGCGGTATCCAAGAACCAGCCGGTGGCGCTGATTGAAGAGGCGATTGCTGCGGGCGTGACCATCTTTGGTGAAAACCGGGTGCAGGAGGCAGCGACCAAGATTCCGCTCATCAGGGCACCGGTCCAGTGGCATCTGGTCGGCACCCTCCAGACCAACAAGGTCAAGAGGGCGCTGGAGCTGTTCAGCATGATCCAGAGTGTCGACTCGCTTCATCTGGCAGAGGAGCTTCAGCGCCGGTGTGAGCAGAAGGGGATGAAGATTCCGGTCCTGATTGAGGTCAACACCTCGGCCGAGCCGACCAAGCACGGTGTTACCCCTGAAGGACTGCCCGAACTGCTGGGTCAGGTCCTGGCGCTGGACCGGCTGGTCGTTTCCGGGCTGATGACCATCGGTCCGGGTCTGGCGGTTGAGAATCCGGAGGCGTCAAGAGCCTGCTTCCGCCTGCTTTTCCGGCTGAAACAGGAGCTAAAGCAGCGGTTTGGCATCCCCCTGCCCGAGCTGTCAATGGGGATGAGCGCTGACTTTGAGGTCGGGATTGAAGAGGGGGCGACGATGATCCGGATCGGCACCGCCCTTTTCGGTCCGAGACCGTAGCGTGGAAAGCGAACAGTTTCTCCAGCTGGTCGAAGAGGTAGTGCAGAACCTGCCCGATTTCTTTGCCTCAAGAATAAAAAATCTGAGTGTCATGGTGATGCCGGTTGCGCCACCCGAACTGGCACAGCAGCTGGGCCGACATCCGTGGTCAATCCTCGGAGTATATCAGGGAATCCCCTATAACCGGCGCGGTCCGTTCTATGGCAATGTCCTGCCGGACACGATTGTCATCTTTCAGCAGCCGATTGAAGCCCGGTGCCGGAATGAACAGGAAATCCGGGAGCTGGTGCGCCGGGTGACGATTCACGAAATCGGCCATTACTTCGGCCTCTCGGACGAGGAGCTCTACCGGCTCGAACAGGAAAAATAAAAGGGGGTCGTTGCCGACCCCCTGATTCTTCAAGCCGGTTTTACCGGTTAAGCACCAGTTTGTGGGTTGCTGATCCGGCCGGGCTCTCCAGACGGACGAGATAGATGCCGTTGGCAAGCGTGCTCAGGTCAACCTCGGTCCTGCCGGAACGGACACCCTCCGCCGCATACAGCGCGCGCACCATTCTGCCGGTCGCATCGTAGAGTGCCAGCTGGACCCGGGAGACCGCCGGCACCTGCCAGTGCACCACCAGCCGGTCCTGAGCCGGATTGGAAAACCGCAGTTCCGCATTGCGCAGATTCGGGTTGTAACCCTCCTCCACCCCGACACCGCCGAGCGCCGATGCCGAAATGAACAGCTCGCCGTTGGTCCAGGGCACCCAGCCACCCGGTGTGCCGTAGTAGCTTCTGCTGTCTGTCGTGTCATCAGCAAGCGATGACGGATGGCCTGAGGAGTGGACCGGTGCCACCGCCACATAGAACTCGCCTGAGGTGAAGATCAGCATTGAATCAAGGTCATAAGCCTTGATCGCACCCGGTGCACCTGCCGGTGCCTCGATGTCCGGTGATTCATACAGCAGGGTGGTGCCGTCGCCGGCATAGATCTTGAACCGGAAGGTGGAGTCAGGCCAGGGGTAGGACGGATGGAGATAGAACTGGGTGCGGACCCGGTTGACGCCGACCGGATACTGGAGTCCGAACTGCGCCGGATTGAACTTGACCGCCCGCTCCGGTCCTGCCCAGGTCAGCCAGCGCGGGTTGTTGTAGTTCGCATACTCAATCCAGCGGGCAACACTCAGGTCATAGATAATCGTGTCGTCATAAGGATACTGCTCACCCGCCGCCTCGGTCCAGACATGAATCCGGTAGGCGCCGGTAACTGCCGGAATCCGCCAGGCAGGCGAGAAGTTCATCTGAGCGGTCTGACCACGGGTCAGATTGGCACTGGTGGTCATAGTATCCTCATACACATAGCCCTGCGGACCGGTGATCTTCAGCCGGACCGGTGTACCCAGCGGCAGCTGGTCAGTCCCCAGATTCTTGATCGTCGCCCGGATGTTCAGATTGATATTGGGCAGGGTGTCCGGCGGCATCGCCGCAGCAAAATAAAGGGTTGCCGCATCGGTTGCCGGCGGGTCCCACTCCACGACCGAACGGATCAGCCATTCGCCGCGCCGCGCATCCTCGGAAAATGTGCCGTTCAGATAGGACCACATCCGGTGGGAGGGTGCATTGTTCGCCACATCAATGGAAAGTCCGGGACAGATCGGATAGGAGTCAACCTGCACATAGAAGATGTAGTAATTGGAACCAACCACCGGTTCTTCAATCGACACATAGTTCCACTGACCGCGGGTGATCGTCAGCGTGTCCGAATGCCAGATTTCGGTCCCTGGCGAACCGCCCGGACCGTCATCCGCATACACCTTGACCATTGCCCTGGTGCCACCAGGCACCGGCCAGCCGGAGTAGAAGTGCACCAGTGCACCCTTGAGCGTGAAACTCGGTGCCGGTGCAATGAACTTCACACCCCAGCCATTCCCACCCTGATTCCATGCCCAGGCGCTCGCCGGCATGTTGTCATCATACTTGAAGGTGTCAATCACCGAGAATGGTATCTCATTTGCCGGCGGGAAAATTCCCGGTTCCGGATTGGGGATGGTGTAATGATGGGTCGGGGTCGGGCTGAGCCAGCGCTCCTCGGCGCCGAACGCCACGACCGCCAGCACTATCATGGTTATTAATGCTACCTTGCGCATCACTGCTCCTTTCGTTAATTGCCGTCTCACCTAAATTGCCCGCTTCACGGGCAGAAAATATTACCCCGCAGCAACAAATAAGTCAAGCAGTTTCATCCCGAGTTTGACACCGGAGCCGGGCATAATATCATTATTATTTATGAACGGTCCGTTTAACTGCCCCTGGTTCACCTTTGCCGCCATTCTGGTGGCACTCGGTTCGGTCCTTGGCGCCCTGATCTGGTCAGTATTCAGCCGGCTGGAGGATGAGTGAGTCCGGCGGTTGTCTACGCCCTTGTGCTCTTTTTCTATCTCGCCGCCCTGTTTCTCATCGGCCTGGTGACCAGCGCCCGGATGAAACGCTCGGCTGAAGGCTTCTACCTCGGCTCCCGCTCGCTCGGGCCCTGGGTCACTGCCTTCTCCTTTGTCGCCGCCTACTTCTCCTCGGTGGTCATCATCGGCGGCGGCGGATTCGGCTACAAATTCGGGATGTCAACCCTCTGGATTGGTGCCACCAATATCCTGGTCGGCACCCTGCTCGCCTGGATTGTCCTCGGCCGGCGCACCCGTGCCCTGACCGCCCGGCTTGGTGCCATCACCCTGCCGGACCTCCTTGCCAAACGCTATTCCTCTCCCGCAGTCCGGATCTATTCCGCGCTCATCATCGGCATCTTTCTGCTCATCTACAGCGTCTCGGTCCTGCAGGGCATGGGCCACTCCTTCTCGGTGCTGATGGATCTGCCCTACATCTACGGACTGCTCCTTTCCGGGGTGATCATCATCGTCTATGTCGCACTCGGCGGCTATCTGGCGGTGGTCTGGACCGGCTTCTTCCAGGCCTGGATCATGATCTTCAGCCTGCTGCTTTTGACCGCGGCGGCGGTCGCCCGTGCTGGCGGACTGAATCAGCTCTTTACCCGGCTCGCCGCCATTGAAGGCGGCCGGTATGTCCAGACCCCGGGTGCCTGGAGCTGGGCCGGACTGCTGTCCTATGCCGCCATCGTCTCATTCGGTGTCTGGGGCATGCCCCAGCTCGTCAGCCGGTTCTACTCCATCAGAAGTGTCAAGGTGCTGAAGCTGGGCACGGTGCTGGCGACAGTTGGTGCCACCATGGCACTGCTCCCCTATTTCAACGGTGCTGCCACCCGGCTGTTCTTTCCCCAGCTTGCCAACCCGGATCAGGCGATCCCCAGCCTGGTCAAGTCCAGCCTCTCCCCCTTCTTCGCCGCCATCTTCCTCACCGGCGTCGTCGCTGCCGGCATGTCCACCTTTGCCGCCATCCTGATCACCGCCGCCAGCGCAATCGTCAAGGATCTGATCCGGGACAGCCTCGGTGCCCGGCTCAGTCCGGACCGGGAACTGCTCATCTCCCGCCTGGTCGCCGCCGGTATCGGCATCGTCGCCTTTGTCATTGCCATCAAACCGCCGGCGATGATCCTGGTCATCACCGGCTTCTCCTGGGCGGTCATTGCCGCCACCACCCTCTGGCCCTATCTGTTCGGACTTTACTGGCGGCGGGCGGGCCGGATCGCCGCCTTTGTTTCCATGCTTGCCGGTTCGCTGACCGCCCTTTTCTGGATGGCATTGAAGAACCCGTTCCGGATTCACGGCTTCATTCCGGGAATAGTCGTGAGTCTTGTTTGCTTCGTCATCCTGACCCTGATCTTCCCGGAGCAAAAGTTTAAAATTACCAAATGAAAGGAAAAAAATGAAATCAGTCTTGAGCATAACCTCCGTGATTATTGCGGTCTTTTTGACCATCAGCTTCGCCCAGCCGTTAACTGAGGGCAAATTCAACCCCTTCCCCCGTTCCGACTGGAGCTGGGCCGAATCCACCCATCACTTCGATGTCCGGCACTACCGGATTGACCTGGATCTGCCGATGAACTCCGGCGCCATGACCGCCCACTGCCGGGTTGAACTCATTGCCCGGCACGACCACTTTGACACCTTCAGTCTTCACTTTATCAATCTGGTGTGCGACTCGGTGCGGCGTGACGGCAACCCCTGTACATTCACCACCGGCTCCGGCAGACTCCTGATCGATCTCGACCGCGAATTCGCAAATGGTGAATCGCTGGCGGTTGACATCTACTACCGGCGCAATGCCGGCACCCAGAACCGCGGCTTCTACTACTATTCCCGCGGCACCCAGGGCATTCCCTATGCCATCTGCTACTCCACCACCGAACCTGCTGATGCCCGCTACTGGTTCCCGAGCTTTGACGAACCATGGGACAAGGCGGAGCGCGGCTGTCAGGTGAACATCACCACGCCCGACACCATGTCCGGCTGTGCCAACGGCACCCTCGACAGCGTTACCGTCAGCGGCGGCAGGAAAACCTGCTGGTGGACTCACCGCTATCCGATCAGCACCTACCTTGTCACCTTTGCCGCCTCGCGCTGGGCAAGTTTCACCCAGTGGTATCATCCGGCACCGGGTGAATCGGTTCCAATTATGAACTTCATGTGGCCCGGAGATTCCAGCCGGGCGGTCAGCGCCTTCCGCAATGTCCCGGTCATGCTGGAATTCTTCTCCGACTCCAGCCGCTACGGACCTTACCCCTTTGCCACCGAAAAATATGGTCATGTGGTTGCCTATCCTTTCCAGTGGGGCGGAATGGAAAACCAGACCCTGACCATGGTGCACCGCTACTGGATCACGAACGGCAATGACAACGGCATCGCCCATGAGCTGTCCCATCACTGGTGGGGCGACATGGTCACCTGTCTGGACTGGCGGAACATCTGGCTCAACGAAGGCTTCGCCACCTACTCCGATGAACTGTTCACCTGCCACCAGCAGGGGCTGAGCTCATTCTACAGCCTGATCCGCTCCCGTGCCCGCGACTACTTCTCCGAAGAGTCCACCGACACCCATCCGATTTATGCCCCGCCGTCCGGACATGAGTTTGACTGGGGACACTCCTACTGCAAGGGTGCATGGGTCCAGCACATGCTCCGATATGTACTCGGCGACACCACCTGGAACCGGCCCGGCATCTTTTTCTCCGCCCTGCGCGCCTATGGCGAAAGCCTGAAATACCGCAACGCCTCAACCGCAGACTACCAGCGCATCTGCGAACGGGTCACCGGACTTGACCTCGGCTGGTTCTTTGACGAATGGGTCTACTCCTACGGCTATCCGGTCTACACCGTCGGCTGGCAGAGTGTGCCTGCTGGTGACTCCTGGGAGCTGGTAATTGACCTGAGCCAGAACAACATGAGCGGTGCGCCCGCAATCTTCCATATGCCGGTGGAGGTCAGGGTGCTCTTTAACGGCACCGACACCGTCATCCGCTATCCGGTTTCCGCCAATCCCCAGCGTAACCGGTTCCGGTTTGCGCTGGAGCCGACCGGCATCGAATTTGACCCGAACGAGTGGATTCTTGAGGTCCATACGGTCAATACCGGAATCGCTTCGGATCAGAACGGCAGCCCCCTGCCACCGGTTCCGGAACTGCGGCTCGGTGCCAGTCTGACCCGTGCGCCGGTAAAAATTGAGTATACGGTTCCCGGCGCCACCCCGCTGGAACTGGCGGTCTTTGACCCTGCGGGAAGAAGGGTCGCCCGCCTCGTCAACAGCATTCAAGGACCGGGCAAATTCGGCATCTGCTGGAACGGCACAGACGCTGACGGCAGACCGTTACCGGCGGGCATCTATCTCGTCCGGCTGTCAACCCCGAGACAGCTGCAGGTGGTAAGACTCGCACTGCTCGAGTGATCCGGGCGCACGGACCGCAAACTTTTGACCTCCGAAGCCGGACAGTTAGAATTCAATGGTGCGCAAACTGCGGGTGTCGGAGCGGGACCTGCTCTTTGCTCTCACCAACCAGATGCAGGAAACCGCCCATTACCTGGATCTGGAAACCGGCGAGGTGATCCCGGTCTTCAGCTTCAACCGGGACGAAATTCTGAAACTGATCCGTCAGCACCCGGACCGCTACCTCAGACTGGCACCGCAGTCCAGCCGGGAAAGCCAGGAGATGCTCAAGGGGTTCATCCGGACCATCTCCCGCCAAAGCCTGAAGACACAGCTCCTTTCCGCCCTGCAGGAGAAACGGGTCTTTGCCCGGTTCCGGGAGGTGCTTGCCCGGTTTCCCAACGAACTCAAACGCTGGCACAGCTACCGGATAATGATTCTGACCGAACCGCTGCGCCGCAAGCTCAGGGAAAAAGGGGTGGAACTGGTCCTGATCCCGGATCGGGATGAAAAGCACGACTACCAGGAACTGGATGACCCGACCGGTGAATAGGCCTCACCGCCAGAAAAAAGGCGGCTCAGAATAGAGATAAAACCTGCCCTGATTGAGATTGAGCCAGCCCTGCTCATAACGGCACCACAGCCCCACAGTCCTCTGCGGCTCCAGCCCCGGCTTCAGCACCCGCCACTCCCCATCCTGAAGTGCGGCAAAGCTCATCCCCGAACCGGTGCCGGGCACGAAATAGCCGTATGCCACCAGCGTATCCCCGACATTGAACAGGCTCAGCCTGCCGGCAGGAAGCACCTCGTCCCGGGAAAACTGCTCCCGGAAAGGAAACGGTATGCCGGTAAGGGCGAAGGTGTCGCCAGCGGTGTGATAAAGCAGGTAATAACGGCTTGGCCTGAGCGTGGCAAACTGGAGCGCAACCAGCACCGGTGCACCGGGATAATCCTCAAGCCGGGCAGAACCGAGCAGGGAAAAACCGGCTTCCGGCAGAGAATCGGGCAGAACCAGCGCCCCACCCCTCGGCACAAACCGGCCATCCTGCAGATGCCAGATCCGGATAAGCCAGCGGTTGCCGGTTGAATCTGTCTCCTGCTCCAGCGTCACCAGCTCTTCCAGACCGTCCTGCTCAATATTCGCTCCTGCCGCCTCAACCACCAGCCCGAAATCACCCGCCACCGAATCGGCAATCACCCCGTCGGGTCCGAAATTCACCACCAGCATCCGGGACTGAGCGGCAAGAAACAGCTCATCCAGTCCGTCGCCGTCAAAATCTCCGCCTGCCCAGCAGTCCGGGAAAAACCTGAACTCCGCCGCCTCCCGGCCCAGCAGAGGACCTGAACGCCAGAATATCTCCCACCGCTGCCCGCTCATTCGCAGCAGTGCCAGCCGGTAAAGCGACACCCGGACTCCGGCAGACCGGCCCGGTACCCGAGAAAGCACAACTGCTCCCGCCTGTTCTCTGACCAGCAGCTGGGGCAGGCTGTCAGGCAGAAACCTGCCGGCAGTAATTTCCACCACCGAATCAACCGGACATCTGCCCAGCTCCTGAACCGCGCTGACCAGCAACAGGAGAAACGAAAAAACGACCCCGCTCATCATCACAGGATAAACCGGCTGGTTTGTCTGTCAAACCTGAAAACAAGATTGACATTCCTGATAAGCAGACTATTTTATTAACTGCGCACCGGAGAGGTGCCGGAGTGGACGAACGGGCATGCCTGGAGAGCATGTGTACCCGATAGGGTACCGTGGGTTCGAATCCCACCCTCTCCGCTTGGTTTAAAGAATTAGGTATTCTCCTATGGGTGTCTTGCTCTCGTCTACGAATACTTATGAGCTAATCTAACATAAAAAGAACTATGTTGCGGTCTGCGGTTGCGTGCCGTTTGACCTGCTTTTATCTTGACTTTTTTCTTTTATTTTATATTCTACCTATGTAGAATGATTTAATGTTATCAATTATGGGGAGTAAACAAGGTAGTATAATAAATGCAATGCGGCTTAAACTTGCACTTTCTCAAAACGAATTTGCAAGAAAAGCAGGTATTCCTTATACTCCCTTTACTAAAATTGAAACCGGAGTAATAAAGAAGCCATCCGTTTTTTTATGGCACAAAAGCCAAAGCATTAAAACAGAAGATGAATTGATTAAATAAAAAAGTTATGATAACAAAACATAAAATTATAATAGGCGATTCACGAAAGATGGATGAAATACAAGATAAATCCGTTCATCTTATTATTACTTCGCCTCCATATTGGCAATTAAAAGATTATGGTGTAGAAAACCAGATTGGTTTTAATGATAGTTATGAAAATTACATAAATAATTTAAATTTAGTGTGGAAAGAATGTTATCGAGTATTACAAGATGGTTGTAGGCTATGTATAAATATCGGCGATCAATTTGCTCGTTCTGTTTATTATGGAAGGTATAAAATTATCCCCATTCGTACAGAAATAATTAAATTTTGTGAAACAATTGGGTTTGATTATATGGGTGCTATTATTTGGCAAAAACCCACAACGATGAATACTACAGGCGGTGCAACGGTAATGGGTAGCTTTCCTTATCCGAGAAACGGAATTATTAAAATTGATTATGAGTTTATTTTGATTTTTAAAAAACATGGCAATCCGCCCAAAATTTCTAAGGAATTAAAAGAAAAATCAAAACTTACTAAAGAAGAATGGAATGAATATTTTTCTGGTCATTGGAATTTTAATGGGGAAAAACAAACGGAACATTTAGCCATGTTTCCCGAAGAATTGCCAAAAAGATTAATTAAAATGTTTAGTTTCGTTGGCGATACTATTTTAGATCCATTTTTAGGTAGCGGGACTACAACTTTAGCTGCTAAAAATTTAAATCGTAACTCAATTGGGTATGAAATAAATGAAAAATTTTTACCTATAATAAAAGAAAAGATTGGAATCGATAAAGAAGAACTTATTAAAAATGCTGATTTTGAGATTATTAAACAAAAGCCTTTAAAAATTAATTGGAATTTAGAAATAGCTAAATTACCTTATCAGTTTAAAGATCCAATAAAATTTGACAAAAAAATAGATCCTAGAAAATTAAAATTTGGTTCAAAAATTGATTTTTCTAAACCGACACGAGAAGAATTTTTCTCGGTAAAAAATATTATTAGCCCAGAAGAAATTATTTTAAATAATAACTTGAAAGTACGATTATTGGGAGTTAAAACAAAATATGAAATTCTTGAAAAGGCATTAGGATTCTTAACCTCCAAACTAAAAAATCAAAAGGTATTTTTAAAATATGATAATATTAAATTTGATGATAAAGGTAATATGTTAGTGTATCTTTATTTGAAAAATAAAACATTTATTAATGCTCATTTAATTAAAAAAGGGTTAGTAGATGTAGACAGCGAGTTAGATTATATCTATAAGAACAAATTTATTAAATTAAAACAGCAAATTTATGGCTAAAGAATGGATTTTAAATAGTGCAATAAATCGTTGGGGACTTCAGAAAAAACGAATGGTTGGTGCGGTTTCTGATGAAATAAGAAAATGCTCCCCCAAGACAGTTAAAGAGTGGGAAGAATACTATTTCAAAAATGTTTACCCTAAAGAACATTTAATTGAAATAGGCAAGAAACTTTATGTTAAAATAACAGAAGTTTTACGGGCAGAAATTGATGAAATTACCGAAGAAGATTGTATCAATTATGTAATCAATCTTGTTATAAACCGTACCTTCGACGGTTATATGACGGAAAAGAAAACAATTTATGAGCAACTTCAAAATATTTTAGGGGTAAAAATTGAACCAGCGCCGGATGAATGGGATAGATTATTCAATGTTGATTTTTATATAAGAATAAAAGACAAATATATAGGGTTGCAAATAAAGCCAGCTGGTTACGCTTTTATTACACAAATTATAAATGAGAAAAAAATTCAAGAAGCGACGCATAAAAAATTTACTGCAAAATATGGTGGAAGAGTTTTCTATGTGATTTCAATAAAGGACGGTGATAAAAAGAAAATTTATAACACCGAAGTTATTGAGGAAATAAGACAAGAAATTGAGAGATTGAGAAAATATAAATAATTTGCCGCCAGAAAAATCTTAAAATCGTCTTTTTTCGCTTCCGCCCGCCGAGTCCGTTTAAAATTCGATTGGGATTTTTCAAATACACACCGTTCGCAAATAACCTTCAGCTTTTCCTCTCTTTAGCCCGCACCTACCCAAGCCCGGCTCGGGTCTAACAGTTATGGAACATGAGCCCCATCAGCACATCGATCCGGTCTGCGGGATGACGGTGAAGGAAGGCGAGGAAGCGGGAAAATGGGATTATAATGGTCAAACCTACTATTTCTGCTCGACCGCCTGTCTGAAGAAATTCCAGTCCGACCCGGAAAAATTTCTCAGTTCGCCAGCAACTGAACCGCATTCCACTGAAACCCCGACACCGCCCAAGCCCGAAATTGTCAATACCGAAACTGCGGTGCTGGGCATCAGCGGGATGTCCTGCGCCGGCTGTGCGGTAACGCTTGAAAAGGCGCTCAACCGCCTGCCCGGAGTGAAAATCGCTCAGGTAAACTTCGCCTCGGAAGAAGCGGTAGTTCAGTATGACCCCAAGCTCACCCCGCCCGAGGAGCTGAAGCGGGCGATCATCAATGCCGGCTATGATGTCCGGGAACGGACTGAAGATGAATCGGCAGTAATCGCAGGTGAACTCCGGCGGGCAAAAAACCGGATGCTGGGCGCCTGGCTGCTGGTTCTGCCCGCAATGGTGCTGATGGTGCTCCATCTTGCCCGGCTGGTTCACCTGCCGATGAAACTGATGACCGCAATTGAATTTGTGCTGGGCGCAGCTGTTCTTTTCCTCCCGGGCTGGCATACGCTGAAAACAGCATTCGGCTCAATTCGGAACCGCGCGGCAACCATGGATGTCCTGATCGCACTGGGCACCATCGCCGCACTGGTCTCCTCGGTGTTTGTCCTTGCCGGCATGGAGGTGGAAAATCTGGGCAGAGTCGCGGGAATGCTCGTGGCAATCTATCTTACCGGCAGGTATCTTGAGGCACGGGCAAAGGGCAGGGCAGCGGGTGCCATCCGGCAACTGCTCTCACTTGGCGCCCGGACCGCAAGGATTCTGATGGACGATGTGGAGACTGAAGTGCCGATCAGCCGGCTCAAGCCCGGCGACATCATGCTCATCCGGCCCGGCGAAAAGATTCCGACCGACGGCATCATCATTGAAGGCACCACCGAGATTGACGAGTCGATGGCAACCGGTGAACCGCTGCCGGTGGTGAAGAATCCGGGGGACGAGGTAATTGGTGCGACGATTAACACCAACGGCTTTATCAAGGTTGCGGTCCGCCGGGTCGGTCAAGACACATTTCTGGCACAGGTGATCCGGCTCGTGGAACAAGCACAGCTGAAAAAGATTCCGGTGCAGGCGCTGGCAGACCGCATCACCGCCCGTTTTGTGCCGGTAATCTTGCTCCTTGCCCTGGTCACCGGTCTGGTCTGGTTTGCCTTTGCACCCGCATTCCAGCCCTTCCTACGCTGGGCACACACCCTGCTTCCCTGGGTCAATCCGGAACTTTCCCGGCTCTCACTGGCGCTCTTTGCCGGAGTTGCGGTGCTGGTCATCGCCTGCCCGTGTGCCCTGGGTCTTGCCACCCCGACCGCACTGATGGTTGCCACCGGCATGGCGGCACGGCGGGGAATCATCTTCCGCTCCGGCGCCGCGCTTCAGCGCCTGAAGGATGTCAGGGCGCTCTGCCTGGATAAGACCGGCACGCTGACCCTGGGAAGACCGCGGGTTCAGGAGGTAATTCCCCTGCCCGGTGTTGACCCGCAGGAACTGCTGAGGACCGCCGCCGCACTGGAAAAGGGGTCTGAGCACCCGCTGGCGCGGGCGATTGTCCAGCAGGCAGAAAAAGAAAACCTGAAACTGCCTTCCCCAGAAAACATCACCACCCTGCCCGGACTGGGAATCAGCGGGACGGTTGCGGGCAGGCCGGCTCTGGCAGGCAGACTCACCCTTCTCCAGCAGCACGGAATTGACACTACCGGACTGGAAACGCTTGTCCGGCACCACCAAGGCAGACCGGGCACGATGCTGTTCGTTGCCCTGGATTCCAGACCGCTCGGTATGCTCATCCTCGCTGATGAACTCAAACCCGAAGTCCCGGCAGTGATTGCCGGACTGAAGGAACTGGGCATTGTGCCGGTGATGCTCACCGGTGACAGCAGGCAGACCGCAGAGGCGATTGCCCGTCAGGCAGGCATTGAGCAGATCTACGCCGAACTCCTGCCTCAGGACAAACTTAAACTGCTGAGCCAGCTGAAGGAAAAATACCGCACCATCGCCATGGTCGGAGACGGCATCAACGATGCCCCGGCACTCAAGGCGGCAGATGTCGGGATCGCAATCGGCACCGGCACCGAAATTGCCATCGCTGCCAGCGATGTGACACTTGTCCGGGGTGATCTCAACGCTGTTGTCGCAGCGGTCCGGCTCTCCCGCGCCACCTTCAGAAAGATCCGGCAGAACCTGTTCTGGGCGCTCTTTTACAACCTGCTGGCGATTCCACTGGCGATGCTCGGTCTCCTGCACCCGGTAATTGCTGAAACAGCGATGGCACTCTCCTCGGTGAATGTGGTCACCAACTCTTTGCGCCTGCGCCGGACTCCCCTATAACAGTTAGATCCAGCAGCTGACGCAGATTTAACACCACCAGCCGGCCCCGATTCTGAACCGTTCATGGAAGTTACAGTTTATCAATATCCTGCCAACCTGTTTCCATCCGCAGCTTAAATTTAAGGCGCACCCCGGGCAGTTCCCCTATCCCTATCCCTATCCCTATCCCTTTCCCTTTCCCTTTCCCTTTCCTTATGCTGTGTCCGGACCGAGACCGGCTTTCAGCTCCGGCTCAAATCCACCGGAAAAACCGAACACCACAGACTGGCAGAATTCGCCTTTAACATGACCAACTGCGTGCTGCCCAACTTCCACTGCTACCCGGTTGACAAAACCGGATTCAGGATTATAATCATACAGGAAATTCAAACCGGGAGGCAGGTATGTCCCACCATTTTGTCAGAACCCTGATTGCAATCATCTGTATCAGTCTGCCCGCCCAGGCCGATGTCCTGATTCACTCCGGAGGAGCAGACTTTACCGTTGCCGGCGATGTCTGCACTATTTACCACGACACGGTGCTTATGTTTGTGGCTGTAAACATCCGGTCAAGGGATTATGAATATTACTCCACTGACCTGGGACAGACATGGATCGAAACAGGCGGGGGAACCAGTTCTGACACCACACTCGCCAGGGTATTTTCATTTATCGGCGATGGTGACAGTGCAGCGTTTTATTGCCTTTTTAATTACGTGGAGGATTACCCGAATTCATTGGCGATGGTAAGGGAACGCCTGTTCAACTCCTGGTCCTGCTTTATGAACTTCGGTCCTGATGAACTGCCCTGCCATGAGTTTGCCGGCTGTACCGACCATCCGGGTGCCCAGCATTACATCTACATTGCGGTTTCTGACACCACACCCGGCTCAACCCGTCCCCGGCTGTTTTTCCAGCGCAGCACCGATTATGGCTGGGACTTTTTCCCGCCGATTGACTCCTTTTATCAGCCGGCGCGCAACCTTTACCTTGCGGGTGGCACAGGCAGGTATGTCTATTTTGCCGGTGTTGCCGGACCGAACCGGGACACCCTGCTTTTGTGGATTAACCGTAACCGGCTTGAACCCGGAAACTGGCTCTTTCACCGGTTCACCTTTGACGGCGACCGGATTGAGAATCCGGCAATTGCTGCCGGCTTCAATGCTGCGGACTCGCTTGCCACGGTCTGGTGTACCTTTGCCCGGAACCGCAACAACTCCGGCAACTGGGACATTGACTATATCTACTCCACAAATGGCGGTCACAGCTGGAGCGGAGTCCGGACCCTTGCCGGCGACCCTGAGGCAGAGGAACGGTTCTTTGATCTCCAGCCGCGGCGATATGGCACCGCCGGCGAAGTCACCGTCGCCTATCTCAAAAGTTCCAGCGCGGGTAATCAGATTTTTATCTCCCGGGTATTTGCTGCCGAACCGGAGAACTGGTCAACACCGCTGCGGATGAATGAGCATGAGGCGGCAGCCGGCTGGGGTGTCAGACCCAAAGTCTGCTATCTACCCGGTCTGCCTGATGTAATGGCAGGCGTTGTCTATTTGAAGAAGGACTCTTCCGGCTGTTATTGGTCAAGCCTTTATCCTGGGATTGCCGAGTTTACCCCTGCCACCGCGCCCCGAACCGGAAAATACCGGGTTCTGCCCGGAGCAGGCATTGGACCTTTCCGGATTGACGGTGCTGGAGAAAAGGACCGGATCACGGTCGCCGATGCCTCAGGCCGGGTTGTGGCTTATGGCAGAAACGGGTTCTGGGACGGAAAGAGAATTGACGGTTCACCACTGCCTGCTGGAGTCTATCTCGTGCAGGTAAACAGAGAACCAGCCGGCACGGTTATCATCACCCGGTAGCAGGAACGGTCAGTTCAGACAGACACCGGTACCCGATTTGCAGGCATCGCATTCCAGCTCAAAGGTGATGTGCCGGATATTGAAGCGGTCACGAAGTGCACAGTCCAGCTTGGAAAGCAGGGGCTGAAAACTGCTCACCGTTCCGTCCGTAACCACCAGATGTGCCATCAGCGCCCGCTCCCCCTCGCCGAGCGTCCAGATGTGCAAATCGTGCAGGTCCCGGATTGCAGGAGAAAACGAGGTGATAAATCGGCGCACCGCTTCGTAATCCAGATCCCGGGGTGTGGAGTCAATCAAAATGCTGGTCGCCTCCCGGAAGACCCGCCAGGTGCCATAAAGGACCAGACCACTGACCGCAATCGACAGGAGTGGATCAATCACCGTCAGGCCGGTGACGCGGATGGCGATTCCACCCAGAAGCACCGCCCCAAAGCCGAGCAGGTCATCCAGCAGATGCCACATCGCCGCCCGGATGTTGAGCGAGTGGCGCTCCTGCCTTAATATCAGCACCGCGGCACCGTTAATACCAATACCGACGACCGCCATCAGGATCAGAACCGGACTCTTCACCGGTTCCGGAGATACAACCCGACCGATCGCCGCCCGCACCACCAGCACGGTGAAGACCGCCAGGGCGAGCGCATTGACAAAGGCAACAAGGATCCGCACCTTGCGATAACCGAAGGTCCGGCGCCGGTCCGGCGGCAGGAGTGAAAGCCGGAGCCCGAGCCAGGATAGCACCAGCGCCACCGCATCCCCGGCATCATGGAGCGCACCGGCAACCAGCACCAGCGAATTGGCAAAAATCCCGGCGAGCAGTTCAAACAGGGCAAATCCGAGGTTGAGCAGAATCGAAAGCAGCAGGCTGCGCCCCTGACGCCGGGCATGCTCGTGAACCACCATCAGCTGAATGTTAAAAAACCCGGACGGAAAGGCAAGATTGATTGGTAACGATTCTGGAGCAATCCGGAAATTACCGGAGAAAATTATACTCCGCGGATTTTGTTTCTGAAGATGAGCGCCTCTGCCTCGTCAACCGCAATCCGGTTGACAAAATGGTTGATCTGGGGTGTCCGCAGGAGATAGTTGCCGTTGACCACCAGCAGACCTTTCTCTGCCCACTCATGGATGATGAAGGTGTTGTTCTTGATTTCAAGATAGGTGCGAAAGTCATTGGTCGGCTTCATCGTGTCCGGGCTGAGCACAAAGGCAACGAGCATGAACGGGTCATGGCGCAGGCCGATCTTCAGTGCGGGCGGACTGCCATTAACCGCCGGCATCGCCTCAATCTCGGTGATGTTATCCCCTCGAATCGTCCGCTCCAGGTTCAGCTCGGGCGTGAATCCCAGACGCACTGCAATCACCCCCATACCGACATTCTGCAGTTCAACCCCATTCGCGCCCGCCTTGAGCGAACGGACCATCCGGATTCTGAATGTCGCTACCGTCTGATTGAGCAAAAGCTCCCGGAAGATGATCCAGGTCATGATCGCTGCCAGCCCGTTGCGCCGGTACTGAGGATGCACCTGAGCATCCCAGAGGATAATTCCCTTGCCCGGCGGATTGCGTTCAATTGAGACCGTTCCGATCAGCCGGCCCTGATCCTGAAGACTGCAGGCGGCATTATTAGCCATCAGCTCGGTCCGGACGCCGAGGATTTTGCCCGCGAGCCCGCCCTCAAGCACGCGGATCGTGTCGTGGTCAAGCCACTCAAAACTGGGACCGATCTTGACCGGGTCCCAGATGAATCCGGCAGCCGGTCCGGTTCTCGGTCGGACCAGCACGCCGTTATCCAGTTCGGCTCTCATTGCCATTCTGACCTCCTCCTGCTCATCCGGCAGTTTCTGCCTTTTAATTAGCAATTACTGCTGTTTCTGCAACAGGAAACAAACCACTTTATTTTCTGATGCGTCGCAGCCTCTGACTGTTGAGCCCCTGCTATCCGGGTATTCTGAATCTAAAGCTTAATATAAGCTCTGCAACCGAACCCCAAAGCCACAGTCGCTGCTCGTTATTATAATACAGTTTTGCCGACCGCTGTCAAGTTTTTTCTTCCATAAATGCGAAATACAGTATCCGGACTGGTATTTGACAGCATACCGGTTATGCTGGTAAACTGTTATATGAGACCATCAGGGACATCACTGCTCAAACCGGAACTGATCGCCCGGCTCAAGGGAATTGATTTCAAGGCTCGGCTCGTTGTTGAAGGGTTTCTCAGCGGTCTGCACCGCTCCCCTTACAAGGGTTTCTCAGTAGAATTTGCCGAGTATCGTCAATATATGCCCGGCGATGAACTCAAACGGATCGACTGGCGGGTCTATGGCCGGACCGGACGGTTCTTTGTCCGCGAGTACGAGGAGGAGACCAACCTCCGTGCCTATCTCGTCCTGGATGCCTCCGCCTCAATGAACTATCCGGCGACAGGTTACACCAAACTGGATTACGGCCGGTGGCTGGCTGCCAGCCTTGCTCTGCTCCTCAACCGGCAGAAGGACTCAACCGGACTTGTCACCTTCTCGGGGAAGATCGATCGCTACATCCCGCCCCGTGCCACCGGCGCCCATCTCCGGGTACTCTTCCGGGAGCTGGAAAACCTGAAACCTGGGGGGGAAACCGATATCAGCACAACCCTTCATGAGCTTGCCGAACGCATCCGGCGCCGGGGACTGGTGATTCTCATCTCCGACCTCTGGGACGATGCGACTGCAGTTGTTGCCGCACTGCGCCACTTCCGTGCCCGCAAACATGAACTGCTCGTATTCCACCTGTTCCATCCCGATGAGGCAACTCTTGGCTTCAGCAATCCGGTTCTTCTCCGGGACCTCGAAACCGGACAGGAAATCACCGTTGATCCCCGGCAGATTCAGTACCAGTATCAGGACCGGTTCAACCGCCGGTGTGAATACTTCCGGCGCGCTTGCGCCGAAACCCGGGTCGATTATCAGTCACTGAGCACTGCTACACCATTTGAAGAGGCGCTCTTCACTTATCTTGAACGCCGGCGCCGTCTCCACTGATGCAGTTTCTCTACCCATCTTTTCTCCTGCTCCTGCCGCTGGGCCTGATCCCGGTTCTGATCCACATTTTTACCCGGCTGCGGCTCCAGCGCCGGGGTTTTCCCTCGCTGGCGCTGCTGGAAAGCGTGCGCCGGGAAAGGTGGTCCTGGTTCCGGCTCCGGGAAATTCTGCTGCTTGTCCTCCGGACTCTTTTTCTGCTCCTGATACCGCTGGCACTGAGCCGCCCGCGGCTTGAAAGCAGACTCCCGTTCCGGCTCGGCTCGGACCGCATGCTACTCATCCTTGACCATTCCTACAGCATGGCATATGGCAATCGCTGGCAGCAGGCACTGGAGTCGGCACGCCGCATCATTCACAGCTCCTCCCGGCCCATGCTGATACTCAGCAGTCAGCCCGACACGGTGATCAGCGGCAGAAATACACTGCTCGCTCTTCTGGACACGCTCTCTGCCTCTGCCCTTGCCCCGACACTGGAGCCGGCGCTGAGCAGAGCCGCCGGGCTGTATCGTCAGACCCCGATGCCGGTTATAACCATCACCGACCTCCAGGCGCGGGCAGTGCCGGAAAATATTCCCATTCCCGGAGGTCAGCTCCAGATCATCAATCTCGGCAGTAACAGATTCGACAATGCGGGAATAACCGGGATTACATATGACCGCCGTCAGCTCAGAATCCGTATCTTCAATTACGGGAGGACACCGGTAATCAGAACCGTCCGGTTGAAACTGGAAGGCTACCAGGAAGAAAAAGTAGTAAACATCCCCGCTCGCTCCGCAGTATTTGCTGAATTTTCCCTTCCCTCTGACCTCCGCCATCATTATTCGGGCATCGTCGAACTCTCCAGCGACTCTCTCACGCTCGACGACCGGCGTTTTTTTGCCCTTGCAACCCCTTCCAGACTTTCGGTGCCGATTTTCGTATCTGCGGAAAACCAGGGAAAGTATCTCCAGCTGGCGCTTGCCACCGACACCCTGCAGTTTCTACCGCTCCTGCTCAATATTTCAGCACTGAGACGCACCGACCTTACCCGATATCAGACAATCATAATAGCAGATGCCGGCGCACTCCGGCCGGCTGACTGGGAACGCCTGGATTTCTATCTCAATTCCGGCGGTTCAGCTTTGCTTTGCGCACCTTCATTAACCAATGGCAGTATCCCGCTGCCCCTGAGGTATGAAGGGCAGGTGAGTCATCTCGGCTTTATCACCCCGGCAGAAGTTGACACCACCCATCCGGTGCTCTCAGGTCTGCGAACGGTTGACCTCAATGCTGTGCGGGTGTATTATCACAGCCGGATAACAGGTGGCAGAACATTAATCCGGCTTGCCAGCCGGGACCCGCTGGTCATCGAGCTGCCCGAGAAAAATCTCCTCATCTGGACATTCGCCCCTGTTCCCGAGGCTACCGACCTGGTTTACCGGGCGGCATTTGTGCCCCTGCTGTATCAGACATTGAAATACCTCACCGGCAGAAACCGCCAAAATGAATGGCAGACCGGGGACACTGTGCTACTTGCAGTTGATAACGCCGAACCGTTGCGGCTGCTCACGCCCGCTGGCGAAAAAACGGTTTTCCCTGAACCCGGAGGTATAAAACCGGTGGTAAAGATCATCGACACCCGGCTTCCGGGAATTTACCGGCTGGAAAATGGACAGTATTACGAATTTGCCGTCAATCCGCTGCCGGAGGAGGGTGATCTGACGCCGGCACCGCTCGAACCGCTGATTCGAAATGGAATCAAAATTTACCCTCCCCGCCTTTACTCTGCAGGTGAACTGACCGGACCGCTGCTCTACTTCGCAGGGATCCTGCTTGCGCTGGAATTTCTCCTGCTCGGATTTGAGAGTTACAGAAAAACGCCCGTACGCAAATAGTTTACGTATCGGCGGAAGACAGTTTCGTCCTCAAGAATCGAAACCCGGGAAATCACTACCACGCCGCTTTCAGCATTCACCTTCAATCCGAATGCCTGATGCCCCGGCTCCCGGACAATAAACCCGACATCATAAACCTCCTCCGCCTTCTGATAACCACGGCCCGTAACCTGCTCCATAAACCAGCTGAGATTGTCCGCCACTGCACTCAGTGCCGGAATCGGCGCAAAAGGGTTGACCAGCGGAATCAGAATTACTTCACCGCCCTTTGCCCGATCATCGACCACCTCTGCCCGGTCCAGATCAACAAACTGACGGAGTTCCTCAGGGGAACGCAGTTCCATTACCCCACCTTAACTTAAATCTGTGAAAAGTCAATCAGGTCCAGAATGCCCTATACCTGGCTGCCATACAGATAGGCATAAACTTTGGCATTGCCAGCCATATTTTCAATCAGACAGAACTCATTGGGTTTGTGCGCCTGACCGGCATTTCTGCCCCAGACCACTGCCGGAATCCCCTGCCTTCGGAAAAACGCCGCCACCGTCCCGCCACCGATACCGCGAGTAAAGGGTTCTTTTTTGTAAACTGTGCGCACCGCTTCGGCAAGCAGCCGGACAACCGGTGCATCCGGCGGAGTTGCTGGTGCCGCCTGTGCCTGCTGTTCAACATCAACTCTGATCCTGACCTTGAATTCCTGCTCAATACCACTGACCACCTCCTTGACCTTCGCCATCACTGATTCCAGAGGATAACAGGGCAGAATCCGCATATCAAAGTAAAAAACATCCTCTCCCGGAATCGTATTGATATTGGGAACATTGGTTTCCTTTTTCGTCGGCTCAATCGTGGAATAAGGCGGAGAGAAAAGTTCATCCCGGGCATTGAAATGTTCGTGCAGCTTTTGGTCGAGCCGGACTAACAGATAGGCGCCAGCACGATGGGCGTTATTGCCGTGATGTGGTGTCGAACCGTGTGCCTGCCTGCCGTAGGTTGTGAACTTCAGCCAGAGAATCGACTTCTCGGCAATTTCCAGCAGTGTGCCGTCCTCGTTTCCCGCATCCGGAACGACTACCAGATCATCCGCTGCGCACAGCTGATAGTTTTTCAGCAGCCAGTCCACCCCGAACTCGGAACCGGTCTCCTCATCCGCTACCAGCATCAGCGCCACCGGCAGACTGGGCACAAGCCCGAGATTCAGCAGCGCCCGGAGGGCAAAAATTGAAGCTACCATCTCCTGCTGATTATCCTCCACACCGCGACCGTAAATCCGGTCTGCCTCAACCCTCGCCACAAACGGGTCAGACTGCCATAACTCGCGCGGTCCGGGCGGAACGACATCCAGATGAGTCATCACCCAAAGTACCGGACCGGATTTTTTCCGGGGAAGGCGGACGATCAAGTTCGGACGATAGCCACAGGGTGCCAGCGGGTCAGGTGCCCGCAACTCCTCAACCGCCAGTCCCCACGACTCCAGCACACCCCGGAAATAATCGGCCCGTGCCTTTTCTCCTTCGCCCCCGGACTTCGGACTGATCGCCGGCAGAGCGCACAACCGGCTCTGCATTTCAATCATCGCCGGTACCAGACGGTCAATCTCTTGACAGATTTTTTCAAAAGCTGATTTTCCCCACATTGAATAATAATAACGAGCAAAAAAAGAGGGTCAAAATTGGCACTGCCCTGATTGACTGACCGGATGCCGGCAGATAACATTTAATGTGAGTACGACCATCGGCAGCCTGATCCTCTGCCTGGTTTTGACCGTCGGCAATCAACTTTCCGGCTCAATTGCTGACACAATTAAAATCAGCCGGTGGCTGGTCTGCGGTCCCTTCTCAGTGGGCACAAGGGAAGGCATTACGGAAGTAATTGACGACCCGACCCAGCTGAAACCGGTTGCCGGCGAATCCCTGCCATCCGGACTGGTCTTGGGGGGAACTGCCATCTGGCGTGAAGTAACCGCTGATGCCGATGGCTGGTTCCGCACCGATTATCCGGATGTGCAGTGGGATACGATTCAGAATTATTATGGCATCAGCGGTCTGGTCGCCGTCGGCTACGCCTATGCTGAATTCTATTCTCCCCGACAGGCACGGGCGCTGGCAGCAGCCACAAGAATCGGCAGCTTCCTGCTCAATGGAAAAACTTATCTGGGAGATATCTATGGTAACAACTGGTTCCGGACGCCGGTGATCATCGACTCCGGCATCAACCGGGTCATCCTGCGCCTCTCCGGCTATGGAGATCAGCAGGTGCGATTTATGCTTCTACCCGTACCCGCTCCGCTGATACCAGTAACTCAGGATATCACCGCTCCGGATCTGATCGCCGACTCGGCACTGACCGTTTGGTTCGGTATCCCGCTCCTCAATACAACCGCGGAAATGTTTAATCATGTAATACTGAAAATGAAAATCGATACCTTTCTGATCGCCGATACAATTATTGACCGCATTCCGGCTCTTGGTGTTAAAAAACCGGCAATCTTTGTCCGAATTCCGGCTCTGCCTTACGACACCTCAGGTTATAAATTAGTACTCACTGTGAAATGGGCAGATTTTGAACTTTCCGAGACAACACTTTTACGCTCCCGACGGATCAACCAGCCGCACAAACGGACTTTTGTTTCCCGAATCGACTCCTCCTGCCAGTACTACGCAATTCTCTATCCCTCAAACTACGACCCGGCACAAAATTACGGATTAATACTCTCCCTGCACGGCGCAGGCGTTGAGGCCAGCGGGCTGGCAGAATGTTTCCAGCCCAAGGACTGGGCATTTGTCGTCTGCCCGACCAATCGCCGACCATACGGGTTTGACTGGCAGGACTGGGGAAGGCTGGATGCAATTGAAGTACTGAAGGAGGCCTGCAACTCGCTGCCGGTTGATCCGGACCGCATCTATCTTACCGGCCATTCAATGGGCGGCCACGGAACCTGGCATATCGGACTGACCCACCCTGATCTTTTTGCTGCAATTGCACCGGCAGCCGGCTGGCCCTCTTTCCCGCTTTATGTCCCCAACTTCCTGCAGCGTAGCATTATCTTTGCAGAACCATCGAAACTGGCAATTCGGGAAATGGCTGCCCGGCCGGACAATACACCAGCATTTTTAGAAAACGCCTGCAACCTGCCGGTGTTCATCCTTCATGGCAGCGAGGATGACAACGTGCCACCAATTCATGGCCGGACATTCGCACTCTGGCTTAAAAGTCTGGGATATGAATATGTGTATAAGGAAGTTCCGGGTGTGAAACACTGGTGGAACTATCCTGACGGCACGGTCTGCGTAGACGACGGACAACTAATGACTTTTCTGAAAACCAGGAAAAGGCAGAACACTCCCAGGTACATCCGTTTCCGGACCGCTGATATCAATCACTCAGGAAAAGCCTACTGGGTGAGAATCGACCGGGTGGCGGTTGTGGGCCGCGATGCATTCATCGAAGCAACGCTGATCGACTCAACCCTGAAAATCTCCACTGTTAACATTACCCAGCTGACGATTGATCAGAAAAAGCTGAAAATAGCCGGCAGCCGGCTCCGGGTGAAAATCGATGGCCAGGAATTAGATTTACCAATCTCCGGCAAAGATATCACTCTGCACCGGGACAAAAATGGCTGGCATCCAGGAATATGCCGGAAAGGCTCGATCACCTCTAAAAAACCCGGGCTTTACGGTCCGGCAAAAGAGGTACTTTTTTCTCCGTTTGCAATTGTTTACGGCACCCGAAATCCTGACCTGACGCCATTTTTGCACCACAGCGCAGTTCAGGAAGGATTACGCTGGTGGCTCATTGCCAATGGCACAACTGAAGTTTACGCCGACACTGAACTGCTGCCATCAAATCGCAACCTTGTACTGCTGGGTTCAGATGAAGATAATATCCAAACCGCCCGAATCGGTCGGAGTCTGCCAATCCGGATTAAAAATGGAAGGATGCTGTTCAACCACGTCGATCTGGGAGAAAGTCTGGCGGCAATTGTTACCTATCCCAACCCTCTCAATCCCCAGCAGCTCGTCCTCTGCCGTTTCGGGACCGACTCTTCCGCCACGAAACTGTCCCTTTTCTGGAACCTGATCGGTTCCGGAACAGCAATTCCGGATTTCATTATTTTTGACCGCCGGGTCCGCCGGTTCGGATGGAATGGTGTCCGGGCTGCGGGGTTTTTTTCGTCCGACTGGCAGATTGAACCGGCCTCCTGCTTTGTCGAAAAGTGAAAGTAATCAGACTCCATTCCCCGGCTAAAATCAATCTCGGACTCTGGGTCGGAAGAAAAAGAGCCGATGGCTACCATGAATTGGTAACGATCATGGTACCGCTGGAATTTGGGGATCGAATACGGCTTGAAAAAACAGGCGGTGGAATTTGCGTAAAAACTACGGGCATCAATCTGAACATTCCTGAAAGAGCCAATCTGGCATACCGGGCAGCCGGACTTTTTTTTACTGCAACCGGTATCTCCGGCGGCTGCAGAATTTTCATTAAGAAAAACATCCCTCCGGGAGGAGGACTGGGAGGCGGATCGTCCAATGCCGCTACGGTCCTGCTCGGACTGAATTATCTTTTTGACCATCCACTCAATCCCGCTCAGCTTACTCGACTTGCCCGGGAACTGGGAAGCGATGTCCCCTTTTTCCTTCAACCTAAACCCTGCGTCGCCCGGGGGCGAGGTGAGAAACTCCGACCGCTCACTCTCCCGGCTCTCCGAATCGTCCTCTATTGCCCAGGATTCGGGATCTCAACACGCTGGGCATATGAAAGACTGGACCGGCATAAGAAAAAATTGACAACCGGGAGATTTTGCCCTAAAATTATTGCCTTAAAATTAAGGCGTAAAGAGCCGGCAGGACTGGCAGAACTGATTAGAAACAGTTTTGAAACTGTAGTGTTCCGCCGGTATCCAGAACTGGCGAAGATAAAAAAACAGTTGCTGGAAAGCGGAATGGTGGCTGCCGGTCTCACCGGCTCCGGCAGTACGGTCTATGGGTTGCAATATGCAACTGACCCGATGGCCGAATGGTTGCATTCTGGGCTTCCCTGGATTATAACGCGGTCAAGACCGTCAACACTGTCCGGCGCCGGAACGATATCAGGAATTTGGGGCGTCGTCTAATCTGGCAGGACACAGGACTTTGGATCCTGTCGTGGAGGTTCAAATCCCCCCGCCCCAGTGCTGATCAAGGCGGAAATGGAGCAGAAAATGAACGGTAAAGAACTGAAGCTTTTTTCGGGGCGGGCAAACCGACCGCTCGCAGAAAAAATTGCCCAACGACTTGAAGTTCCCTTGGGCAACGTTGAAATATCAAATTTTGCCGACGGTGAAATCCGCATCAGTATCAACGAAAATGTCCGGGGGGAGGATGTATTCGTAGTCCAGCCCACTCCACCGCCTGCCGACAATCTACTGGAATTACTGCTGATGATTGATGCACTGAAGCGGGCTTCTGCCCGGCGTATTACAGCAGTAATTCCTTACTACGGCTATGCGCGCCAAGACCGCAAGGACCGCCCCCGAGTACCACTTTCTGCCAAGCTGATTGCCAACCTTTTGACCCGTGCCGGTGTCGACCGGATTCTGACTATTGATCTGCATGCGGAACAGATTCAGGCATTCTTTGACATACCGGTTGATCATCTTTATGCAACACCGGTACTGGTAGAATACCACCGTCAGTTTGCCGACAACCTCGTGGTCGTCGCCCCAGACACCGGTCGGGCAAACCGGGCACGAGGTTTTGCTCAGCGTCTGGGGAAGGATACGCCGATTGCAATAATTGATAAGCGCCGGACAGCACCCAATCAGGTTGAAGCCTTGCGGGTGGTGGGGGAGGTGGAAGGGCTGGATGCACTGATTTTTGATGACATGGTTGATACTGGTGGTACCCTGATCCGGGCTGCCGAAGCACTGGTCAAGGCAGGAGCGAGGAATGTCCGTGCCACCGCTACGCATGGGATATTTTCCGGTGATGCGGTGCACCATCTGGTGCAATCGCCGATCACGGAGATAATAATCACCGACACAATCCTGCAACCCCCAGCCAAGTCCCATCCGAAAATCAAGGTATTGACCATCTCCGCCCTTCTGGCTGAAGCCATCTTCCGCATCCATCGGGAAGAATCGGTAAGTTCATTATTTATTGATTAAAAAGGAGAGTTATGGCACAAATTAAAGCAAGTATCAGAACCGAAACCGGAAAATCAAGAATTAGAAAACTCCGCCGTACCGGGATGCTGCCGGCGGTGATGTATGGACACGGTGATCCGTCACTCATGCTTTCCCTTTCCGCCCATGAGTTCATGATGCTCTTGAAGGAACTGAAAGGTCATGCACCGATTGTTGATGTTGTAATTGACGGACAGGGGACGACCCGCTGTGTTATCAAGACGATCCAGCGTAATCCGATTGACGGTTCATTTCTTCATGTGGACTTTCAGAAAGTGCATCTCCACGAAAAGATCACAATGAATGTCCCGGTAATTCTTCACGGAACTGCTGAAGGCGTAAAACAGGGCGGCATGCTCGAACTGTTGTTGCGGGAAATTCCGGTGCGCGCTACAATTGACAGGATACCGGAACATATTGACATCGACATCACTCATCTGAAAATGGGACACAGTATTCACATCTCCGACCTGAAGTATCCGGAAATCGAGTTTGCGCTCCCGCCGGAATCGGCAATCGTCACCATTCTGACGCCACGCAAACTGGCAGCTGCTGCCGAAGCAACCACACCCCAGCCGGAGGCCCCGGCTGAACCCGAAGTCATCAAGGAAAAGAAGAAGGAAGAAACGGGCAGCGAAGAAGGTAAGGCAGAAGCAGAAGCCAAGAAGAAAGAAGAGAAAAAATAGCATGACCATCTTCGGGCTGGGAAACCCCGGACCACGATACGCTTATACCCGGCATAATGCCGGTTTTCTGGTTGTTGATACTATCGCCCACCGGCTCGGCATCCGGTTTCATCATCTCCCTGGAAGCCTTGTAGGACGAACGGTTATTGACGCCAAGCCTCTCACTCTGGTCAAACCGCTTCTGTTCATGAACAATTCAGGTGTTGTCGTTAAGGAACATCTTTCCCGAAATCCGGATCATTTTCTCGTAGTGGTCGACGATATTGCCCTGCCGTTCGGGACTCTGAGACTGCGTCCTAAAGGTTCTGACGGTGGACACAAAGGACTGGCATCGATCATCTTTTACCTGAAGACTGATAACTTTCCTCGCCTGCGTATCGGCATCGGCAGCCCCGACGGTGTTGAGGCGGCTGAATATGTCCTCTCACCCTGGACCGACGAGGAAACAAGGCAGTTACCTGAGGTGCTGAACCGGGCGGCCGATGCCTGCCTGTTCGTCTTCCAGCACGGTCTGGAAATGGCAATGAACCGCTTTAATACATCGACCCGGAACTCTATCGTACCGCCACCAAAAGAAAGGATGGTATCACAGTGAAAGTCGGACTGGTAGGTCTGCCCAATGTGGGCAAAAGTTCCCTGTTCAATCTGTTAACCGGTGCGGGCGCCCGGGTCGATCTTTTCCCGTTTACTACAATTGAAAAAAATGTCGGTATCGTTGCCGTACCCGATGAGCGGTTAAATCGGATCGCTGATGTCATCAAGCCGAAGAAAGTAACCCCGGCACACATCGAGTTTGTCGACATTGCCGGACTGGTAAAAGGTGCTAGTTCGGGCGAAGGGCTGGGAAACAGATTTCTTGCTCATATCCGTGAGGTAGACCTGCTGCTTCATCTTGTCCGCAATTTCTCCACACCTGACATTCCGCACATCCTAGACTCAGTCGATCCGGACCGGGATGTGGAAATCGTCGAATCCGAGCTGGCGATCGCTGACCTCACCGTCGTGGAAAAAAGACTGGCATCGGCAGTAAAGGAACCGGAGAGCCCCCACAAGCACCACCTGATTGCCGCCCTGAAGAAACTGGACACCGCACTTCAGCGCTCGTTTCAACCTCCAGATCTTACACTGGAAGAAAAGCATACGGTCCGAGAGCTCGCTCTCTTTGTGCTGAAACCGGTCCTCTATGCACTGAACTGTTCTGACGCTGAACCGGCAGATCTCAGCCATTTCCCAAAGCTTGCCCGGCGTCAGCCGATTCTGTTTTCCGCACTACTGGAACAGGTGCTTGCCGATCTTTCTGAAACTGACCGGCGGGAAATGCGTCTCAGCCTCAATCTTCATCCTGAAGGACCGGGGGCAATTGTAAGTGCCTGTTTTACTACCCTGAATCTCCGCCGATTCTACACTGTGAAGGGAGAAGAAACCCGCGCCTGGTCGGCACCAGCGGGCACTACTGCACTTGATGCTGCCTATATGATACACTCTGACATTGGCAGTGGTTTTATCAAGGCAGAAGTGGTCAACTGGCAGGACCTGATTACCGCCGGTAGTTTTTCGGCTGCCCATAATGCCGGCAAGGTAAAAATTGAAGGTAAAAGCTATCTGATTCAGGATGGCGATGTCCTCTTGATCAGATTCAAATAAGAAAAGGAGGATCGATGAACAATTATGAGCTGGCGGCAATAATTGATGGTAATCTGAATGAAGAGTCGGTAATCAGAATCCGTCAAGAACTGGAGCAGTTACTGAAAAACCATGGGGGCAGTGTACTTGATGCCAGAACGGAACGCCGCGCCTTCGCCTATCCGATCCGGAAACAGCGTGAAGGCACATATATTTTCATCAACTTCCAGTCCCCCCCTACTACTCCGGAAAACCTCAGGCGCGACCTGCTGCATCGAGAGGAATTGCTGCGGCTTGCAATCTTTAGGCTGCCCCAGCAGAAGACAACTGAACCAGCGCATAACGAAGCACCAACCCCGACATCAACGGTATGAGTATGAACGATCAGAAACCAAGTGCTGCAAATTCATCCCGGGGCGAAGGTTTCTCGGGCCCGGGACTGCGTCTTGCCTATCTGAATAACGTTGTAGTCATGGGACGGCTGGTTGCCGACCCGGACATCCGTTACACCCCCAAGGGAACTCCGCACTGCACCTTCCGGATCGCAGTCAACCGACGATTCAAAGATCAGACCAGCAATGAGTGGCGGGAAGACACTTACTTTTTTACTGTTAGTAGCTGGGGACCGCTGGCAGACCGGCTCTCCGACCGGCTGAAGAAAGGCTCGGCAGTTCTGGTCCAGGGCGAACTGCGGTCCCGCTCCTGGGAAACTCAAACGGGTGAAAAACGGAGCTTGGTAGAGATCCACGGCCGAAGCATCCAACTGCTTGACCGGGGTGCCCCGATTGAACTGGAAACGGCTGAACCGGAACCGGACCTGCCCCCCGATGAGGAAACTGATATCACCAAGGATCAGCTCGATGACATACCGTTTTAACTCTAACTCGGCAGAATTTGACAAAGGGCGAACTTTTTGTTATAAGTTTTGATACAATGAAAATATACGCAGCTAAAAAGGAAAAAATCAAAGGTGAGTGGTATCTGATCGATGCCCGGGACCAGATTCTTGGCCGGCTTGCAAGCCGGATCGCACGGCTTTTAATGGGCAAACACCGGCCAACCTATACGCCCCATGTCGATGCGGGAGATCATGTGGTAGTTATCAACGCCGGCGCTATCCGTGTAACAGGAAATAAATATGAAGATAAGATTTATTACCGGCATATCAATACCAAGCCGGGGCATCTGAAACAGATCACTTACCGTCAGATGGTGGAACGATTTCCCACCCGACCGTTGAAACTGGCGGTATTGCGCATGCTGCCGAAAAATCGCCTTCAGGCACGGCGCATTCGCCGACTTCATATTTATTTAAACTCCGATCATAAGCATCAGGCGCAGAAACTTGTGCCCGTAGAAATAGAGTAAATTATGGATTCAAACACTTATTTTGCAACTGGCTCGCGCAAAACCGCTACTGCCAAAGTATGGTTAATTTCAGGAGAAACTGAGCATACTGTAAACGGGCGGTCACTGCTGAGCTATTTCGGCCGGGAGGATCTGGTAAAAGTTGCCCTTACTCCGCTGCAAGTAACGGGGATGACCAGCTTTGGTGTACGCAGCGTGGTCGCTGGCGGCGGACTGTCAGCTCAGGCGGCTGCAGTTTCCCTGGGAATCGCCCGCGCCCTTTTGCGGTTTAACCCCGAACTCAGGGGGACATTAAAGGCGGCGGACCTCCTCAAACGGGATCCGCGGGAAAAGGAAAGAATGAAATACGGACTGGCAAAAAGAAGGAAGCGGTTCCAGTGGACCAAACGTTAACCATCAAACAACTCTTGGAAGCCGGGTTACATTTCGGACACCATGCCCGGCGCTGGAATCCGAAGATGAAACCGTACATCTTCGGAAAGCGGAATGGCATCTTCATTATCGACCTCGAAAAGACACTCGAACGACTGAGCGTTGCCTATAATGCGGCGCGTTCCATTACCGAATCTGGAAAAGATATAATTTTTGTCGGGACAAAACAACAGGCAAGACCGATTATTGAGGAGGAGGCACGGCGCTGTGGCGCCCCGTTCGTTACTGTGCGCTGGGTAGGAGGACTGCTGACCAATTTCAATGTTGTCTCTACCAGAATCACCCGGCTGGCAGAACTGGAGCGCATCCTTAGTAATACCCAGCTGACCGCCCCGAAAAAAGAGACCCTGCGACTGCAGCGGGAATACCGGACACTATCCAAACTGTTCAACGGGCTGCAACAGCTGGACCGGCTGCCCGGCGCAATTTATGTGGTTGATCCGGTCCGGGAAGCGACCGCGGTTGCCGAAGCCCGGAGGATGAAAATTCCGGTCATTGCCCTGATCGATACTAATGGCAATCCGGAACTCATCGACTATCCGATCCCGGGAAATGATGATGCCCTCCGGTCGATCCGCCTGGTAACGAGTCATATTGCCAGTGCGGTAATGGAAGGCAAAAAGCAGTTTGAAACTGAAGTCGAGGAAAAAACTGAGGCTAAGGCAGATAAGGAAGGATAACCATGAGTCAACCGATGGACAAGGTTGTTGAATTGAGAAGACGGACCGGTGCCGGCGTGATGGACTGCAAGACCGCGTTAGAAGAGGCAAACGGCAATATCGAGCAGGCGATTGAAATTCTGCGCAAGCGCGGAATTGCTAAAGCAGCCAAGAAGGCAGAACGGCCAACCGCCGCCGGCGTCATTGACGCCTACATCCATCCCGGTGAACGGCTGGGTGTGCTGATTGAAGTTGATGTGGAAACCGACTTTGTTGCCCGGAATCAGGAGTTCCGACGGTTTGTGCGTGATGTCGCCATGCATATTGCCGCCTGTGACCCGATTGCCATTGACCGCAACGGGGTGCCACCAGAAGTGATTGAACGAGAACGCCGAATCTATCAGGAACAGGCAGCGCAGACCGGAAAACCCCCTCAGGTAGTAGAGAAGATTGTGGCCGGTAAGATTGAGAAATTTTATGCTGAGGTCTGTCTGCTGGAACAGCAGTTCGTGAAAGCACCGGAGAAAACTGTTGGCGATTATCTAAAGGAAAATATCGCCAAGTTCGGTGAAAACATCGTAATCCGGCGATTCGCCCGGTTCAAACTGGGTGAGTAACTACTACCGACGAATTCTGCTCAAATTATCCGGTGCAGTCTTTGCTCAAGAGGCACTGTTATCCTCGGTCATTAAACAACTCTGTCAGTTAAACGAGCTTGGCATTCAGGTTGCCGTCGTCCCCGGAGGGGGAAATATTCTGCGGGGCCGGGAAACCGCCAATATGGACCGTGTAGCTGCAGACAGTATCGGCATGCTGGCAACCGTACTCAACGGCATTCGTCTGTCCGAACTTCTAGGAAAACATCTGCCAGTGCACCACTTGGCTGCTTTCCCGGTAGGAAATCTCGTTCCCGGCTATTCGGTTCACCAAGCCCGGGCACATCTGGGACAGGGAGCATTACTGATTTTGTCCGGTGGTACTGGCAACCCATTCTTTTCGACCGACTCAGCGGCTGCATTGCGGGCAGCAGAGCTGAAGCTGGATGCAGTGCTTAAGGGGACGAGAGTCTCAGGTGTGTTTTCTGCCGACCCGGAGACCGAACCTGGAGCGGTTTTTTATCCCCGCCTGACTTATGAAGAAGTAATAAACAGGAATCTGAAAGTGCTGGATCGGACAGCCGTTATTCTGTGCCAGCAGTATTCAATACCAATTGTGGTATTTGACATTAATCAGCCGTCGGCTATTTTAGATATAGTGAGAGGGGAAAAAATCGGGAGTGTGATATGTTAGAAAAACTTTACACTGAATGTCGGAACAAAATGACCCGTGCCGTCGAAGTGCTGGCGGCGGAGTTCGCCCGCATTCGTACCGCCCGAGCCAACCCGGCAATCCTGGATGGAGTGAGGGTAGAGTATTATGGCACCCCGACTCCGCTCCGTCAGGTCGCCAATATCTCGGCGCCCGAACCGCGCCAGCTGATCGTTCAGCCGTGGGATCGAACCCTGCTGCCAGAAATTGAAAAGGCAATCCTGAAGGCAGAATTGGGACTGACTCCAAAAGTGGAAGCCAATCTTGTCCGGATTCCAATCCCCCCCCTCACAGAAGAACGGCGCCGGGAACTGGCTAAACTGTGTTCCAAACTTACCGAAGATGCCCGGGTGGCGGTACGTAATGTGCGCCGAGACTTTATAGAGGAAATAAAGAAACTGGAGAAGGAAAAGAAAATTTCTGAAGACGATGCCAAAGGTGCACAGAAAAAGATTCAGGAAATTACCGACGAATTTATCAAGAAACTCGATGACCTTTTGGCAAAAAAGCAGGGCGAAATAATGGAAAGATAGACGCACCCCTTGGGGCGTCTTGTATAAATATTTTTGATGCCCACTGCCAATGACCTCAAAATCCCGGTCCATATTGCGGTTATTATGGATGGCAACGGCCGGTGGGCTCGCCAACGGGGATTACCTCGGCAGCTGGGTCATCGGCAGGGGGTCAAGGCGCTGCGCGAAATTGTCCGGACCTGCGGTGAAATTGGAGTAAAGTTTCTCACCGCTTTTACCTTCTCCACCGAAAACTGGCAGCGGCCGGCTCAGGAGATTGAGAACCTGATGAAACTTCTGGCACGGGCGATAGAACAGGAACAGGCTGAGTTAATAAAAAACAATGTCCGGGTCCGAGCGATTGGCAGATTGACAGACCTCCCTGAATGGGTTCAAAAAAAACTCCGCACGCTGATTTCCGAAACCAAAACCAACACCGGACTGAATCTAACACTGGCACTCAGCTACGGTGGCCGCGCAGAAATTATCGACGCGCTGAAAAAGGCATATACACTCTGGCGCAGCGGTCGGCTCAGCCGACCGCCCCGCGCTGAAGAGGAATTTACTCAGCTGCTTTACGATCCGGAATTGCCCCCAGTAGACCTGCTGATCCGCACCGGCGGTGAACAGCGGATTTCCAATTTCCTGCTCTGGCAGAGTGCCTATGCCGAACTGTTCTTTACTGAAACACTCTGGCCCGATTTCCGCCGGGAACAACTGATGGCAGCAATCGCCGATTTCTCCCGGCGCCAGCGCCGGTTCGGAAGAATCGATGAAAAGTAATTTCAGGGGAAGACTGATTATCGGCCTGCTTCTCGCCCTGCTGGTCAGCTTTGTCATTCTCCGGCTTCATCCCTTGGTCCTTGCAGTTCTTACGGGTGCATGGAGTATTCTGGCGACCCTGGAATTTCTGAATCTGTTGCGCCGGGCGGAAATTCTGCTCCCAAACTGGCTGATACTGATGCTCGAAGTACTGATTATGTTCTCTGCCTATTTCCAGCTGCTGCCTGAATTTCTGATTCTAACCATCGCCTTCCTCTTCATCACCCCGCTTTTCTTCCGTTCACCTCTGCCCCGAATCCCGGTCTATTCACTGTTTACGGTCATCTATCTTGGTTACCTCCCGGCACATCTAATTTTGCTCCGGCAGTTCGCCGGGGAAAAAAATTACAGTGCTTGGCTCGTACTTTTCCCCCTCGCACTCACCTGGCTGAGTGACACCGGAGCATACGCAGTCGGGAAAATTCTCGGGCGGAAAAAGATCGCCCCCAGAATCAGTCCAAACAAGACTCTGGAAGGTGCAATCGCCGGTCTGGCAACGGCTGCTGCAGTCAGCAGCCTCTGGCTGCCGAAACTGCCCCCCTTCAGTTCCCAACCTTTCTTGATTGCACCGCTTACCGGTATCTTCCTGTCCGCTGCTGGTCAAACCGGAGATCTGTTCGAATCAATTTTCAAACGGGCAGTGGATATCAAGGACAGCGGCCGGACGCTGGGAGAACATGGAGGATTTCTGGACCGTGTCGATTCATTGCTTTTCGCCCTGCCTGCATTTTACTATCTGGTTCTGCTCATCGCCAGATGAACACCAGTCATGTAATCGCAGCCGGATCAAAGCTGAAGGCGGAGCTGGTAGCCTTTGATTCGTTCGGGGTCAAGGGGATGTGCACCTGCATCCACACGCCGGAAATTACTGTTGTCACCGACCCCGGAGTCTCAGCTCAGACTGAACAGTTCCCGCTCCCCGCCGAAGTCAGGGAAAAATTACGGGAACAGTATGAATATAAGGTAAAGAGCCGCTGCGCTGAAGCTGAGGCAATCGTCATTTCCCATTACCATCTCGATCACTTTTTTGACCTCCGGGACCCCGCAATTTACGGTGGTAAAATCATCTTTCTGAAATCATTTTATGATCAGCCGGCAGCACAGCAGGAAACCGCCCGGCGCTTTCTGAAGACAATTGACGGACTGCCGCGGGAGATTGTCATCGCAGACGGACGCCGTTTCCAATTCGGCAAAACTGAAATCGGCTTTTCTCCTCCTGTGTGGCATGGCGCAGCGGAGGCAGAACCGGGAAAAGTGATTATGACCGAAGTATGCCGGGGACGGAACCGGATACTGATTAGTTCTGATGTTGCCGGTCCGGTAGATGTTGAAACAACCGACTTAATCGCCAGCATCAAACCCAGCGTGTTAATCATTGATGGTTATCCCACCATGCTTCATGCCTATCCGACAACCAGCATTCCGTTTGTAATCAGTCTGGTCAATATCATCTATTTGCTGCTTCTGCCTTCGGTAGAGGTGCTGGTCCTTGACCATCATCCGGCTCGCGACTACCGCTATCCAGCACTACTGCTGCCCTTGTATCAGATCGCCCGGAAAATGAAAAAACAATTCGGCACGGCGGCTGAGGTGTCGGAAATGAAAAGTGCTGTACTGAATGCACTTGAGAACTACGGCACCACCCGCTGGCACCGCTGGCAACCACTGACGATAGAAATGTTTGCCCGGCTCCTTGATGAAGCACTGAATTCTGGAAACATCAGACCGGCATGGCTGCGACAGCGGCTCGGAATTGAGTCCGGCACGGTGCAGGACCGGCTGCGGCAATTGTCCACTTAGAACCGGAGTTCACTGATTCCGTAATCTGTACCGGCCGAGCAAGTTTGACAAACTAAACATTACCCGTTAGGATTATCTATGAGCAAAAAGCTGCGAGCCGGTCTGATTTTTTTAATTGTGCTGCTGACACAATTCCCTGCCTGCCGACGCAAACTTGCAGCAGATTATTTTCCGTTGGTCCCGGGTGCAGTCAGAATCATGGAAATTACCGAACACCGCATAACCGGTCCGGATACTGCCACCACCCGGGAGACAAAGGTAGTCGAAGTAGTCAAGGGCTTGAGAGATATTCCGGGACTGGGAAGGGTCTGGGTAGTAGAAGTACCACTCGGCTCCCAGAAGTCAGCCATGTTCTACTTTCAGCGTCGGGGTGATACAGTTTTTAAGTTTGTCCCCGGTGTCGGCGGCAGAATTGAAAGAATTATCTACTTAATTCAGCCTTTGACCATTGGAAAGAAGTGGTTTGATTCTGAACAGGAGCGGGAGGAAAATGAGGTCACCGGCTGTGAAGACGTCACCGTACCCGGTGGTACCTTCCGGCAGTGCTTCCGTGTTGAATCCCGAAGCAGCCGGGTTGACTTTGCACAGACTGTATGGCTTGCCAGCGGCTTGGGGGTAGTTAAACGCATTAAAACCCAGCGCTGGACCCATGGAGATACCATTCGGGAACTGTTCCGCCAGGAAGAGTTAGTCGAGTACCGGATTATTAAAAAGGAAAAATGAGCCCTTCGCCGGTCTCGGCCTTTCAGGTATTATCCTGCCTTGCTTGACTTTGACTGAATAATAATTACTATTACATATATCAGGAATGAGGGCCAGCTATGATTAACAGCCGCAATTCCAAGGCGGTAGGACTTTTTGCCGGCAGTCTGGACAGCATCTTGGCATTCAGGCTGATCGGTGAACAGGGAATAGCTGCTGTAGCGTTACATTTCAGACTGCCGTTTGCAATTCCGGGCAGAACCCCAACCGACGATCAGCTGCAGAATCAGGCAAAACTACTGGGAGTATCCCTTGTGACCTTTGATGCCGGTACAGATTATCTGGAAATCGTGCGCAACCCTCAGCACGGCTACACTGTCAAAATGGCACCATGCGTTGACTGCATGGCATATATGCTGAAGCAGGCAAAGCTGCTGATGCAGGAAATCCGGGCTGATTTCGTTTTCACCGGTGAGGTGCTGGGTCAGCGCCCCTTTTCTCAGAACAAACGTTCACTGAAACTGCTGGAAAAACTCACCGGGCTTGAAGGCAGAATCCTGCGCCCGCTCTCGGCAAAACTGTTGGAACCGACAATCCCGGAGCTTTCCGGGCTGATTCGCCGGGAACGGCTGCTGGACTTTCACGGCCGGAATCGGCGCCGGCAGATCCGGTTGGCGCGCGAATTCGGAATCGTTGACTATCCCATTCCCGGGGGTGGTTGTCTCTTGACCGACACTAATTTTGCCGCCCGGTGCCGGGATGCTATCGACAAGAACGAATTTCAAACTCTGACTGATATCCGGCTGCTGAATTACGGCCGCCATTTTCGCCTCCCTGGAAACTCAAAGCTGATTGTCGGCCGGAATGAGGAGGAGAACCGGATTCTGGAAAGCCTGAACGACTCCGACCAGCTGATTTTGAAACCGGTAGAAACAGTAGGCCCGGTGTGTATTCTGCGGGGGACGAAACCGGCAAAGAAAGAAATTGAGCTGGCAGCACAGATCTGCGCCCGGTACTGTGACCATCCGGAGGAACAACTGGTAAAAGTGGCTGCTAACGGGAAAATTTATAAGGCACGACCGTGCGCTGAGGAGGAACTTATCCAGTGGCGGATTGGCGGTCCGATTACCAGACCATCCCCCGTACTGGAATTTGACCGAAAGGGGAAAAACCATGACCGAAGAAATCCGGCAGCGGATTAAACAGGTGATTGAACAGAAAATCAAACCGTCCCTTGCACTTGATGGCGGGAGCATTGAACTGGTAAGTATTGAAGATAATGGCGTTGTGCGGGTTCGCCTAACAGGTGCCTGCGCCCATTGTCCGTTTTCCAGTCTGACTCTGGCAGCAGGGGTGGAAAAAACGCTCAAGGAACTAATTCCGGAAGTCCAGCAGGTGGAACCGGTCCTATAAAGCCGACAGCTCAGGGACGATCCAGACCTTCCAGAAAATTCTGACGGTAAGCCAGACTGTAGGGTATCAGGTACCAAATAGTGGAATAAAAGCCGACTCGGCGGGGACGACGGACAAAACGGTCCACCAGTGAATCAAAGGCATAAAACCGGCTTTTAATCCAGGCAGGCTCATCAGTCTGAACCATCGGATGATATCTCACCGGAACGAACCGACCGTTCCGGTCGATAAAACGGGTTTCAATGAAATCCAGATCGGTCCGGACGAGAAGCCCGGCAATGCGGTGGTAGTCCACACCTGAGTCGGGCAGCGTAATCCGTGCACCCACAAGAATGCGCCGTGCATGAAGAAATTTTACCCGGCGGTAGAGTTGTTTTGCTACTGCCGGACTTTTCAGTGCCTCCTCCAGCCAGGGATCAAAAAAACTTTCATTGAGGTAAATAATTTTCACCCCGGCTTTAGCCAGCATCCGGACCAGCTGGGGATATTCAAAAAGCCGGCTGCCGGCATTAACAGTCCAGTGGCGTCGGAATCGCCAGAGGATACGAAAGAGCGCATAGTAGTATTCAGGATACCGGGCAATATCTTCGTCCAGCAGCCGGATTTGTTTTTTCGGTAGGGCCAGCACTTCGCCGATAATTTCATCCTTCTGCCGGAATGCTGCCTGTTCACCATAATAAAGAAATTCCGGACACAGCGATCGAACACGATCGGGACAGGCACAACCGCGCACAAACTGCACTACCTGATAGTTAACGTTCATCATACCAGGCTTGGGGAATATCAGTTTGGGAACGACATAGTGCGGCTGCTGAAGAGCAGAGTAACAGGAAAGCAACCGACCCTGCCGGGCATCTTCACGGATACGGTCCCAGACGAGCACGATATCACCACAGACGCGGTACCGGACCCAGCCCGGCGGATTATCTCCCCAGGCAGTCACCTGCGGTCCGAAAAGCACCACCGGCACCTGCACCTCATAGAAGCGCTCAGTCAGTACCCGGGCCGAATTCTCACAATTAAAATCCACCCGCACCACCACCAGCTCGTAACCGCTGGTGGTTATTACCTGCAGCCGCTCATCCTGGTAGACAAACTCATCATCCGGGGTCAGCGCTGCCAGACGGCAGATTTCCAGGTCCGGACACAGAAAAAGCCGGGCACCTCGAGGCGGAAACCCCTCGATAAACTGCTGCGGCTCCGGGGCAGCCGCCACACCAAGAATTCTCACTTGAAAAGCAGCCGTCTGAGATCATTAAACAGCGTAAGCGCCACCAGAATTCCAATCACAGCCCAGCCGATGCTGTTCGCCCAAGTGAGTTCCCGGTCGGAAAGCGGCCGGCGCCGGATACCGGCAACGACATCCAGCAGAATTCGTCCTCCATCGAGCACCGGCACCGGCAGCATATTGACTACAAACAGATTGATGGAGAGCAGCGCCCAGAGCGCCAGAAAATACTCCCACCCCCAGCTCGCCCCCTCCCAAGCAATCTTGGCAACCATGATCGGTCCGCCAATGGCACGGGATGATATCTTCCTAGTAATCACTTTGTAGATAATTACGAAGGTCTGAACCGTTATGTAACCGGTGCGCCTTGCCCCCTCCCACACCGCCTGCGGCAGAGACATCGCCCTGCGGGGCAAACGTACCCAGACCCCGATCTGACCAAACCGTTCCCGGCTCAGCTGATCCTGCTCCAGCGCCGGAACGATTGAATCGACATACAGAGATTCTCCCCGCTGCCACCGAAGTTCAATCGGCATCCCGCCATGCTCGCGGACCACACTGACAAACTGTTCCCAGCTCTGAACCTCATTACCCCCAACCGTCAGTATACGGTCGCCAGCACGAAGCCCGAGTCTTGCCGCCGGACTGCCGGCACGCACCCGGTCAATCACCGGTGGAATGAACGGCTCCAGTTCCAGTGTTTCGGGAACCAGATACTGGAAAACCAGCGTGCTATCTCCCCGCCGGGTCGTGACTGCAACCTCTTTCCCCCGATGCTTCATCAGGAGCTGCTGCAAGGTTTCAAAATCCGGAACAGTATCACCGGCAACTGCAAGTATCCGGTCCCCTGCCTGCAATCCTGCCACCTGCGCCCCGCTGCCAGGTAAAGGGGTTACCAGCGGTGACACTGAAGTAACTCCGAAAATAAGATACATGGCTACAATAAGAACAAAGCCCAGCACAAGATTGAAGAACGGACCGGCAGCAATCACCGCTACCCGGACTCCGACCGGCTTACTGCTGAATCCCCCCTGCGCCGGATTGTCCTCTCCCACCATTTTAATGTATCCGCCGAGCGGCACGAGCGAAAGTCGGTACTCAGTTTCACCGATACGCCTCTTCAGTATTACCGGACCGAAACCGATGGAAAATGAGTCAACCGGAATCCGACCCAGCTTGGCTACGATCAGATGCCCGAATTCGTGAATAGTGATCAGTACGCCGATCAAAATTGCCACCAGTCCGAGCGTACTCAAGGATGTAAACATCTCCTTCCTTTCAGTTAATTCCGATCAGTTTGCGGGCGAACTCTCCTGCCCGCCGTTCCAGCTGCTGCAGGAGGGAAATAGAAAACCTCTTTCTTTTTTTCTCGCCAGTAAACTGCGCTAATGTCTTTCTGATTATACCCGGGATTTCCCCGAAGGCAATCTGCCCCTGAAGAAACGCTTCTACCGCAACATCATTAGCAGCATTAAGCGCACAGGTTCCGCTGCTGCCGGCAGCCAGTGCCCGGTATGCCAGCTGAACGCAGGGAAATCGCGCCTGATCAACCGGCAGAAAGTGCAGTTTCATCCCCTGTTCGATATCCAGAAACTGGACAAGCGAATTCTGCCGTTCCGGCCAGGTCAGGCAGTATTGAATTGGCAGTCGCATATCCGGCACTGACAGCTGAGCCAGAAACGAACCGTCCCGGAATTCAACCAGTGCATGCACTACTGATTCCGGATGAATCACCGCTGTCACCTGGTCCGGACTGAACCCGAAAAGCCGGACAGTCTCGATCACCTCCAGCCCTTTGTTCATCAGTGTCGCCGAATCAACGGTAATTTTCTTACCCATTTTCCAAACCGGGTGACGCAGCACCTGCCGCACCCGGGCATCTGCCGGCGGTCCGGTCCGGCGGAACGGCCCGCCCGAAGCGGTGAGAATGACGCGGCGGACCTCAGAAACATCTCGTCCCTCAAGACACTGATGAATGCCAGCCAGTTCGGAGTCAACCGGCAGTACTGTGCCGTGATAACGCCGGGAAAATCTCATCAACGGTTCACCGTAAACAACGAGTAACTCCTTGCTTGCCAGAGCCACCTTTTTACCCTGACGCAAAGCTGCCAGCACCGCGCCGAGCCCTCCGGTCCCGGACATTGCCATCACCAGCGTATCGATCTCATCACTGCCCGCAAACTGCTCCAGCGCCCGCATGCCACCCAGCACGCGGAAACGCCTCCCCAACCTTGATTTTACCCGTTCGGCCGCCTGCACATCACTGAGAAGCACAAAACCGGGCTGATACCGCTCCGCCTGAAAGCAGATTTCCGACACTGCCTGATGGGCAGCAATCGCTGCCAGTTGAAACCGGTCCGAAAGGTGTTCAATTACTGCCAGCGCTGATTTCCCCACCGAACCGGTGGAACCGAAAACTGCAATTTTTGTTCTCCTCATAACAGTGCTTCACACAGTCGCAGGTCCTCAGGATAGGTCACCTTCAGATTCGGCCTGGTGTTGATGATCACAGCAGGAGAAAGTCCCAGCAGTTCCACCGCCTGACAGTCATCGGTTATCAGCATTCCCTGATTGCTGCCTTTCGCATATCCCCGGCGCAAAATCCCCAGATCAAAGAACTGAGGTGTCTGAATTGCCACCAGACCGGAGCGGTCAACGGTGCGCACAATCCTGTCTTCTATCACCTCTTTAATCGTGTCAGTTACTGGCACACCAAAGGCAACCGCACCGGTTTTGCGCACCGCTTTCAACCCCAGCGTCAGCATTGGAACGGTAATCAACGGCCGTGCCGCATCATGAACCGCTACATATCCATCCCCCGGCAGCACTGCCAATCCCAGCATCACCGAGTCCATCCGCTCTCTCCCCCCACAAACCACATCAATTACTTTTCTTAACCGCAGCACCGCTACCATTTTCCGTACCTGCCTGATTTTACTTGGATTGGTAACTACGACATACCCTCGGATTGCCGGACAGCGCTCAAACGTCTGCAGACTGTAATAAATGAGCGGCTGTCCCCGGAGCATTGCGAACTGTTTCAACCCGCCGAATCTCCTGCCCCGGCCTGAGGCTAAAATAATTCCGTAGCCGGACTCTCCGCTCTTGACCACCTTGTTATCTGTCTTTTCCCGACATCGGAAAAAAGTTAATCTTCACCGCCTCCCGGACTAACGCCATTGTCCTCTCACCTTCAGCCCGGGCACGAGCGGTTCCGTTCTGCAGGATGTCCCAGACCAGATCCGGATTTTTCTCCAGTTCTGCCCGGCGCTCCCGGATCGGCTCCAGAAACCGGATCAGCACCTCGGTCAAACGCCCTTTACACGGGACACAGCCGATCTTTCCTGCCCGGCATCGTGCTTCAATCTCAGACACCTCATCTCGATTAAATGTCTGATGATAGGCATAGACAACACACACCTCCGGATGACCCGGATCGGTCGGGTGAATCCGTGCCGGATCGGTCACCGCCGTTCCCACCTTCCGCTTCACCTCAGCCGGGGTATCCGAAAGATAAATTGCGTTGCCCAGACTTTTGGACATCTTCGCATTGCCATCCAGTCCGATCAGCCGGGGATTGAGAATCTGCTCCGGCTCAGGAAATACCGGCGCATAAATTGCATTGAACTTGCGCGCAATCTTTCTGGTCAGCTCAATATGCGGTGCCTGATCCTCTCCAACCGGCACCAGGTGCGCCCGGCAGAACAGAATATCTGCCGCCTGACTTACCGGATACCCCAGAAACCCGTAGGGCATGGATTCCTCAAAATTATACTGCCGTGCCTCGGTCTTGATTGTCGGATTATGTAAAAGCTGCTGCACGGTAACCAGGTTGGCAAAAATAACAGTCAGTTCGGCAATTGCCGGTACCATGGACTGAACAAAAATAGTCGCCTTCTCGGGATCAACGCCGCAGGCGATATTGTCCATTGCTACATTCAGCACATCCTGACGCAACCGCTCCGGCTGATCAAAATTGGTGGTCAGTGCCTGAATATCGGCAATGATAATGAAGGTATCATACTGATCCTGAAGCTGCACCCGGTTAGCAACTGAGCCGACATAATGCCCCAGATGCAATGGACCGGTGGGACGGTCACCAGTGAGAATACGTTTTCTTTCCATTTATCCGATTATACGGAGAACAGAAACAGGGTCAAGAATTAAGAGAACACAATATGCCTTAATCGCAGAATTTCTCCCACCTGACAGTTTTCCCCGTCATAAAATTAGAGCCTGCCTGCAGGGCTTTTTAACGTGTCAATTTAACCGGTACCGGTATGCTTAAGACTTCTAATCTCAATTACTTGAAATAATGTACCCGAGAGAGAAGACATTTACGGTCATATGCCGTTCTCTGCCATAACAAGACCGCTTGACCGCTCCGGCAGCACTCCGGTAAGCCCAGCCTCAGGAAAAAATTCCTGCCTGTCTCGTGTGCGTTCATCCGGTATGATTTGACTGATACATTCAGGCAAATAAAATTGTGCTGATGGACCGCTACCTCCTGCTCATACTTGCTTTTATTTTCATAACCGGCTGTGGTGACCGCCAGAAGCAGCCGGCCGCGGGCAGAAAAATCATTGTAACCTTCTGGCATGCGATGGGCGGACCGCTCGGAGATGCACTGGAGGCAATGATTCAGGAATTCGAAACTCAGCATCCGGAAATTGACATTCAACCGGTATCAATGGCAAACTACTCCAGCCTTTCCCAGAAGCTGATGGGTGCTGTTCAGGTCAACGCCCCTCCCAATCTGGCTCAGATGTATGAATCCTGGACGAGCCAGTTCTATGCACTGAACAAACTGGTGCCCGCGGATTCACTCATCCATACCGCTGACGGTCTGACACCAGAGGAGCTCGCCGATTTCTTCCCTGCATTCATAGAGAACAACACCTGGAACGACCGGCTGGTGACCCTGCCCTTCAACAAATCAATCCCGGTCTTTTTCTACAACATTGAGCAGCTCAAACAGGCCGGCTATGAGCAGTTTCCCCAAACCTGGACTGAACTCCGGACCATGCTCAGACACCTGACCAGCCGTGAGACCGGGAGATACGGTAGTGCCGGCATTGTCAACGAAGGAGTTTTCGGCACTCTACTCCTCCAGCAGGGTGGCAGGTTTCTCAATGAAAGCACCGGCATGCCTGAATTTAACTCCCGGGCCGGGGTGTATGCTGCCCGGTTTCTGGCTGCACTGGTCAACGAAGACTCCAGTGTCTACTACGGTGCCGGCTACGAACCCCAGAACGACTTTCTTGCTGGCAGGATCGCCTGCATTCAGTCCACCTCGGTCTCCTACGCCTTTCTCAAACCGAACCTGACCTTCCGGCTTGGTATTGCGCCTCTGCCTATTGAAGGCCGACCCGCAGTAATCGGCTATGGCACCAACATCGGCATCTTCCGCACCGGAACCCTAGAACAGCTCGCCGCCGCCTGGAGGTTTGTCAAATGGTTTGTCGAGCCGGAGCAGCAGGCAAAATGGGCAGTCCGGACTGGCTATGTACCGGTGCGACGCAGTGCGCTTGCGCACCCCGAATATCGGAAATTAATGGCTGAACTTCCCGGACTGGAACTTGCCCTGAAACAGCTGGACTACCTCGCATTTGAACCGAAAACTGAAATCTGGTTTGCCGGCAGAAGGATTCTCGGTGACGCCTTGGAGAAAATCATCCGCACCGGAACCGATGCCCAGACAGTACTTGACGAAGCTGCCCGGCAGATCACCGGGGCAAACAGAAAATGACCCGCCATCAAATCGTCAGATTAACGTTTACTGGCGCTGTTCTGATTACCCTCACCCTTTACGCCCAGCCGGTACCAATTCGCTGGGCAATTGAGGATGTGGACGGCGACGGCAAGCCCGACCGCCGTGGACAGGTAGCCACTCTCACCGGTATTGTCACCGCCCCCGACTCACTTTTTGACACCCGTTACACGGACATCTATATTCAGGACACCAGTGCCGGCATCAATGTCTTCAGCTTCACATTCCAGAATGCCGATCTCGGAGACAGCGTGCTCGTAAACGGACGGATCGACTGGTACCGGGGCAAAACCGAGCTCACCAACGCCACAATCACCGTTCTGGCAAAAAACCGCCCCCTGCCTGAACCGAGACTCCTCACCTGCCGCGAAATCAACCGCGAACTTTATGAAGGTGAACTAGTGAAGATCCCCGGTGTCCGCATCAGCAGCCTTTTCCTCCAAGCCAGCACCAATTACATCCTGGAGGACTCAACAGGCACCACTCAGGTCTGGATCGATGCTGAAACCCCTCTGCCCGGCTTCATATGCTATCCGGACACCTTCACCCTCATCGCCATCAAGAGTCAGTATACCGGTGATACCACCCAGCCGCTCACCGGCTATCAGCTGCTGCCCCGGTTCCGCACCGACTTCTCCCGCTCGGCAGAAAGTGTTCCTCTTTTTACCATTGCTCAGGTCCAGTCGCCCGGTCCGGATGGCGTCACCCCCCAGCTCCTCAATCAGTGGGTCCGGGTTCAAGGCCGGATCACCGGTCCGGCACGGGTATTTACCACCGGCACTAACACCAGCCTTTACGTTCAGGACCAGACCCGTGGCATCAACATCTACCACTGCGCTACTGCCGCTGAACAGTCCCGCTACCTTGATTCGCTGGGCACTGAACTTGCCATCATCGGCAGAGTCACTGAGTACAACGGGCTCACAGAAATCGCCGATGGCGCAATCTGGGTCACTGATAGTATGCCTCAGCCTGTCCAGCCCCGCATCCTTCCCTTTAATACCCCGCTCACGGAAGCGATGGAAAGCAATTTGCTGACGGTAGTCGGGGATGTCGTTGCGGCACCAGTGCGCTCCGGCTCCGGCTGGAACCTGACGATCAAGAACGGAACCCCGGCAATCGCAATCCGGATCGGCGATAACACCGGGATTCCGGTAAACTGGCTCACCACCGGCAGACGTCTGCGGATTACCGGCATTGTGGGCCAGTATGACTCCGAAGAACCCTATAATACCGGTTATCAGCTGCTTCCCCGGTTTGCCGCCGACATCATCGATACGACCGCTGCCTTTGAACCGGCAGAAAAACTGACTATCGACACCATCTTCCCCAATCCGTTTGTGCCTGAAAACGGTCAGTATCTGACCCTGCAGTTTAACTCACCGCGCACTGGTTACCGGCTGACTGTGGAAATTTACGACCTCCGAGGCCGGCGGGTGCGCCAGTTGTTAAGAGATGCGCCCGGCGGTTATTATGATCTCAAATGGGACGGCACTGATGACCGGCTCCGTCCTCTGCCCGCCGGAATCTATCTGCTGAATATCCGCGCTGCCACCAGCAACGGCACTAACGAAACCTGTACCCGGCCCGTCGCCTTAGGCGTAAATCTGCGCTGAACCGGCGCCGGACGAAAATACCCGCGATCAGCGTCAACAAATAAAAAAGCACCACCCGGTCCCCAAGAATCCGGTAAACGGTCGGGCCGAGCGGCTGCGGCACACTGCCGGAAATCACCGTCTGCTCAAACAGCCGGGTCTGCTTCAGCACCCGGCCATACGGATCAACAATGAACGAAATGCCGTTATTTGCTGAGCGCACCATCGGCACTCCATTCTCGGCCGTGCGCATTACCGCCAGCTCAGCGTGCTGATAGGCACCGGGCAGCCTGCCAAACCAGCCATCGTTTGTTACCACCACAAGCAGCCTTGCCCCCCGGTGCACAAACTCCCGTGCGAGGTCCGGAAAGATCGCCTCATAACAGATCAGCCCGGACAGCAAACCGACCCGGGATTGGAAGACCGTGTATTCCCAGCCCCGATCCCAGTTGCCCATATCTGCGGTGCCAATCAGCTTCCGGATCACCGGCAGTTCATCGCTGTAGGGAATCTTTTCAGAAAACGGTACCAGCCGGAGTTTGTAATACCGCTGAGTAATCGGCTGCCGGGGCTGGACCAGCACCGCCCCGTTGTGCCAGGAACGGTGACTGTCATCGTAGACCGGTGTGCCGGTAAAAATCTCCAGATCGAGGGAGTCTACCAGCCGCTGCAGCATCGGACCCATCTCAGTGGAATGGGTGATGTCTACCAGCGTTGCCGTCTCCGGGAAAATTAACAGTGCCGGCTTCCCTTCTGCTGCCTGCCGGCTCAGCCGGAAAAGATCCTCCTGAATTCTCTGCCGTGAATTCAGATCCCCCTTGTCGAACGGTGACACATTCGGCTGAACAACTGCCACATTAAACCAGTGGCGGCAGGGGCGCATCCGGACCAGCCCGAAACCGGCCACAACAAGAAAAACTGCCACCAGCCCGGCAAGATATTGCCACCGCCGGGGACGGAAAAGCAGTCCGTAAATCAGCAGATTCACCAGCACCACCCAGAGCGAAAGCAGATACACCCCGCCCACCGAGACGATCTGAATGAAAACAGGCCAGGGGGTCATTGTGTAACCCAGAAAATCCCAGGGAAATCCGATCTGCCCTCTGGTTTTCAGAAACTCCAGCAACACCACCACGAACGGTGCACTCCAGAGCCCGAACCACCGCACCCCAACTGCCACTACACCCCAGTAAAGCCCGAGATAGCCGAAAAGCAGAACCACACCGATGTTCAGCAGAAACCGGGTCACCGGCTCTACCGGCACGACAAGAAACCACAGCCACCACAGATGGAACATTGCGGCAAAAAAACCGAAAAGCCATCCCCAGAAAAAGGACCGGCGGGAACGCTCGAGCACCCAGAAAAGTGGCACCAGGGCAAAAAAGGCAAGAAACCGGAACGGAAAAGGGGCAAACGCCAGACTCAGCCCCGCTCCGGCGAAAAAGAGCAGGACGATACGGCGCCAGTTAGCAACCCGGACTGGCATCTGCCCGAACAGACGGTTGACCGCTCAATCCAAACCCTCCCTGATCTCGGATTCCAGCCGCACCTCGGCCCCAGTCGCATTGGACCGATAGAATGCATCAGCAATCTGATTTATGAGGAGCGCATCTCCGACTGCCATTTCGGGCGGGACATCGTTGAGTAACGACTCCACCCAGTTTTTAATCAGCAGCTCATAAGCCCGGCGCACTGGGGCGCGAGTCGTCACCGGTGGTGTGACATTGACCAGCCGACCATGGATCTCGCGGGTTATTGTCAGCGGGTCTATCACTGCTGCACCCTGAGTACCGAAAAGATTACAATAGACAAAATCCCGTTCCAGGAGCAGACTCCAGCCCACCTCCAGAGTCATGACCAATCCCGAATCAAACCGCAGCAGGGCAAATGCGGTATCCTCAACAACCTGCTGTCCGCGCTGATGATTTTTGCGGTGGGATCCTGCCACACCAATCACGGAAACCGGCTTTGCCGGTGCCACCAGCCAGAGGGCGGAATCCAGAAGTGCGCTCCCCAGATTGAGAAATGCGCCTCCACCCGCAAAATTCCACTCCTGCTGCCAGCTCATCGGTGACCACTGCCGTCTGCCCCGGAGCCACCCGGTCTTCGCATAATACAGCTGCCCCAGATCTCCGCGCAGCACATATTCGCGGACGGTCTGGACATCGATGCGCAATCTCGTAACCAGACAGGGCATCAGACGACGCCGCTCCCGCCGGGCGGTTGTCACCATCTCCCGGACCTCAGCGGCATTCATTCCCAGCGGCATTTCGCACAGCACATCCTTCCCGCTTTCAAGCGCCGCAATGGTCATCGGGGCGTGAAGATAATTCGGGGTCGCAATCACAATGGCATTGATATCCGGTTCATCCTTCAGCCGGTCAAAATCGGTGTAATACCGCTTGACATTGTAACGGGCACAGAGGGTGTGGAGCTTGCGGATATCAGAGTCACACAGCGCCACAAGGTCAACCGCCGGATGAGATTTCAGTGCCGGGAGAAGCGCCACCTGAGCCTGAACACCACAGCCTGCCAGTGCCACCCGGAGCCGGCCGTTCATTGAGCGCGAACGAGCACCCGCCTGCCAGCCAGAATAAGCCGGTCTTCGCAGAACAGCCGGACCGCCAGGGGATACGCCTGATGCTCCTCAACCAGCACCCGTACCGCCAGCGATTCCGGCGTATCTTCATCCCGCACCGGAATCGCCCGCTGGACAATAATCGGACCGGCATCCAGATCGCCAGTGACAAAATGGACGGTGCAGCCGGTAACCTTCACTCCATATTCAATCACTGCCCGGTGCACCTCCAGCCCCTGCAGTCCGGCAAATGCCGGCAGCAGTGAGGGATGGATGTTCATGATCCGCATCGGAAACCGTTCAAGAAAACAGCCGGTAAGAATCCGGTTGAAGCCTGCCAGACAGACCAGATCAATCCCGTAAGGCTCAAGCAGCCTGATCACCTCAGCTTCAAAATCTCGCCGCTTCCGGAACTGCCGGTGATCAACCACCGCCGTGCTGATCCCGTAGTTTTCCGCCCGGGCGAGCACCGGCGCGTCCGGCACATTTACCACCAGGATTTTCAGTTCGGCAGGAAAATCCGGATGCTGACAGGCACGGGCGAGCGCCTCAAAATTGGTCCCCCGGCCCGATGCCAGCACTGCGATATTCTTTTTTATTGCCACCTAATCAGTGTATTCAACGATAAACTGCTGTCAACCCGCACTCAATTTGGAACCGGCACCCTGCCATAACTGCCGGCCGAACCGCTGACCGCGATTAAGCCAGTGCCTGAATCAATGCCTCAGCAATAATTGCAATCTCATCGGCGCGAATGGTGCGGAAGTCAAGCAGATATTCATCCTGCACCACCCGGCCGAAAACCGGCGGCCGGAACAGGCGCATCCGCCGTGCCAGCTCATCCACACTGATATTAACCGGCTGGACCGCCACTGCGACTGACTCCAGACTTTCGGTTGCCAGCGAACCACCGCCCACCTCCGCCCGGGTCGGTTTGATCTCAAACCGCGCCCGGCCTGCCAGCCGTTTCTGCACCGCGTTAAGCAGCTGTCGCGCCTGCTCCTGCATCTCGGCTGGCGACTTGAGTAAAATCTGGAACAACGGATGCTCACGCATCACCCGCTCCTCATCAAGAAACAGCTCCAGCGTCCGCTCCAGAACCGCATAAGTCAGCTTGTCACAGCGCAATGCCCGGGTCAGCGGATGTTTCTTCATCTTCGAAATCAGCTCCCTTTTCCCGACAATGATCCCTGCCTGACCGGCACCGATCAGCTTGTCTCCGGAAAAGCAGACCACATCCGCGCCGGCAGCGATTGACTCGCTTACTACCGGTTCCTTGGGCAGCCCGTACCTGGAAAGGTCAAGCAGCGCTCCGGATCCCAGATCATCAATTACCGGAATTGAGTACTTCCTGCCCAGTGCCACCAGCTCCTCCAGCGGGACCTCCTTGGTGAAACCGATAATCCGGTAATTTGAGGTATGAACCCTCAGGATCGCTCCGGTCTCCGATGTAATCGCATTTTCATAATCCCGGAGATGAGTGCGGTTAGTCGTTCCCACCTCCACCATCCGGCAGCCGCTCTGGAGCATCACATCCGGAATCCGGAACGAACCCCCGATCTCAATCAGCTGCCCGCGGGAGACAATCACCTCCCTGCCTTTGGCAATCGTGGAGAGAATGAGCAGTGTCGCTGCACAGTTGTTATTCACCACCAGTGCCGCCTCTGCACCAGTCAGTTCGCAGAGCAGCGGCTCAACATGCTGATACCGGCTGCCGCGCCGGCCGTCAAGCAGATTGATCTCCAGTGCCGAGAAATGCTCACTGACATCAATCAGTGCCGCCTGCGCCACCTTGGGCAGCGGTGCCCTTCCCAGCCCGGTGTGCAGGACCACTCCCAGCCCGTTGATCGCCCGGGTCAGGGTCGGTTTGCGGGCAACAAGCAGCCGGAGTTCCAGTTCCTCAAAACTGAATTGAGTATCCCTGCCGTTGATAATTTCGCTGCGCACCTCCTGGAGATAATCCCGGATAATCCGCTTGATGAGCCGGGGATGAAGCGTTCCCGCCGCCTGCCGGACCCGTTCATCATTAAATAGCCTTTCCACTGCGGGCAGCTGCTGCAATCTCGCCTGTTTCTCGTTATCCAGCAGCACCTTCACCTCACCAGTTTCTGGCGGATAAATGTTGCCCGGCGCTCATCCCGCTCTGCCGGTGTCAGCTTCTCGCCGATAATCACCTGCAGATTTGCCGGCCGGATGAGCACCAGCAGCTGGGAAACCTCGCTCATCTTCAGCTCATTGATGATACCCAGGATCACCCCGAACCGCACGGTCGCCAGTAGATTAGTTGCCTCATCCGACGAGATGATGCGTGCCCCGCGCAGAATCCCGAGCGACCGGAATACTTTGTCCTCAATCTCCACCCGCAGGTTATGCATCAGATATTCGCGCGCCTTCCGCTCGTAGTCGATAATCTGCCGGCTGACGCTAGTCAGCACCTCAATGATCTCCGCCTCTGACTGCCCGAGGGTCCGCTGATTGGAAATCTGAAACAGATTACCCCGGGTCTCGCTGCCCTCGCCGTAAATCCCGCGCACCAGCAGTCCGACCGCATATGCCCCGCGCAGCACCTTCTCAATTTCGCGCGTCAGCACCAGTGCCGGGAGATGCAGAAATACCGAGGCTCTCATCCCGGTTCCCAGATTGGTTGGGCAGGCGGTCAGAAATCCGAACTCCTCGGAAAATGCATATTCCAGCTGGGTCTCCAGCCTTTCATCCAGATCAGCTGCCAGCTTGAAGGCAGTGGCAAAATCCAGACCCGCAGCCAGCGCCTGAAACCGCAGATGGTCCTCTTCGTTAATCATTACACTCAGCCGTTCATCAGTGGAAACAAACAGCCCCCGCGGGCTTCTGCTGGCAATAAAATCGGGCGATGCCAGATGCCGTTCTACAAAATAAAGACCATCATCCTGCCCCAGCATCCCCGGCTCAAAAAACTTGCCCTCCTTTAGATATCCGCTTTCCTCAAGTGCCCAGTGCACCGTATCCAGCACCAGCTCCGCCTCACTGAACTTCATCCTCCCAGGAAAAGGTACATCCTCGATATTCCGGGCAAACCGGACCCGGGTTGAAATCACCACATCTCCCTCCGGTCCGGTATCACTCAGCCATGCCCCGACCTTTTCCGGCACCAGATTCATGATGCACCCTCTCCTTCTGCCCGTTTCAGCCGGTCACGCAATAACGCCGCCCGCTCATAATCCTCATCCTGAATCGCCTGTTCCAGCTCCGCCCGCAGCCGCGCCAGCTCCAGCCGCTCCTGCGCCCGTTTTCTCCCCCTCTGTCTTCCCTTGCCCACATGCTGCACCGAGCCATGCAGACGGCGCACCAGTGGCGCTAACAGCTCGGCAAAAGTCCGGTAACATTCTGCACAGCCGAGCCGGCCCGATTTCTTGAAATCGGCATAACTGAGCCTGCAGCGTGGACATACCCTTGTCTCATCCTGCTCCCCGACCTTCGCCTTGAGCTCTGCCAGAATTTCGGCTGCGTTCTTCTTCAAATCCTCCACACTGGTAAACCCCCGCTTCTTGGCACACTCCGCACAGATTGCCAGCTCGGTCGCCCGGCCCTCCTTGTCCAGCTGCCGGACGCTCAGTGACGCCTCCCGCTTACCGCAAAGATCGCAGATCTTCACCGTCTTGCCTCCTTCAGCCATCGCTAACCCAGCTTCCCGTCCTTCAGTTCCAGTTTCCGGTCTGCCCGTCCTGCCACCCGCTCATTATGAGTCACGACCAGCATCGTCCTGCCGTTGTGGCACAGCCTGACCAGAAGTTCAACGAGCATCTCGGTTGACCGGCTGTCTAGGTTGCCGGTCGGCTCATCGGCAAACACGATTGCCGGTGAATTTGCCAGCGCCCGGGCGACCGCCACCAGCGCCCGTTCCCCACCGGAAAGTTCTGCCGGCTTGTGCTGCCACCGGGTAACAAACCCGACCTCCTCAAGCACCGCCTCAGCCTGTGCCAGCGCCCGTTTTTTCTCAACCCCGGCAACGAGCAGCGGTATCGCCACATTTTCCATAACGGTAAACTCGTTCAGCAGATGATGAAACTGAAACACAAAACCAACCTTCCTGCTTCTGAACTCCGGCAACCTATCTTCAGGATACTGGAAAATATCGCAGGAATCAAGCACCACCCGCCCCCGGTCCGGCCGGTCCAGCCCGCCCAGAATATGCAGGAGTGTTGACTTGCCTGAACCCGATGGTCCGACAATCGCTACCAGCTCACCCGGCGCCACGGTCAGATTCACCCCCTTGAGCACCTCCAGCCGTTCCGGTCCGGTCTGAAAACTACGCCAGATATCCTCGGCAATCAGCACCGGCGCAGCGCCTCCTTTTTCATTCATAGCGGATCGCCTCCACCGGTTGCAGTCTTGCCGCCCGGTATGCCGGATAGAATGTCGCTACAAAGGTAATTACCAGCGCCGATGTGCAGACAATGGCAAAATCCTGCCACTGCATCTGTACCGGCAGATTCTTGATGAAATACACATCTCCGGGCAGATTCACAAACCGGTAACGGTTCAAAAGCCAGGATACCACAAACCCGAAGATCGCACCACCCGCAGTTCCCAGGATACCGATCATCAGCCCGACCAGCATGAAAATCCGGGTGATGCTCGGTGAGCGGGCACCAATCGTCTTCAGGATTCCGATCTCCCGGGTCTTGCGCATGACCATCATCGTCAGCATCCCGACGATGTTGAACGCTGCCACGAGCACAATCAGCACCAGCACAATGAATGTCACCACCTTTTCCAGCCGCAATGCGGTAAACAGATTCTTGTTCTGGGCGATCCAGTCGGTTGCCCGGAACGGTACCCCCAGCACACTGGCAACCCTTCTGGCAACCCGGCTCGCATCCAGCGGTTCAGAACACCGCACTTCATATCCGCTCACCACCCCCCGCATTCCCAGAAACTGCTGCAGATCCCGCAAACCGACAAACACAAAACTGGCATTGTATTCATACATCCCGGCATCAAAAATCCCCCGCACCCGGAAGGTCTTCGTCCGGGGCAGATAACCGACCGGTGTTGCGGTGCCAGCCGCCGGCGTAAAGAGCACAATCTCATCGCCGACAAAAACGCCCAGACTCCGCGCCAGCTCACTGCCGATCACCGCGCCGGCGGAATCCAGCGCAAATTCGCCCTCAATTACACTGCCCGCAAGCTGGGTCATTTTCCTTTCCAGCTCCGGCTCTACACCCTTGACCACACCGCCCTCCACCAGCGACCCGGCTCGGATCAGAATCTTCGTATAGATGAAAGGTGCCACTTCAACAACACCCGGCACCTGCCGGATTTTGCGGACGAGTGAATCCTGTTCACCCTGATAGGCCACCGGCTGGTAACCGAACTGGGAAACCGTAATATGGGGTGATGCACCCAGAATCCGGTCCCGGAGCTCCTTGTGAAATCCATTTTCCACTGAAAGGACAATGATGATCGCCGCTACCCCGACAAACACACCGCCCATTGCGATCGCACTCGGACCGGAAAGCAGCTGCCGGCTCCGGCCCCGGAGATAGCGCCGGGCGACGAAAAACTCAAAACCGGAAATCATCCGCTGGCTTTCTTCAGCTGGGGAAAGAGAATCACATCCCGGATTGAGTCCTGATTGGTAAACAGCATCACCAGCCGGTCAATCCCAATCCCTAATCCACCGGTCGGTGGCAGACCGTATTCCAGTGCAGTGCAGTAGTCATCATCCACGGTGGCAAACTCCTCATTCCGCTTCACCCCCTCAATAAACCGCTCCCGCTGCTCCAGCGGATCGTTGAGCTCGCTGAAGGCATTGCCGATCTCCATCCCGCAGACCACCGGCTCAAACCGTTCCACCAGCCTCGGGTCCTGCCGGTGCGGTTTGGCGAGCGGGGTCGTCTCCTTCGGATGGTCAAGGACAAAGGCCGGCTCGATCAGCCGGTCCTGAATCAGTTCGCTGAACAGCTTGTCCAGCAGCTTTGCCCGCGTCGTCCCAGGCTTGACATCAATCCCGGCGGTCTGCGCCGCCGTCCGCAGCTGCTCATCGGTCAGCTCCAACGGGTCGGCACCGAGCCTCTCCCGGAGCGCCTCAACAAACCGCACCCGCTGCCATGGTTTGCCGAAATCCACCCGCTGACCGCAGTATTCAATTTCAGTGCTACCGAAAAGGCTCTGCGCCAGAAACCGGAACAGCTCCTCGACCAGCGCCATCATATCATGATAATCGGCATACGCCTGATACAGCTCCAGCTGGGTAAATTCCGGGTTGTGGGTCCGGTCCAGCCCCTCATTCCGGAAGTCCTTGCCGATCTCATAGACCCGCTCCAGACCGCCCACGATCAGCCGTTTGAGATACAGTTCATCCGAGATCCGGAGAAACATCTCCTGCTCCAGCACATTGTAATAGGTAACAAACGGCCGGGCAGCGGCACCGCCATAAATCGGCTGAAGCACCGGCGTCTCCACCTCAACAAAACCCCGCTCATCCAGAAACTGTCGGATCAGCCGGATGATCCGGGAACGCAGTTCAAACACCCGCCGGGATTCGGCATTGACAATCAGATCCACATACCGCTGCCGGTAGCGCTGTTCCACATCCCGCAGTCCGTGAAACTTCTCCGGCAGGGGCAGAAGCGACTTGCTCAGCAGTGTCCACTCCCGGACATTGACAGTAACCTCACCGGTCTTCGTCCGGAAAACCTCCCCTGCCACGCCGATGATATCACCGATGTCCACCAGCTCCAGCTGTTCGTAATTCTCTGCTCCCAGCACATCCTGCCGGAAATAAAGCTGGAGCCGTCCCGCGCCATCCAGAATATGGGCAAAGCGGGTCTTGCCGTGCCGGCGCCAGGACATCACCCTGCCGGCAACCCGCACCTCTTTCCCGTTCAGCTCCTCAAAACTGCCGATCACCTCCTGACTCAGATGAGTCCGCCGGTAGTGATAGGCATAGGGCAGAATACCACCTGCCCGCAGCTGATTCAGCTTCTGCAGCCGGATTTCCCGCTGCTGTAAAGACGGTTCAAAATCATCCGGTAGCTTTGCTTCGTTCATATCGGGCTAAATATATCCGAACCGGTGTCAAAGTCAAAAAACATTGCCTTTCACCACTGGACAAAAACCGGGTTCTGGGCTAAACTTTTATCCAATGTCCCGGATCCTCTGCCTTGATTACGGTGAAAGGCGCACCGGTGTTGCCATCTCAGACGAAACCCGCACTATCGCCCAGAGTCTCACAACCATCACCCACAAGAACGACGAGGAGCTCATATCTGCGGTCAGCCGGCTGGTGAAACAGTATGAGATTGACCTGATTGTGATCGGTCTGCCGCTGAGCCTTTCCGGCAAACCCAGCAGCCGTAGTGAAAAGATCCGCCTGCTCGCCTCCCGTATTGCCCGTCAGCTCCATCTGCCGGTGGAACTGTTTGACGAACGCCTTTCCACCCGCTATGCCCAGCAGATTTACACCGAAGTCCACGGCATTCCGTTCCGGCAGCGTCCTGGTGCCGAATCACCGCTCGACCGCATCGCCGCCACGATCATCCTTGAGGACTACCTCAACTGGATCCGGAGCTGCCGCAAGGCAACTGGAGTCCGGGAATGACAATCCGTTTCCTGCTCTGCGCCCTGCTCTCCCTCTGCCTTTTCTGCTCCGAACCGGCTCCCCCCGACTACACCGGACCGAAACGGGAGGTGGTCATCAAACCCGGCATGTCAATTCTGGAAATTGCCACCGCCCTCAAGGAAAAGGGCATCATCAGCTCCGCCCTGATCTTTCAGCTCATTGCCCGGCTTGACCGCTATGACCAGCGCATCCAGCCCGGCCGCTACCGGTTCATCCCCAACTCCGATCCGAAACTGGTACTCAAGATGCTTGCGCGCGAAACCCCGGCATTCCTCTTCGTCACCATTCCGGAAGGAGCAACCACCCGCCAGATTGCGAAAATCCTCGCCGAAAACGGCATCTGCCCGGCAGACTCCTTCCTTACCGCCTGCGCCGACACGGCGCTATTGCGCTCCCTTGACATTCCCCTTGCCACTGCTGAGGGCTGGCTCTTTCCCGAGACCTACGAATTCCAGACCGGCTCTGACCCCCGTCACCTCGTCCGCCGGCTCGTCCACCAGTTCCGCGCCACCTATGAATCGCTCCGCCGGGAAAGCCGGACCGCCCTCAGCGAACCGCAGGTGGTGATACTGGCATCAATCGTGGAAAAGGAGGCGCGGGTACCGGAGGAGTTTCCGGTCATCGCCGGTGTCTTCCTCAACCGGCTCCGGCGCCACATCCCGCTCCAGTCCTGTGCCACGGTCCAGTTCATCCTGCCCCAGCCCAAGGAACGGCTCTCCAATGAGGACCTGAAGATTGATTCCCCTTACAACACCTATCTCCACCCAGGACTTCCGCCCGGACCGATCTGCAACCCAGGCAAACAGGCGCTGCGCGCGGTCCTGCATCCCGCAGAACACAACTACCTCTTCTTTGTCGCCCGCGGCGACGGCACCCACATATTCTCCCGCACCCCGCAGGAGCACGAGGCGGCACTCCGCCAAGTCCGCTCCAAATAGCCGGATTCCTCAAGCGATTCCTGGTTTTGTAAGGATATGGTGCCTTATATAGATATTATAGTAAGTTAAACACAATATGTTGTGGTGGGGGCATGCCCCGGGCTCGTACCCGGGTTAGCCCGGATTTAAGCCGTCTGCCTTCTGCCCACGATAACCACAAAGCTGGCACCGGGGTGAAACCCATCTCTTGGCTCATCGCCGGCTGTATCCTCACCCGGTCCGGAAAACAGGGCGGAGATGGTGCGGACAACCTCAAAACCAGCCTGCCGGGTGAGCCGGACAACCTCCTCGTAGTCATAGAACCGTGCCCGGCTGAAGAGCGGATGTCCGGCTTCTGCCTTGCGGAGATACAACCTTCCCCATTTACCACCACGGTCCAGATAGGCGTTGACCAGCATCCCGCCGGGCTTGAGCACGCGCCGGATTTCCAGAAGCGCCCGCCCGGGTTCAGAAAGAAACTCCCAGGTGGTCAGGAGAAAAACGGTGCCGAACTCACCATCAGGGAAAGGCAGGTTCTCGGCAACCGCCCGAACCGTCCTGATCCCCCGCGCCTGTGCCAGTTTGAGCATCGCTGCGGACGGGTCAACACCGAGCGGAATGCCGAGCGCCTGCGCAAACCTGCCCGTGCCAACTCCGACCTCAAGCCAGGGGTGGGGCAGTTCCGCCACCACCCGCCGCAGCGCTGCCAGCTCAACCGCAAACGCCTCCCTGCCCGGCGGCTTATCATACCAGGTATCGTAACTTTCTGCATAGCCGTTGAAGGGGCTGTCTGGCATTTTTAGTTATCTGAGAATCAGCACTTTGACGCACGAACCGCTGTCCGGAGTTGTGATATTCACAAAATATATCCCCGGTGCCAATCTGTTATGTGTCCAGTAGTAAACACCCGAACCGGCAGCCACATTGAATTCTGTTTGATCCACCAATCTGCCCGCCACATCGCTGACCTCTAACCTGAGCTTTCCCGGACTGCAAGCATGATAGTAAATGGCCGCCCTGCCCTGCACCGGGTTGGGAAAAACTTGGGTAATCACTCCGCTATCAGCGCGCTCCAGAGATTCTCCCAGCCAGATGTTCGGGAAAAAATTACCTGCAGAATCGGTCTTGACAAAACAGGACATATTTGCATACCAGCCGTAGAAAACGAACCCGCCATCAAGCGCCGACCGGATGCGATAAATATAGCTCCACTCAATGGTGCCATCGCCGATGATACGCTCCCAGAGAACTTCACCCGAACCACTGAACCGTATCAGCCAGATATATAATGTATCCCGACCCTGTCTGTGACGCAACATATAGGATCCGCCAGCAACACAACCACCATCTTTAGTCGGAGCAACCGAGTTCGGCGCCTTTTCTGGCGGATGAAGGTAAACCACCCGCCACCGCTCATTACCCCAGCGGTCAATTTTCCACACCCAGACACCGTCCTTGGGAGTCCAGCTGGTCCCCCCGCAGGCAATAAAACAGCTGTCCGAGGTCTCACAAATATCATTTATTACCGGCAAATCCAGACTTTCGTCCTTAAAGAAGCGTATCCAAAGGATATTGCCATCATCATCAGCCCGCGCCATGCCCGCCAGCTTCTCATTGCCAGCCCAGCCTGCCACTGCTAATATGTAACCGCCGAATGATACCTGTCTGATATAACCGTAACCAATAAAAGTATCATTCCCGGACGCAGCCATCTTTACCCATGTAATGTTACCATCCCGGTCAAATTTCCACAGTTCTCCGTTTTCATGCTTCATACTCCTCACTGTAACTAAAACCCCCGAGTCTCGGGTAGGAGATATCGAATTAAACACGAATTCCGTGTCCGGGAAGAACCTCATCCAGCGCAGATTACCCAGCGAGTCAAGCTTAGCCAGTGTTGTTCTGCCAACCGTTGATTCCGGGCAACTGTAAACCCAGAGGCAGGAAACGGCAAAATTACCATCCCGCAGAATACAGACATCTTCAGAAAAAACCCCACCAGGCAAAACCGGGCTGTAGGTTTTGAGCCACAGGGAGTCACCACTGGGAGAGAGCCGATACAGGGCAGCAGGTGTCCTGCCATGAGGGTTATTGATTAAAACTCCACCCCAGAGGAGATAACCGGAATCTCCAAGCACTGCGATGGAACTGGGCCAGAAACCGTTCAGTAGACGAAAGAAACGCGGTATCGCACTCAGCGGCTGCAAAAATCCGAGCAGCATAACTAAAACCGCCGAGTAATGTAATTTCAACCGAGCCAATGGTGTCATTATCCCCTCTGATTAATGGATAACCGTAACCTTGCCTGCCGTCACCCCGGCAGAGGTCTCAAGCCGCCAGTAATATATGCCGGTTTGCCAATGACCGGTGTCCAACCGCAGAACACACCTGCCGGAAATTGGGCATTCACTTAATCGCTTCATCACTGTGCCCGCAACACTGAACACCGTGAGATTTACGGATCCGGATACATCATTAACAACGATCTGATATTCTCTGCCCGAGGGCAGAAGCATAACCGACGGCAGAGCAGATATCCTATCGACAGACTGACTTCCATCAGGTTCCTGGGAATCATAATAACACCAGAATTGGGGTTCGTTATCTCTGCCAAACACCGCATAGAAGGTATCCCCAGCCTGACAAAGTGCGGCTCCCCAATCTACCTTGTCCCTTCTCGGATCTTCCCACGGTAAATTCTGCCGGCGTGCCCATGAACCTGGTGGTCCTGACGGTGCATACCAGCGCTCAAAAAAATTTATTTCATCTGAATCTCTACCATGGAGAAGCCAGAGCAGTGTGGTCGCATCCGGAGTGGGAGAACCGGTTTCAAGACCGCGTCCTGCTGCTATTGCGGTTCCAGGACCGGTTGCGTGCCCATAAAAGTTAGCCAGCCGAACCCACCCCCCATATAGGCGAAAGGGTGAGCACACTGCTAACAATCAAGATTTTCAGGTGTCTCATTTTAGCCTCCCTTGCCGGGAATTAATGACACCATTGGCTCACGGATACTATATAATAAATTTTCAATATGTCAATAATGGATTTACAATGCCGGACGTATTTCATCCTGCCATCAGAAGACCAGCACCTCATAGCCCTGCTCAATATAACGGGCAACGCTCGGATGGCCCTCAAGCTCATTGCACAGATTCAGTCCCTGCTCTCTGACCGCCGGCACAACCGTGTTCTTGCGGGCGCAGGCTTCACAGACACAGTCAATAATGCCCGCATTTTTCGCCTTCTGCCACAGAGCGGCAAAGGGCTTGGTCTCATTGCGCAAAAGCGAGACCTGCTTGGTCGCATCACCCTCAATCACAACCCTCACCTCCCAGCCCTGCGCCTGCATCCCCAGTCCGTTGAGCAGACAGTGGGCAAACACCACTGGATCCGAATTAAAGGCAAAGATGGCAACCCGGCGTTTTTCCATTTTCAGCTCCTTTCTGAATAAAATTACCACTGCTCTGCCTCACTGTCAACGGTAGCGGAAGGGATTTCTCCACTCCGGTCGAAATGACCAAGAACGAAGGCGCATTCGGACCGGAATTACTCCTTCTGTCATTCCGAGCGCAGTCGAGGAATCCATTTCCGGTCACTGTCTGCCTGAAGACCGCAACCGAACATCCGCCGTGCTTGTCTTGCCGGGTTCACAATGTTTAATAATTTCCGATGCGGGCGATGGTGTTGCGCAAGATCGCACCGGTGGAAACTGCACCGCTGGAGGCGTCCGAACTGCCCGTTCCGGAACCCGGTCCGGATGAACTGCGGGTCCGGGTCCTTGCCTGCGGTGTCTGCCATACCGATATCCATGAGATTGAGGGTGACATAAAGGTCCCGCGCCTGCTGCTCATTGTCGGACACGAGATTGTCGGCATTGTTGACAAGCTGGGCGAGAATGTGTCCCAGCCACCACCCGGCACACTGGTCGGCATCCCCTGGCTTGCCGGTGTCTGCAGAACCTGTCAACACTGCCGTAAGGGCAGGGAGAACCTCTGTGAAAACATCCGGTTCACCGGTTTTCATACCGATGGTGGATATGCCGAGTTTACTCTCGTCCGCGCCGGCTTCTGCTATCCCCTGCCCCGGAAAATCCCTGTGCCAAATCTCGCACCGCTGCTCTGTGCCGGTGTGATCGGCTACCGGAGCCTGAGGCGGGCGCAGATTCAGCCTGGCGACCGGGTCGGGCTGTGGGGCTTTGGCGCCTCTGCCCACATCTGTCTGCAGATTCTGAAATACTGGCGCTGTCCGGTTGCGGTCTTTACCCGCAGTCCGCTTCATCAGCAGCACGCCCGGGAACTGGGCGCTGACTGGGTCGGCAGTGCCGATGGACAGCCGCCCTTTACCCTGGACGCCGGGGTTATCTTTGCCCCGGCAGGCGAACTGGTGCCGAAGGCGCTTGCCTGGCTGGAGCGGGGCGCAACCCTTGCCCTTGCCGGCATCCATATGAGCCCGATCCCGGTGCTGGACTATGGTTTGATCTACCACGAACGGCAGCTAGTTTCGGTTGCCAACAGCACCAGGCAGGATGTGATTGAACTGCTCCGGCTGGCAGAGGAAGTTCCGCTTCAGACCACCGTCACCACCTTTCCGCTTGAGCAGGCAAACGAAGCCCTGCTGGCGGTCAAGCACAGCCGGATCAATGGCGCCGCGGTGCTCATCCCGGCCGGTGTTTAATCTTGACCCGCAAATCCGACCGGCAATAATTGAGGCGTGAACACAAATATCAAAAATCAGAACGGCTATCTGAGGAAACTGCGCGCCTCATTTCCCCGGCTCGCAAAAAAGCACGGCACCCCGCTGTTTGTCATCAGCCGCACCCTGCTTTTAGCCCAGCTGGCAAAGTTCCGCAAGCTCCTGCCCCGGGTGGAGCCGTTCTATGCGGTCAAGGCAAACCCGAACCCCGAGGTGATCAAAACTCTTGCCCAGGAGGGATGCGGATTTGATGTAGCGTCTGAACCGGAGATTGAATGGGTACTTGCGGCAGGTGCGGATCCGAAACGGGTGATCTTTGCCAATACGGTCAAACGGCCGGAGGCGATTAAATATGCGATCCGGCGCCGGGTCCGGCTCATGACCTTTGACTCCGAATATGAGCTGAACAAGATTGCCCGCCATGCACCGCAGGCGCAGGTGGTGGTCAGAATCAAAGTGCCGAATGTCGGCTCGGTGGTGGAGCTTTCACTCAAATTTGGTGCCGAACCGGCGGATGCGATTCCCCTCCTGCTCAAGGCAAAAAAACTCGGGCTGGAACCGGTTGGTATCTCCTTCCATGTCGGCTCCCAGTGTCTGCAGGGTAATAACTATCTTGACGCCCTTGAGCTCACCCGGATGATCCTGACCGAGGCAGAAAACAAGGGTCTGAATCTGAAACTGGTGGACATCGGCGGCGGATTTCCAATCCGCCATTTTGATACCGACCCGGACTGGTTTGCCGATATCGCCCCCGCACTCAATATGGAACTTGCCCGGCTTTTCCCGGATGATGTCCGGCTGATCGCCGAGCCGGGACGGGCGATTGTCGGACCAGCGGGCTTTCTGCTGATGTCGGTAATCGGCAAGTCGATTCGCAATAACAAGCACTGGTATTATCTTGATGATGGTGTGTATGGCGCACTTTCGGGCACCGTTTTTGACCATTGCAAATATCAGTTTGCAACTCTGAAGCAGGGACCGACCCAGCTCACCACCCTTGCCGGACCGACCTGTGACTCGCTGGACATCATCTCCACCGCCGAGGAACTGCCAGAGCTGGAGCTGGGGGATCTGGTGTATGCCCAGAATATCGGTGCCTATTCCATTGCCCATGCAACCCACTTCAACGGCATTCCGCCGGCAAAGACCATTTTTGTCCCATAGGAGGTGAAAAATGAAGAAGAAAAATTACCGTTACCGTCCTGATCTCAGCGAACTGCCGGACTGGCTGCGGAAACGCCGGACCCCGCGCAAGCATCTCTATCTCTCCGGCAAGCGGATTCTGCCCGAAGGTATCACCGGCAAAGAGTCAGCGGTCTATCTGATTGAAGAAACCTTTCTTGCCTACAACTCTGCCCGGCTCCGTCAGGCATGCCAGCTGTTTGTCCAGAAGATGCTCAAACCGAAGACAATCATCGGCATGTCGCTTGCCGGTGCCCTTACCCCTGCCGGTCTCGGCTGTTCCTGCATTGTCCCCCTGATCAAAGCCGGATTTATTGACTGGATTGTTACCACCGGTGCCAATATGTATCACGACCTGCACTTTGCCTTCAACTTTCCACTCTACGCGGGTTCCCCTGCAGTTGATGATGCCGATCTGCGCAAGAATGATGTTGTCCGAATTTACGACATCTTCCTCGGTTACACCGACTGTCTCTGTGCCACCGACGAAATCCTGCGGAAAATCCTTCTCCAGCCCGAGTTCCAGAAGGAGATGGGCACCGCTGAATTCTACCATTATCTCGGGAAGTACGCCGCCGAATACGAGGAGAAAAACGGGCTTAAGGATGTATCGATCCTTGCCGCCGCCTACCGCTATGGCGTCCCGGTCCACACCAGTTCCCCCGGTGACTCAACGATCGGAATGAACATTGCCGGACTGGAACTCAAGGGGCTGAAACTGCGCATCAACCCGTCAATTGATGTCAATGAAACCACATCCTATGTGCTCTATGCCAAGCGTTCCGGTGGCGAGTCCGGAGTCGTACTGGTCGGTGGCGGTTCGCCGAAGAACTTCATGCTCCAGACCGAACCTCAGATTCAGGAGATCCTGATGCTGCGCGATGTCGGTCAGGACTACTTCATCCAGTTCACCGATGCCCGGCCTGATACTGGCGGACTTTCCGGTGCGACCCCGCACGAGGCGGTCTCCTGGGGCAAGGTGGATCCGAACCGGCTGCCGGATGCGATCGTCTGCTATCTGGACGCAACCGTGGCACTGCCGCTCTTTACCCATTATGCGCTGGCAAGGCACAAACCGCGCAAGCTCCACCGGCTCTATGACCGCCGGGTAGAAATGATGGAACGGCTGAAACAGGAGTTTTTCCAGCACACCCGGATCTGAAGCGGTAATCTAACTGTCAAGCTGTTCCAGCTCCTCCCTGAGGAGCTGACGCTCATAAAGCCGGTAATAGAGACCGGACCTTGACAACAGTTCGGCGGGTGTGCCCTGCTCGCTGACTTCACCCTGGTCCAGGACATAGATGTAATCACAGGCGGAAAGCACCTTGAGCCGGTGGGAAACGATAATAAATGTCCTGCCGGGCAGTGCGTTAAAGAGCCGGGCAAAGAACTCCTGCTCGGTATCCGCATCCAGCCCGGAAGTGGCATCATCAAGGATGATTATCTCCGGCTGCAGGAGCAGCGCCCGTGCCAGCGCCACCCGCGCCTTCTGACCGCCGGACAGACCGGTGCCTCGTTCCCCTAACGGCTCATCCAAACCCCGGACAAACTCACGGACATCATCCTCGAGCTGAACCAGTCTTAACAGCTCATGCAAGCGGGAATCATCTGCCCTGCGTCCGAACAGAATGTTGTTTCTCAATGTGTCCGAAAACAGAACCGGCTCCTGCGGTGCATATCCGAACAGCTGGCGATAGGCGATCAGGTTCAGATCTCGGATATCGGTGCCGTTTAATATCACTGTACCCGCATCCGGCTCCATCAGCCGCAGTATCAGCCGCAGCAGTGTGCTCTTGCCCGAACCGACCGTGCCGGCGATACCGATCTTCCTGCCGGCAGGGATAACCATTGACACATTCCTGAGCACCGGCACCCGGTTATAACTGAAGACCACCCGCTCCAGCCGTAGTTCACCCGGCAGCGGTTCGAGATCCGCACCCCGGCGACTGATGCTGTAATCCTCGCGCACCAGCTCCATAATCCGTGTCCCTGCCCCGCTTGCCCTTCTGCCGGAGACAAACAAATTGCCGATATCAAACATCGTCGGCAAAAGCATCAGCTGATAGACATTGAAGGCAACGAACTCTCCCAGAGTCAACCGCCGGGCGATCACCAGTCCTCCGCCCACCCAGAGCACCAGCAGCAGTGCCAGCTCGGCAATCATCATATACAGCACCTGCAGCCGGGATTCAAACCGTGCCTCGCGAACCGCCAGTCCGACCCGCCGGTCCAGCGTCGCTCTGAACCGGCCTGCCAGACCTTCGGCGGTAACAAACGCCTTGACGAGCCTGATACCGGCAAATGTCGACTGGAGCTGGTTGTTGATCTCGGCAATCTGCTCCCGCCAGCGCATGAACAGGCTGTAGATTTTCGGACCGAGCCGGAGCCAGCCGACCACCCCAAGAGTCACCGGCACAATCGTCACCAGCGTCAGCAGCCAGTTCATACGCAGAAGCATCACCAGCGTGAACAGGGCGAGCATGGCGCCGGCGGCGAAACGGAAGATACCGGAACAGGCAAACCAGGACAGCTCCTGCAGGTCGTGGTCCAGCCGTTCCATCACATCACCACTCGGGAAGCGGTTGGTAAACCGGTAATCGTAGTAGAGCAGCCGGCTGAACACCCCGCTCCGAACTTCCCACTGAAATCTTTCGTTAGTCCTGCCCCTCAGAAACGGCAGCAGGACATCTGCCACCGCCCGTGCCAGCCCGAACCCGGAAAGTATCAGCACATAAGTCAGCAGTTTCCGGCTCGTAATCTCCGACTTGATCCCGTCAATGATCAGCCGGAGCAGATAGGGGAAGGCAACCGCCACCGCACTGGCAAATGCGGTCAGCACCACCAGCAGGACCGCCAGCGGAATGTTACGGCGCCAGAAGTCATAAACCACCTGCAATCCGCCTGCCTTGCCCCTAGCCATTGCTCCCCACCGCCTGCTCGACAAACTGCAGCCGGAAAAGCCGGGCATAGATGCCGTCTTTTCTCAGCAGCTCCTCATGCGCGCCCTGCTCTGCGATCCTGCCCTTGTGGACCACGACGATCCGATCAACCAGCTGAATCGTTGCCAGCCGGTGAGCAATGATGATGGCGGTTCTGCCGGCAAGCAGCTCCTGCATGCCCTCCTGAATCAGCCTTTCGGTCTGGGGATCGATTGCAGATGTCGCCTCATCCAGAATCAGCATCTGCGGGTCCCGCACCAGCGCCCGGGCGAATGCCAGCAGCTGCCTTTCACCCAGCGAAAGATTCGCGCCAGCTTCGGTAACCGGGGTTTCATACCCCTGAGCAAAACGCCGGATCGATTCGTCAATCCGCACCCGCTCTGCCGCCCGGATCACCTGTTCGGGGGTAACAGTCTGGTCAAACAGCCGGAGGTTGTCCAGCACCGTGCCCGGAAACAGCACCACCTCCTGCGGCACAAATCCGGTCAGCCGGCGCAATGACTCATTATCAATCTCCTGCAGGTCGATGCCGTCAAAGAGGATCCTCCCCTGCTGCGGACGGTAAAATTTCAGAATCAGTCCGATGAGTGAACTCTTGCCCCCGCCGGTCTCACCGACCAGTGCCACCTTCTCGCCCCGGCCGATTCTGAGATTTATATCCCGGAGCACATACTCCTCACCTTCATACGCAAACCACACCCCCTGAAACTCAATCTCCTGATTGAACCTGAGCGGACCGGTGATTCTGCCGGCAGGCTCGGGCTGCTGGTCCAGAATTTTCAGCGCCCGCTCCGCTGAGGCAAACGCCCGCTGCATGATGTTAATCTGGTCCGAAATCGCCCGCAGCGGAGCAAAGAGCCGGCTGATATAGGAGATAAAAAGCACGAGCGTGCCGACGGTCAGCGCACCCTTCAAAGCCCAGCTCCCGCCGACCGCCAGCACCAGTCCGATCCCCAAGAGTTCACCGAAATCAACCAGAAACCAGACCGCATACCAGAGATAGGACGCCTTCAGCTCACCCGTGAACTTCTGCCGGTTCAGCCGGTCCATCCGGGCAGCGAAATTCCCCTCCTGATTGAACACCTGAATCACCGGCAGTCCGCGCAGCGCCTCCACCACCAGATTGTTGATATCAGCCACCCGGCGCCGGACCTCAAGATAAACCGGCCGGACCTTCTTCTGAAACAGGTAAAAGGCAAGCACAAACGGCGGCAGAAGCATCGCCACCAGCAGATAAAGCCGCCAGCTGGTAATGCCCATGATTACGCTCATCCCCACAAGCATCAGGCCGCTCTGGAGCAGCACGACCGAGGTCCGGGTGAAAAGCATCTTCAGCGCCTCGGTGTCACTCTCAACCCGGGAGATGAGCTTTCCGCTCGGATTCTGATCAAAAAAGGACATCGGCAGTTTCAGGATGTGCTCAAACAGCCGCCTTTTCAGATCTGCCGCACCCTGTTCACCCACCTGCGCCAGCCACACGAGCTGGTAATAGGTGGCAACGAAGATGCCGGTCTGAACCGCCAGATATAAAAGCGAGGTAATTGCCAGCCCGTGCAGGTCACTCCGGACGAGGTTGACATCAATCGCCCGCTTCAAAAGCACCGGACCGAGCAGCGAAAGCCCGCTCGAGACCAGCAGCAGCAGGCCGGCTGCCACAATCCTGCCCAGATATGGAGAGAAGAAGGGCCAGAGCCGGCGCAGGTAATCAATTGCCCGGCCCTGTGCCCGCTCCTCCTCCTCAGGCAGCATGAACTCACCATGAAACATAGACCTAAATTATCAGTAAATTCTGCGAGGTGTCCAGTAAGGAAATTGTCCCGGAAAACCGCGGTCAGCGAATCAGAACCAGCCTTCCCCCTTTGGGTGATCCTGCCGCCCGGACAAAATAAACGCCCGCGGGAACGGCATTACCTTTTTCATCTCTGCCGTCCCAGTGCCACTCCGTTTCTGCGGCTTTGACTGCCGGCTTCAGTATCCGGACTGTCCTGCCGGCTTTATCATAAACCACCAGGAGAGATGTTGGCAGCGAACCGCGGATAACACAATTCCCGGAAACCGGATTGGGACTGACCGTCACCGCACTGACTCCAAACCCATCACCTTCACTTGTCCCAGGTGGCGTCAGCCTGATCGTGTAAATCCGGCTCCGGGACTGGGCAAAGAGACGGTGTCCATCACGGTCAACATCAACAAATAAGGTGAAATACGGTGCTCCAATCGGAAATTCTATGTAACCGATAACCCGGTCATTAATGCAGTCAACGACGATCACCCCGGTAGTGTCCACCCTCCCCGCATCAGGTCTCTCCCGAATGTCTATGGGGATAAATAGCTTATTATCGTAGAATGCTGTCGTCAAATAAGTCTGAACGCTTGCCCCCGGATAAATCACCTTTATCAGACTCTCCTGGGCACAGTCTATTACTCCGATCACCTCATCATACCCCTGCGGTGAAAGTGTAAGGGCGTTGTAATATACCTTATTATTAGCACCGGTTACCCAGCCCCTAGACCTCCCCCCCGGAAACAGCTTCAGCACCGTATCAGCACCGGCGTCAATTGAAAAAAGCACCCCGTCAAGGTGAATTGGCGAGACATAAACACGGTTGAAAACAGTATCGCAGTACATGTACCAAACAGGATAAGGCACCCGAATAACATGAGTTACCCGTTTCAATGAACAGTCATACACCGAAATAAAAGGCCTGAAGTGATGGGCAATATAAACTTTGTTTACACCTGCATGCCAGTAACACCCTATAGCCCCGTCGAAATCAAGTGGAACCGTTTGCACCACGCTGTCGGTTTCGGTATCAATGACGGTCAATCTGCTCGGAGCGGCGAAATGAACACAGTAAAGGTATTTATCACGGGTTGTCCTGGTCAGCATCCAGGGGTCGGGTAGCACCGGAATCTCACGGAGCACCGTATCGGCAATGCAGTCAATCACCTTCACCATCTGATCCTCATTGACTATCACATAAATCTTGTTTCCCGATTTATCCGGTAAACAGACATTTATTTCGTCATAAATCGGCGCGCCGACTCCAAATGATTTCAGCAGCCTGCCGGTCTCGTCAAGAACCGAACACAGCGACCTGTCCGAAACATTGCCAAAAACATAAAGTTTCCGCACCGCCGGATTCCAGAAGATAGCGCTGATCTGAACGCCGCCCCGAATGCTGTCCACCAGCTGATGCGCTGCCGCATCAAATACATATATCCGGTTACTACTGCTGATGTAAAGACAATTGTTGTTGGGATTGTAGCAGACTGTACCCTGCTGGCGGTTATTATTAACAGCGAGCAGTGTAATTAACGAATCTGTCTGGCAGTCAATTACCGCAACCCCGACATTAGAGTAAAGATAGAGCCTTTTTAATTCCGGAATCGGAATCAGTCCGTAAGACTGATCAGGTGTAATACACGGCAGAATCAGTCGGCCCAGTATGCTGTCACTTGCCGCCCTGATTACATAAATTGTTGAATCGCCTCCTGTGGTTACAGCATAGATTTTATCCAGACCGGGATCATAAGCAAGTAAATTAGCAGCGGCATTTAACCGACGGTATACCGAATCACCACGACAGTCAAAGACCACCAACTCATTCCCCAAAGCCAGGTAAACCTTCCGGTGCTGATTGACATAAATCATATCTGAAGATCTTACTTCCCACGCGGAATCGCTGATAAGAACCTGTTCAGCAACCAAAGGTCTGGTCCGGGCATCAATGATATTCAGCCAGTAGGTGAAATATATTGAGCCTAAATGGATTGAACTTAGAACATAATACTTCTGAATCTCAGGTGCCCAGACAATCCGCACCGGGATTCCGGACCCTATCACAACATAATCAATCAGACGATGGGTTAACCCGTCAAAAAATACCACTGCATTAAACCTTCTCAATTCAGTACTTTCATCACAAACCGCCAGGCAATCCATTGAATCGTCATAAACCATACCCTGAAAACTTTCGTTGATAGTCCAGAGTTGGGCAATTAGACTGTCATTGTGAAAGTCAATCACATCCACCCCGCCCAGTGAATAGAGATATGCCCGGTTGGTTCTCCTGTGCCAGAATCCGGCATAACCATAGGTATCATCAAATCGTCGAACATACGGAATCTCTTTGATAATACGGTTTGTTTCGCAGTCAATCACCGAAATCCAGTGATCACTGACACAGTACAATTTATTCTCGGTTTGCGAAAGAACAAGTTCCTTAGCCACGACACCATACGGCTCCAGTGCTCCATTATAATCCAGCCAGGGAAGTGGTGTCATCCGTTCAATAACCTGAGCATAAAGAACTGCATTAAGAACCGATACCAGCACTGCAAAAACCGCCAGCTTCAAATTACTGCTTATGGATAAGGGCTTCCCCGGGTGCATCACGGACACCCCCTTTTACTTTATAACCACACGGACAGTCTGTGCTTTATTACCGGTGGCAAACCGGACCAGATAAACCCCGGCGGAAACGGACCTGCCGGCATCATCACGGGTATCCCATTCCACAACCGGATAACCGGAGCCAGACTGACCGATGATTAAGCCCCTGATTTTCCTGCCGGAGATTGAATAGACATCACTCCTGACCCAGCCCGGCTTTGCCACCCGGCAGGGTAATCTGACCATTTCCCCCTGACGGACTAAGATTGAATTGCCCCGACAACTATCGTCAAGTAATACACCCTCCGCCTGTCCACCACCACTCTCAGGTTCCTCGTAACTGCCCCACCATCGGCGGTAAAAGTCTCGCGAACCACCACCTACAAACGCATAGATGTAACCCAGATAATAATCCGCAGTAATTGCACCACCCATCCGGACATCGGTGTCAATCCCACCGAAATACTCCCAGCGGAAATTCACATTTTTCTTATATGTTTTCCGGTCACTACCAGACGGCAGGTCACCTGCAAGGCAGTAAATAAACAATTCATTTGTATTACGATTGTATGAGCAGAGTGCACCGCCAGGTCCTAACTCTGCAGTTGGCAGCCGATCCGAGCTTCTCCAACTGTTACTGGCTGGTGAGTAACCTGCCAGATAACCAGTGGATGCAGAAAGCATAAAAATTGTATTATTTTTATAATATATGATTCTATTCCTGTCAATAGTATTTGACGCTGGAACGCGTTTACTTATACTTCCTATCATCACACCAGGAAACCGGTTTGTTGCCATTTCCGCCGGAATCGGGCGGGGACATCCGAACTATCTTGACTCCGTGCTCTCGTTTCTGCCCGATGTACCCAGACTGACACCACCAGGACCGGGCTGGCGGCTGTTAAGACAGCTCTACCGGCTTGGCGGCAGAGGCGGACCGCTGACCGGAATTTACAACCGGATACGGCAATCCGGAACGGTTTCCGCATCGGTATTATCATTGCTTGATCCTAAACTGAGGAAAGAATTTGGCAGTTTCCCGGGAATCGTGCTTGTTGACCATCCACTCCTCGCCCGGCTGCTGGCACCGGTCTGCCGGGTTGTCTATCTGCACGGTGAGATCGCCGCTCCGAAAAGTGCCGCCATCGCTGAAGCGGAACTGATTCTTGTCCCGCTGGAGCCGACCGCCCGGTGTTTTGAGGCGCTGGGCATCAGCAGCGAAAGAGTGGCGGTCACCGGACTGCTCATCGAACCGCAACTGCTGGCGCGTGCAGAAACCGCCTTCCATAGTCGCCTGGCGCGCTACCGCACTGACCAGCCGCTGACCGTTGCCTTCTTCACCTCCGGCGCCTATCCCCGCCCCCATATGAAGGCGCTCTGCCTTGCCGCCCGCTCCTGTCTTGATGCTGGACACCAGGTGCTTGTCTTTGCCGGCACCGAGGGTAGATTTGCCCCCAGACTTCCCGGCACCATGGTATTTCCCTCCCGGGCTGATGAGAATGAAAAGACCGCCGCGCTTTTTCCCGAAATTGACCTGATGGTGGCAGCAGCGCACGAGCGAACCAACTGGACGCTGGGCCTGGGCTTGCCGATGTTTACCCTGCTACCGCATATCGGACCGTTTGCGCCCCTGAATTTCACCTTTGCTGCAGAACACGGGGTATGTCTGCCGCTAACTCAACCGCAGAAACTGGGCTCAATCATCAATACCCTGCGCCACGCCGGCAGACTGGCAGAAATGGCACAGGCGGGCTGGGGGAAATTTCCGATCACCGGTGCTGAAACCGCTGCCCGGCTGCTGAGCTCTTATCTTCAGTAGTTGGTCCAGGGACCGGCAACGATACGCCTTCCACCGCCCTTGACATCGCTGACATAGACCGCAGGACGGTTAAGTCCGTTTCTCGGTCCGGCATCACCGATCCACGCCTTCAGTCTGCGGTCCGGCGAAATAACTGCGCCCTTCCGAACCGCCGGTGCTGAACCGCCTCTGAAGGCATCCGGATACTGCCACATCCTGCCGGTATTGACATTGACACACCACCATTGCCGCTGCTCCGGATATTTAACTTCAAGCCGGGTGCCCGTGGTCTGATAGATACCAGTGCCGGCGGCGAAAATCACGGTGGTGTCATCAAGCCATTCCGGCGCAAAACCGCTGGTAATCAGGTTTACCATCTGCAGTTCACCGGAGGTAAGGTCATACCTGCCAAATCCGGTCGCAGTGCGGAAGCATGCCCGATAGGCATTCAGCCATCGGGGCTGATAACCTTTGCCAATAATCCGGAAATGAGCCGAATCCGGCTCGGCAACTGCTACCAGACCGGTATCCGCCTGAATCAGTTCCAGAAGCAACCGGTTGCCCTCCGGTGCCGGGACAATTGCACTGACCTCAAACCCCTTGAGTGAAAAGAGATATTTAACCCGGCCGTCAAGCCCAAAATGAACGATGCTGTCCTTATGAAATATCAGCAGTCCGCTGCCGTCTGCCTGCCAGGCATACGGTCCCGCACCCGGCAGTCGCCGGTTGCCACTGCCATCGGTTTTTACCAGCCAGAGCGTCCGTCTCGAACCATCAAAATTGGTATAGGCAATATGCCGGCAATCAGGAGCAAACTTTACGCTCTCAATCTCCCCGCCCGGCTGCAGTTTCAGCCTGCGCACCGGCACCCCCAGACTTTCCAGCTCAATCTCACCCTCAGCCGGCACGCGGTAACTGATCAGAGGAAATGCCCCGGACCTGATCTGCTCTGCAGTCAGCGGTTCCTTCCTGTTCCTGTCCGGCACCAGCCGCCAGAAACTGACCGGTGCCGCAGAATCAGCCCGCGGTCTTTCTGCAATAACCAGCGCGCTGTCGCCTTCATAATAAAGCACCGCCAGCCAGTCGGCATCGGCTGCAACCGCGCCCGGTGACCGGAGCATGCCGCGGTCTGTCTCCAGTTCCCGGAGCTGAAACTGGTTGCTGCTATAGTCAAATACAGTCAGCGCTAACCTGGTGCCGGAACCGGACCAGACCCCGTCTTCAATATAGTTCCGGCGGTCGCCCGGCTCATCCACCAGGAGCAGCTGCCGCACCGAACCGTCACCAAAATTGAGCGTAAACACCCCCCAACCGGTAGTCAGTACCAGCTGCTCACCGGAATGATCCGGAATCACACGGTTAATCACCGATGGTGTCAGGATTCGCACCGGCAACTGGCTGTCAACCCGCACCCACGCCACCACATCCCCGCTCTCCAGCCCCTCAACATCCGAACCTTCGTCATAATAACGGGCAGTAAAAGCCAGCCGGCGACTGTCAGGTGACCAGCACAGGTGCTGAAATTCCACCCGGCTCGCATACCAGCCGAACACCAGCTGAACACCGGCAAGTAACAGAAATGCGGTTTTCTTTCTGACGATAATCCCGTCCTTCAGCGCACCAAAATCATCCGCTGCAGTTCAGTACCGGAACGCACAAAATAGACTCCACGCTGGAGCCGGCTCAGATCATTGAATCCGGGTCTGAGGTCAACTATCCGGCGCCCGCTGATATCAAGAACAACCCCGCCCGGCTGAGGAATGAAAAGTGCGGAGCCGTCATTGACAAACTTTGAATACTGCCTGCCGGTCAGCCGCAGTTCCGCCTCCTCAATTCCGACCGGATAGCCGAAAAATCCCCACATCACCTTGTAGGGGGAAGTGTCACCCTGAGTCCAGACCGCAAGGGCACCCAGACCGCTGGGGGCACGAACCGGTTCACCGATACTGAACAGCCGGCGCACCGTGCCCCTGGTCCAGCCGGTCATGAAATAATATAAATGATAGCAGATGTCCTGAAATCCGGCTGAATCCTCCTGCCAGAAAAGGTAGGACCAGACTGTGCCCACGGTTGCCACCACCGGCACCGTTGACATACCGGCAGTATGATAACCGCCACCATTGCCACCGGCGAAATAGGGATCATAATTTCCGCCGGTGCAGACCTCCCAGGCAGCAGAAAACCGGTCACCAGAAGCGAAGTCAGGGCTCGGATGTGCCAGCGGTTCCGAACCTGACATCAGCACCTGCACCGGCAGCCAGGTGCCATTCACCTGACGCCGCTGGACAATCCGGTAGGGTGCAGGCTGTGCCGGATTGAACTCCTGCCAGATGACATAAATAGTGTCCCGGAAGCACTCGATCGCCGGAAACCGACACTGAGCGGTGCTGTCCGTTGAAACCCGGAACCGCCCACTGATCACCCCGTTCTCATTGACAGTGCGATACCAGATCTGCGGTTGATCCGCACCCTCCTCCCAGACAACATGGGCAACCCCGGTGCTGTCCGCATAGACATCCGGATGACCGCAGTCGGTTCCGCTGGCACTTACATTCACCGGCAGCATCCGGAATTCCAGATTCCGGTAATGAACATTGGGCACGCCCGACCCGGTATCGCTCATCACCCAGACCAGATGCCGATCGCTATCTCTGCCCCAGGTGATTCCCGGATCCCGACCGGGATAAATGCCAACCGGACGGCTCCAGGGCTGAACCGGACCGTTTCCGGATAAACAGTAATAGATACTCTCCCGTGACTGAAAAACGAGTGTGAGCGTATCCCGGTCCGGATAAAGCATCTCGGAGCGATAAGCCAGTTTGTGACTGTTGCTGGGTCCGGTTGCGAAACGGCTGGTTGTGGAACAAATAACGCCGAACTCAAACTGTCCGGCAGCCATTCCTGACAGCAGTGCCACACTCAGCAGCACTCTGCCACTCTTCATGGACACCTCCTTTTGGCTATCAGCAGACCACCACCAGCTTATCATACCATGGATCGCTATTTCTGTCAACCGCTCTGCAGTCTCAACTATCCGCTTGACAGCGGTCAGCAGAGATTTACAATTCTAACCGGTGAATTATAATTATCCCGGGAGGTTACGGCTTTGAAGCCGGCACCTCAAAACTGTGGGGCAGTAGCTCAGCTGGGAGAGCGCCAGAATCGCACTCTGGAGGTCGCCAGTTCAAATCTGGTCTGCTCCACTTTTTATTTTTAAGGAGGGAAAATGGTCATCCTGCCCCGCTATGTCTTTCTTACCAAAGGAGTCGGTATCCACCGGGAACGGCTTGCCAGTTTTGAGGCGGCACTGCGCGACGCCGGTATTGCACCTTACAATCTGGTGCGGGTATCTTCAATTTTCCCGCCCTACTGCCGGATCATCTCCCGTCAGCGCGGACTCAACCTGCTGAAACCTGGTCAGGTCCTGTTTGTGGTGATGAGTGACAACGCTACCAATGAACCCCACCGGCTGATTTCCGCCTCGGTGGGTATCGCCATTCCCAAGGACCCTTCCCGCTACGGTTACCTGTCCGAATATCACTCCTTTGGTGAACGGGAGGACCGCGCCGGCGATTACGCCGAGGACCTGGCAGCTCAGATGCTTGCCACCACGCTCGGCGTTCCCTTTGATCCGGATCTGAGCTACGACAAACGCAAGGAGATCTGGAAGATCGCCCGGGAGATCGTCCGCACCCAGAACATCACCCAGACCGCCATCGGTAACAAGAACGGCCTGTGGACAACTGTTGTGGCTGCCGCTGTTTTTATTACCGATGCCCCGGAAGAAAAGGAAATTGCTGAAGAAGAATCCCAGACCTGATCAGTACCACCTACCCAGCTTCAGCCGGGGATAATAATGCTTCAGTATCTGCCGGTAATCATACCCCAGCCTTGACATCCCGACTGCTCCATCCTGACACATCCCGACCCCATGCCCCCAGCCTTTGCCCTCAAAAATCACCCTGCCCCGACTGATCCTGAGTTCAAAAAAAGTGGATTTGAGACCGAGAGCAAGACGGAAATCAGCTCCATTTACTGTCAGCTCTCCCCGGTCCGTCTTAAAATAAAGTTTCTGCACCCGGTGTGATTCATTATCCCTCATCAGCCGGACACCCTTCACCCGGACCCTGCCTGATCTGCCGCTCAGACGGGCAAGGGTGCGCTCAATGCTGTCAAGTCCGATTGACATCCGCCAGGAGAAGTTGTCGCTCCAGCTGCAGAACGGACGCCCGCCGGCGCCCGGACTGTCCCGGACACTGATCAGAGAGGGATTTGCGCCGTCAGCAGTTACCCCGCCGCAGTTGCCATGATACAGCGCCTCCGCCACTTCATTCTGATACATCAGCACCTCGCCGCGCGTCTCATCAACCGCCCGACTTGCCAGCACCAGCTCCGCACCCGCACCACGGTACTCCTGATCCCGGAGGTAGCTGTCATACAGATCATAACCGAGCCCCTCCCGCCGGCCCAGCCGGCTCAGGGTAAAACTGCGCGCCGCCATCGCCTGTGCCTTCACCGCCTCGTAGGTTTCAGGATTGACCGGACCGATTTCACACGGAACGACACTGTAAAGATACTCCTCCAGCGGCAACCGGTTGACAACCACTGTCCGCCCTGAATCGCTCAGAAAAAAGACTAACACCGCACCCCGATAGCGCCGGGAGCCGACCCGGAGCAGTCCCGAACCGCTGGTAATCACCGCTGTATCCCGGAATACCTGCGGCGGCAGATCGCCATCCGCCAGCCGGAATCCCCGAGGTTGAAAAATCACCCGCACCCGTTTTGATTTCCAGGCTCTGCCGCCAATCCTGACCTGCAGTTCCGGCTCGGCGCTAATCACCACTCCACTATCCGGCACGGTCAGTCGGACCCGCACCAGAACCGGTTCAGGAGTGTGCTCTGACTGTTGATAAACAACCACCGGCTGATAACAGCCGGCGATTATCATTACCACCAGAATTAATCCAGGAACCGGCGTCCGCATCAAAGAAATTTACCCGGAAATGACTGCCGGTCAAACAGAAAAAGAAAAACCCGGCAGCGACCTACTCTCCCACGCCGTTGCCAGCGCAGTACCATCGGCCCTGGAGGGCTTAACGGCTCTGTTCGGTATGGGAAGAGGTGTTTCCCCTCCGGTATCACCGCCGGGAATCTTACAGACCAGATTTAAGGAGAAGAAGCAGACTGAAACCTCAAGCCGCACGGCCGATTAGGACCACTCGGCTGAACGCATTGCTGCGCTTACACCTGTGGCCTATCAACCTGGTAGTCTACCAGGGGCCTTCAGGGTGGCAGACCTTGCGGCCTGCCACACGGGAGACCTAATCTTGGGAGGGGCTTCCCGCTTAGATGCCTTCAGCGGTTATCCCTGCCGCACTTGACTACCGAGCGGTGCCCTTGGCAGGACAGCTCGTACATCAGAGGTGCGTCCACCCAGGTCCTCTCGTACTATGGGCAGCTTCCCTCAAGTCTCCTCCGCCCACGATGGATAGAGTCCGAACTGTCTCACGACGTTCTGAACCCAGCTCACGTACCGCTTTAATGGGCGAACAGACCAACCCTTGGGACCTTGTCCAGCCCCAGGATGCGATGAGCCGACATCGAGGTGCCAAACCGGGCCGTCGATGTGAACTCTCGGGCCCGATCAGCCTGTTATCCCCGGAGTACCTTTTATCCGTTGAGCTATGGCCCTTCCACGCAGAGCCACAGGATCACTAGGTCCGACTTTCGTCTCTGCTCGACCTGTCGGTCTCACAGTCAGGCCGGCTTATACCCTTGCGCTCACCACACGGTTGCCGTCCGTGTTGAGCCGACCTTTGAGCGCCTCCGTTACCTTTTGGGAGGCGACCGCCCCAGTCAAACTACCCGCCTGCCACTGTCCACCGCCTGGATTAACAGCACGGTGTTAGAACCCCAACAGAACAAGGGTGGTATTTCACCGACGGCTCCATCCGAACTGGCGTCCGGACTTCACAGCCTCCCACCTATCCTACACATGCTCGGCCAAGGTCCAATGACAAGGTGTAGTAAAGGTTCACGGGGTCTTTTTGTCCAATCGCGGGCAGGCGGCATCTTCACCGCCACTACAGTTTCGCCGGGCTTCTCGTTAAGACAGCGCTCCACTCGTTACACCATTCGTGCAGGTCGGAACTTACCCGACAAGGAATTTCGCTACCTTAGGACCGTTAGAGTTACGGCCGCCGTTTACCGGGGCTTCGGTCGGGAGCTTTGCCTTGCGGCTGACCCCCTTCCTTAACCTTCCGGCACCGGGCAGGTGTCAGTCCCTATACCTCGCCTTCACGGCTTAGCAGAGACATGTGTTTTTGTTAAACAGTCGGCAGAGCCTCTTCACTGCGGCCACCTTGCGGTGGCACCCCTTCTCCCGAAGTTACGGGGCTAGATTGCCGAGTTCCTTAACGAGAGCTCACCCGAGCGCCTTTGGATATTCTCCTCGCCCACCAGTGTCGGTTTACGGTACGGTCACCCTGATGTCTGGCATAGAGGCTTTTCTCGGCAGCCGGTCCGGTCCAGTTCCCCTGCCTGACGGCAGAGTCCCCATCGCCACAGTGAATTCCGCGCGCGGGTTTTCCTACGCGCCATCACCATGGCTTAGACCCCGATCCAGCACGGGGCTGGACCCTTCCAACTGCGTCCCCCCATAGCTCGTAACGACACCAAGGTGGTTCCGGAATATTAACCGGATTCCCATCACCTACGCCTTTCGGCCTCAGCTTAGGCACCGACTAACCCTGGGCGGATTAACCTTCCCCAGGAAACCTTGGGCTTCCGGCGAACAGGTTTTTCACCTGTTTTAACGCTACTCGTCCCGGCATAATCACTTCTGGTTCGTCCAGCTGGCCTCGCGGTCAGCCTTCAACCTACTGCAGAACGCTCCCCTACCACTCCTCCGACTTGCTCGGAGAAGTCCACAGCTTCGGCGGTATGCTTGAGCCCCGATGAATTTTCAGCGCAAGGTCGCTCGACTGGTGAGCTGTTACGCACTCTTTAAATGATTGCTGCTTCTAAGCCAACATCCCAGCTGTCTGAGCAACCTCACCTCTTTTCCCACTTAGCATACACTTAGGGGCCTTAGCTGGTGGTCTGGGTTATTCCCCTCTCGGCCATGGACCTTAGAGCTCACAGCCTCTTTCCCGCAATCTGGAGTTGCGGCATTCGGAGTTTGGTCGGGTTTTCCCCCACATTGTGGGGGAGCGCCCGTCCAGTGCTCTACCTCCGCAACTGAACTTGCGAGACTGCCCCTAAAGGCATTTCGGGGAGAACCAGCTATCACCCGGTTTGATTAGCCTTTCACTCCTACCCACAGCTCATCCGAGGCTATTGCAAGGGCCACCGGTTCGGTCCTCCCTTGGGTGTTACCCCAAGTTCAACCTGGCCATGGGTAGATCACACGGGTTTCGGGTCGAATGCGCGCGACTAGTCGCCCGGTTAGGACTCGCTTTCGCTCCGGCTTCGCCTCAGAGAGGCTTAACCTCGCCACGCACATTCACTCGCCGGGTCATTATGCAAAAGGCACGCGGTCACAGCAGCGATCGATCCTTGCGGAAAGACCGCCACTGCTCCCACTGATTGTAAGCACATGGTTTCAGGTTCTATTTCACTCCCCGCCAGGGGTTCTTTTCACCTTTCCCTCACGGTACTGGTGCACTATCGGTCAGTTGAGAGTATTTAGCCTTAGCCCGTGGTCGGGCCTGATTCCCACAGGGTTTCTCGTGCCCCGTGGTACTCGGGAAACCAGTCGCAGGAGAGCCTGCCGTTTTCGCCTACGGGACTTTCACCCTCTCTGGTGTCCCTTTCCAGAAGACTTCGGCTAACAGCAGACCTTTGTAACTCCTTCGCCTCCCAGCAGCCGGCGGGACTGGCTCCCACTACCCCGTTCCGGCAACGCCTGCTGGCTTGACACCGGAATCGGTTTAGGCTTTTCCCCTTTCGCTCGCCACTACTCAGGGAATCGCATTCGCTTTCTTTTCCTCCGGGTACTGAGATGTTTCACTTCCCCGGGTTCGCCTCCCGGGACTATGGATTCATCCCGGGATGTGCAGACATTACTCTGCACGGGTTTCCCCATTCGGGCATCGCCGGGTCAAAGCTTGTGTGCAGCTCACCGGCGCTTATCGCAGCTTACCACGCCCTTCATCGCCTTCAACTGCCGAGGCATCCACCATGTGCTCTTAGTAGCTTGAGGTGAATATCAGCCTGCCTCTTCTCCAAATTGTCAAAGAGCAAAATATTCAAAAATTTTGGCTAACTATATATTAACAAATCCTGCCTTACCTGTCAAGCAGAAAAAACAATAAATTTTCAGACGGCTCCGTTATTTTAACTTTATCAAAAAAATAGACTTAATAATCTCACCGGGGTTCGGCTAATAAAAAGGCTGAACCCCCGACTGCCGGGGGTCTGCCTTAACTGCTCCGGGGGAAGTTGTGGACTAGAACAGATTATTGGCGTTAATGTATTTCCAGAGAAGTTTCATCATTTCACCGACCTTGACCGAGGCTTTCTTGCCCATGATCGCCTGCAGCTCCGGAGTCAGCTTGACGCTCCGCTTCATCAGCGGTCCCTCGCCGGTCATCAGCTTATGCTTCTTAATGTAAGCCCAGAGCTTCTTGTTGATATCCCGGACCTTGATCGTCTTCCCCGGACCGAAGACCGGCTGCATCGCCTCCGTCAGCTTCACGGTGCGGTTCATCAATGCTTGTCCACGCGGCATTTACTGCTCCTTTCTGCCCGTTACGGGCGGTTTGAAAACCATCGTCTTCCTCCTGTCTGCTTCGACAGGCATTATAATCATTGTGAGCAGAAACTTCCCTCTGTCAAGCGAAAACAGCAGCCAGAAAATCCCGGTTTTCCCTCAAAACCGGCGCGTATTTCTTGACAGCCAGCCTTGATATTCCTATGAATCAGCACAGCAATCGAACTGCTCATTCATTCCCGGACTCTGCAGCCGACACACAATACCTGACCTTCTGATGCTAATTAAGTTCATGAGCCGGGGGTTGATCCAACACACCCCCTGATCACCACCGGAATGCTCGGCACATTTCGCCAGCGCGTTTATAATTTTTCCGGTGAGCAGTGCTTTATACCCCCAAGAGACAGATTACCACCGGTGATGGATTTGATTGACGCAACTTGGGCTGCGATCCAAATTCAATCCGTATTCTCCCGCTGCAACTCCTGCTCAATCTCTAAAGAACGGCGGCGCTGGAAGCGGTAGTTGTTGAAGTTATAGGTCAAGCCGATAGTGGCACGAAACCCCACAAACCAGCTCCATCCGCTCTGTTTAAAACCTTTGCCCTCAGATGAACTTGACCAGATTGGTGGTAGCGGGTCGGATATGGTAAGAAACAGGTTCAACCGTCTTTTTAGAAACTGATGGCTAAATGTCAAACTTGTGTTATAGAAAGAGCCTATGTTCCCTGAGCATCAACCTTCGGGCTATCGTAAGACACAAGAAACCGGCCCTGGGTATTTGTTGGCAGTTGAAACTGATTGTCTATAGAACCGCTCCAGATAAAACCCCTTTTTGGGAAATCACCCCGCTTTATCTGATAGTCATATATTTCGCCGGTGAGGCTCACCGTCCACCATCTGAGCGGGCTAAAGTCAAATGTGAATTCACCCCCCAGCGCGCTGGAGCTGCCAACATTCCGGGGGATACTTACTATTATATTTTCTGAATCAACCGAACGGATATGGTCAATTGCGTTCTGAGTAATCCGATAATAAATCTCGGCAGACAGCCGGTTTCCGCCAATCGGCAACAGGTAGCCGAAGTCAAACGAGTGGACAAACTCCGGTTTCAGTTCTGGGTTTCCCTCAGTCCTGGTATTCGGGTCCGTCCAGATTAAATAAGGCCGGAGGTTGCGCGCAGTCGGTCGGTTAATCCGGCGCGCATAACTCGCCATCATCTGCTGTCCCCTTGGTAATTGATAGGAAAGATGCAGGGTCGGGAAAAAGTCAAGCCTTTTCAGCCGATAAGTATCATTGTCAGCAACAGCAACTGTCTGTAGCCAGAATTCCGTTCGCAACCCGATTTTGGTGCCAAAATTACCCCAGGTTCCGGAAAACGTGCTGTATGCCCAGTTGGTGTTAAGGTTATAATGACTCTGACGGCTGAATTGGGATAATATTTCATATTCACCAGTGGCAGTATCAAGAACTGATACGGTATCGCCATTCAAGGCGTCATCAAATCGGCTGCCCAATCCTGCCTCCAACTGATTCTGTTCGGTAAAAGGAAGTGTATAGTCGACCTGGACTCTTGTGAGGCTCAACCTGCCGGTCTGGCTTGCCTGCCAGCCGCTGGTGCGACGATTATTGGAGTCAAGCCGCTCGGTTCGGGAAAGATAATCATCATACCGTCGACAGTAATCGGCTCGCAGGAGAACCTTATGCCCAGGCTTGCCCAATCGGTGCTCCTGTTCAAAACCGAAGAGATGATACGGTCCGGGGCGCCTGAGTCTTCGCGCACTGTTATAATAACCAGTATCAGGGCTAAGGCTCGACCACTCCGAAACTTCGGTGTCCCACCTGCCTTCCGTATCCATTCTGCCGATACCGACATCAAAACTGGTTTTGTCTCGTGGAGAAAACTCCATAGAAAAACCGCCATTGACCCCTAACAAAAAGAAAACCCGGGGGAAAAGCGATTTGGAGACAAAGTAAAATGTCGTATCACCGGAGTAAATCTCACGCTGCTCCACATCTCGCCGAGTCAACCGGGTCCTACCCGCCCTCGCACCAAGGTAACCGCTAAAAATCCCCTGCCGGTAATTCAGATAGAGGGTCCCATTATAACTTGCTGGAAGTCCACCACTCGCATTAATGAGTCCACTTGAACCCGGTTGCCGCTGCTTCTTTAATATTACATTGATTATCCCTGTTACTCCTTCTGCCTCATATTTTGCTGACGGGTTGGTTATAATCTCAATCCGGTCTATGTTTACCGCCGGAATCTGTTCCAGCGCCTCCTTGGGTTCAAGGAGCGTTGGACGACTGTCAATCAGGACAGTAAAATTACTGCTTCCCCGCAAGGTTATATTACGCTCCGCATCAACCTTTACTGACGGCGCATCCTTCAAAACATCAACCGCCGTTCCTGTCGGCGGAATACCTCTCTGGGCAACATTTAATACCTTTCTGTCGATCTGATAAGTCAGTTTCGGGCGGGTTCCGAATATCCTAACCTCTTCAACCGGTACTGCGGTCTGGCGGATGTAAATGTCGCCAAGATTAACTCTTCCGTTGGACGCAACCTGAATATTTTCAAGCCTTTTTACCTGATAACCGATGAATGAAACCTCTAAGTAGTATTCTCCGGGCCTAACTCCAGTTATGATAAATCGCCCATCCTTTCCTGTTATTGTCCCCGTAACCTGGGAACTGTCGGGCAGCTGGTAAAGTATTACCGTTGCATACTCAATCGGCACCTTCAGATCCATATCATAAACACTACCGGTGATCGAACCCCGCACTTCAGACTGGACAGAACTGCCGCTAATCAGCAGCGCGATAACACCCAAGAAAACAATAACACTATTCCCCATTTTCGCTCCCATCCTTATCATACCGTATCGGTTCCTTTCTATCCCCGATATCAAAACTCTGGGGAGGTGTGTCAAGAGCACCTCTGTCCCGGAATCGGGCCCGGGTTATCCGCTCCATAAACATACTAAACTCCCTTTCCCTCTCCGCAGCCCGTTTCTTTAAAACCAAATCCAGCATACCGCCAACAAGCAAAATGTACTGGATAAAAAAGTAACCAGTATATTTAAAGAAATTAGTAATAATGGCTGTTCCATCCATCGCCCATCTCTTCCATATCGGAGACCCGATGTCATACAGCCAACACCCAATCAGAAAATGAATAAGCGGGATAATTAAGGAAATCCCCGAGCCCAGCATCAACCAGAAGATCAGTCGGTTGTGGCGTCTCTGGAGAAACGAGAAACCGATGCCCATCAACCCGACGATGGCATTGCAGATGGCGAAACTTTTATACAAATTTACCCCGCATTGTTAGCTTCCCAGAATTCCCGATAGTCATGAAGAGTTGCCAGAAGTTCATTATGTGGAGCCGTTCCAATAAACCTTCCGGCATCAATGAAAATAACGCGCTCCGCCCAGGCGACATCAGAAAGTCGGTGTGTGATGAAAATTACTGTCCTGTCCCTGAAGAGTTGGAATATAGCTTCCCGGATTAAAGATTCTGACTGTGGGTCAATTTCTGAGAATGCCTCATCAAATATCAGTATATCTGGATCCCTGAGAATTACCCGGCTTATTGCCAACCTCTGAACCTCACCGTCAGAGAGCCCCACTCCGCGCTCCCCAATTTCTGTATCAAGCCCTGCAGGCAAACCAACTATGAAATCATACAGATTGGTATGTCTGAGCGCTTGAAAAAGCTCATCATCTGAAGCGTCGGGCTTACCGATTCGGACATTATCCCGCATTGTTCCTGGAAGCACATACTCATTCTGGTGGACAACCCCTATTTTCTTTCGCAGATCCGAAGTTCTTATGGACCTGATATCTATACCCGCAATACCTATCCTTCCTTTTTCAGGGGTGTAAAACTTAAGCAGCAGTTTGACCAGAGTTGTCTTCCCACTGCCCGACCTGCTTACGATCGCCACTTTCTCCCCATATTTGATTTCAAATGACATGTTATGCAATACCGGTTTTTTACCCAAAAAACCAAAAACTACGTTATCAAAAGAGATATCCATTCTTTTATCAGCAGGAACGGGCATATTTGCGTCGCCGTTTTCTGCTGGAATATTATAGATAGTAAAAACTCTCTCCAGCGAAGCAAAGGCTTTCTGGATGGAGGAATTCAAACCCATGAAAACCTGAATCGGAGTGTACAGATAGTTCAAAATAGCATTAAATGCCACAAAACTACCCAAGGTAAGACGTCCCTTCATTATTTCCTGCCCTCCATACCACAGGATTAGTATAGCTCCCAAACTACCGATGAACATAGCGATAGAACCTGAAAGGAGAAATGTTTTAGTGAAGCTGAGGTTAATGGCAAATGATTCTTCAAGTCGGTTGCGTAACCTTATGGCAATTTCTTTTTCCAGCCAGAACGTCTTGATTAACGAAATTGCTGAAAGCCACCCGAATAAGAAACTCAGGAGGCAAGCAAAATTCTTCTGAACCGCCCCCGATTTCTTACGAATTTGGCCGGAGAACACATAAGTTGAGTAGATAAATAGCGGCATGATTCCCAAGGCAAGGAGTGCAAGCCTCCAGTTAAGTGAACAAAGCGTAATCACTCCTATGATAAAGGTAACTAAATTCCGCGAAAACGCAACCAGGGTATCTGCCATCAACCCTTGCAGATTGGAAACGTCACCGGTCAGAATTGAAACTGATTCACCCGTTTTCGTGCGATCATGAAATATCATATTTAAGTGTTCTATGTGTTCAAATAACCTCTGCTGAATATGAACTGTGACTTTGGAACGAAATATGAACATAAGCAGACTGCTAATATAGCTACTGAGTGCGGTGGTTGCTGAAAGAAACAATAAACCAATTGCAACAAGAGTAAGAAGATGAATATTCCGGTTCGGGAAGACCTTATCAATTGCAAATCGGGTAAGAAACGGCCCGGGCAAACCCAGAAGGGCAATAAACAAGCTGGTCAAACCTGCCCCGAGGGCATAGCGAAGATGGGGTCTCCACAAACAAATAAACTGACGTAACGGTAAAGCATGTATTTTTATTTCACGACCCTCAACTTGAGAACAACTCACTGTTTCGGATAAGGAATCAAAGCGTCAAACGCCCTCGGATTTTTCTCCATAATTGAGGCATACATCACGAGTTCCTCGTGAAACCGCGTAAGCGCCCTGGCACACTCTTCTCTTTTCCGATGTAGGGATAACGAATCCCCTTTTCTACCGGAATTAAAACACAAGTCGCACAGCCGCTGCGTCCAGCATTTTATACACTTCTTCTCAGACACCTCAACATACCGGTCTATTAATCCTTTTGCCGCTTTTATATCAATGCCGGTTTCAACCTTTCCCAGCCTGAAGCAAGCAGCACTGCCAACCTTCTCGCATGGTGTGAGTTCCCCATTTACATTGACAAAAACTCTGGTTATGCCAGGATAACAAGTCCCGTTCGCGGGTATAAATTCTCCCAGTCTTACAGCGGTCCGTCTATGTATCCGTCTCAAGGACTTAGCAAAAAAAGCAGACTGGACTTGGGTAGGAATTTCATTTCTGGCTAAGCGTGAAATGTAGTCCAGCTTGAGCTGCTCGCGCTGCTTCACCTGTGCGGGTGTGTAATTACCGATACGGGTGAACAGGTTTGTGTCATAACTGGAAAGAAAAGTAATGGTTAGCGGATGATTCTCCACAAGCGGCTCGCTTTTAAAGAAATCGTCGATCGCATGCAAATCAGAACCCGGTCCTATCGTTACTGCAAAGACAACATGTGTGTCATAGTAAGTGGGTGCCAGTTTGCGCAGCATCGCTAGGTTTTTGAGTATTCTATCAAATGTGGGGGAACCATTGGGAAATACCCTATACCTGTCGTGAATGTGCCGGGGTCCGTCAAGGCTGACCTGGAGGAAAACTCCATTTTCTGCAAAGAACTTGGCCATCTCCTCATTAATAAGAGTCCCATTTGTTACAATCCTAAAAATCCATCGGACATCTCTATCGCAATTAAACTCAGATATTAATTCCCTAATTACTTCATAACGAAGAAGAGGCTCACCACCATAGAAGGATACGCCTCTTTCTTGTTCCCCGTCAATGGCGAGTGCGCAGGAACGTGCATAAGCGAGCGATTGTCTCATAACCGTTTTGCTCATTGAACATGAAAAATGGGTTCTTTCATAATAGTATTGTCCAGAAAAGATGCAATAGAGACCCCTCAAATTACACTGAGCTGTAACCTCGAGAATGATCTGCTCCGGACCTGCCCTGTAGGTACTTAAAAGAGAATCAGGGTCCTCATAACCAAGCATGCGTTTTGGACGATGCGACAAAAACAGACCTTCTTTTTGTTGCGTATGAACAGCCTGTATAGCCTCTGTGATGTCATCTGCCCCGTGTTTTGCTAACCACTTGCTGATTATATCAGAATCGTGTAATACACCAATGTCATCTATTATATCCCAAACAACCGCATCCACTTCTACGAAACAATTTGTATTTACATCATATATATCGCCTCTCTGAAAGACTAATGAACTTGTGAATAAATGGAGAATCCATCCACCACTTATCGCCTGATTTCTGCTGATTACGGTAATGCCGCCTGATCTCCGGGAACTGTTAACGAAATCCGAGTTAAGTCATTTGCTGCTTCTTGTGAAGAACCACTACACTCGCACAGCCATCCGCAGCAGTATTTTTTCCCGGTACCATCTGTTCCACCTGATTCTGGGGTGACTCCCCACTGCAGGACATTAATCATAATTTCCCCTTTCACAGTCAGGGTTTATAATCTGACTGCGACTCAATTATACTCTCTCTTGTCAAGTAAAATTTTTTAGCAAGAGATTGTATAATTGAAGATGCTACCGTTTTATACCGGAATGGGTTCAAATCTAAGCTGTGTTACAAGATATTCACCGGCTGCGCTTGGCTTGATAAGACTTGAGGCTTGAAAAAGTAGAGATTCCTTCACCACTGGTAAAATGGCGGTGATGAAGTACTCGCAATGATACTTTCAACATTATTTCTTTTGCCAGCCGAGACCAAGTTATAGATTAAGGAAAAAGTTTTAAAAAGGCTGCCCCATTCAAGTGAAAACAGCAGCCAGAAAATCCCGGTTTTACCTCAAAACCGGTGGATATTTCTTGACAGCCAGCCTTGATATCTCTATTTTAAGATGTGGCGCAGACACCACTGATCAAACGGGGCAAGCACTACTTCTGTCCGGAATGCGGCAAGCTGATGACCCGGCCACACAAATCCTGTCCTGCCTGCGGGCTGCAGTTTACCGGCGAAATCGTTGAGGACAAGCTCAAGCCGCCTCAGGACCCGGACAAAATGGCTGAGGTTGAGGAGCGGTATGAGGAGATCCGCAGTCAAAGTTTCCTCTGGATCAGCATCGGCGTAGTGCTCTTTTTAGGAACAGCTGCGGTAGTCCTGCTGATCCTCCTCCGGCACTGAACACCCGGACCGCCCGGTCCCGGACAGAACCCGGACCGGCAACTCCGCTTGACAAATTTATCCCCGGAATTAGTCTCTATATCCTATGACTCCGGCGGTGGCAATTGTCGGCCGGCCCAATGTGGGCAAATCAACGCTGTTCAACCGGCTGGTCGGCGGCAGGGTCGCCATTACACTTAAGGAACCAGGTGTGACCCGCGACCGGCTGATCCGTCCGGTCAACTGGCAGGACCGGGAGTTTCTGGTGATTGACACCGGCGGTTATGTTCCGGATGCGGAGGAGCAGATTCAGCAGGAGATCACCCGTCAGGTGGAGTCCGCCCTCAAGGAGGCAGCAGTGATCATCCTCGTGGTAGACGGCACCACCGGACTTCTGCCGCTGGACGAGGAGCTCGCCAGCCGGCTCCGGGCACAGGGCAGAAAGTTTCTGCTTGCGGTCAACAAGTGTGACAAGCGCCGGCAGTTTGATGAGACCGAATTCTACCGGCTCGGGGCGGAAAGGGTGTTTGTTATCTCCGCCGAGCACGGCACCGGTGTTGACGAACTGCTGGATGCGGTCATTGCCGGACTGCCACCGGTAAAACTGCCCGCTCCGACCGGTCTTGCCCTGGCGATCCTGGGCCGACCCAATGTCGGCAAGTCCACCATCCTTAATCAGCTCCTGGGACGAGAACGGGCGATCGTCACCCCGGTTCCGGGTACAACCCGCGACCTGATTGAGGAGACATTTGATTTTGAAGGTGAAACCTTCCGGATCGTCGACACCGCCGGCATCCGGCGCCGGACAAAAATCGAACAGCCGGTTGAATACTATTCGGTGCAGCGGGCAATTGACGCCATCAACCGCTGTGACATCGCACTCGTCGTCATTGACGCCACCGAAGGTCCGACCGCCCAGGACAAGCGGATCATCAACCTGGTAACACGACGGGAAAAAGGACTGGTGATCATTGCCAACAAGATCGACCTGATCCCGAGAGAACTGAAAAAGAAGGTTGAGGAGTACATCACCCGCAACCTGGAGTTTGTCAGCTATGCCCCGCTGGTTTACACCTGTGCCATTCGGGGCAAGGGGGTCCGGGACGCGGTCCGGCAGGCAAAGGCGGTTTATCACTCAGGTGCGATGCGGATCAGCAGCCGGTTTCTGCGCGAGACCATTCTCGCCCAGCTAAAGGAAAATCCGCCCGCACCCGGCTGTTTCGTGCTCGGACTTTCCCAGACTGGCATCCGACCACCGGTATTCCGGCTCCGGGTCAGCAGACCGGAGGCGGTCAAGAGCCGTTATCAGCGCTATGTCCTTAACCTGATCCGCGAGCAGTTCCGTTTCACCGGCTATCCGCTCCGGCTCAATCTCACCGATTAGCACAATGGCACGGAAAAAACTCGGCGGGCTGATTCTCCTGCTCACCGGTATCCTGATGCTGATTATCGTGAGCGTAATAATCTTTATCCTTTCTCCCCGGAGTGCCAGTAAGCCTGTATCGCTCCTGAATGAGACCGGCAACAGCTTCAACATTCTGCTCATCGGCAGGGATGCCCGCGCCCTCAATCCGGCTCAGGACCGGGGTGGTATTACCCGGATCCCGCGCGAAAAGACCGCCCATTCCGATATCGTCATCATTGCCCATATCAACCTGGAACTGAACCGGGTCAGTCTGGTCGCCATTCCCCGGGACCTGCTCGTTGAGGTTCCGGGCATCACCGCAGCTGGGGACCGGACCGATTTCAACCGGATGGAAAAGCTGACCCATACCCTTGCCATTGGGGGTGTGCCCCTGCTCCGTCAGACGCTGGAACAGCTGCTCGGAATCAAGATTCACCGGTATGTTGCCCTTGACTTTGACACCTTCCGGATGCTCTTCCGGCTTCTGACCCGTTTTTTGGGTCCGCTTAGGGTCGGCAATCTCCTGCTCACCGATCCGGAACAGGCGCTCAAATTTGTCCGGCAGCGGAACTACCTGAAATACGATGATCTCGACCGCTGCCGTAACGCCCTGAACTTCATCCGGAGCGCAGCCGGCCGGCTCTGGTTTGTTTCCGGGACCCGTGCGGGTGAACTGCTGATAGACCAGTTTTTCAGAACGGTAGGCACCGACACCGACCTGACCCCCGCCGAGGCACGCTACCTGTTCGGCATGCTCCGCAAAAACCGGTTTACACCCGGAAAGCTCCGTCTTGCGGTACTGGTAAGTGAAGGCAGACCGGTAACCCTAGACCGCTACATGATAACCCTGTCCTGCTACCTGCCGATCTATCCGGAGATGGAAAGGCAGATCCGCCACTTCCTCAGGGATGAGGACACGGTCCCGGCACTGGACTTCATGACCCAGCAGCACTACTCCTGGCCCTGGTATATGACCAGAAATTATGACCTCCTGCCTGAATATCAGGAGGATACACTGGAAAGGCTGGATCTGGTCCGGAGAATTCTGGAGAAGGCGGTTCTGCCGCCCGAATCCGGAATTTAACCCGGGAGTTCAGCCAGCGCCTGGCGGAATGCCTGCTCGCCCGCGCTCAGCCGCTCAACCGCACCGCCACCTTCGGCAATGTCCTGCCTGCCGCCACCACCACCGCCCAGCGCCTGACCGACCAGCTTTGCCAGCCTGCCAGCGGGCAGCTGTGTCTGCAGTTCCGGGCTGACAAAGACCACATATCTCAAACGGGAACCACTGACCGCACCGGTGAGCAGTCCGGCATAACTGCCGGTCAGAACCTCGCGCACCCGGTCGGCAATCACCCGCAGCTCATCAACCTCAAAGAACGGATAATAACCGACCACCAGCCGGACCGGTCCTGCCTGCTCGGCGCTTGCGACCAGCCGGTCCGCCTCCTGGCGTGCCAGCTGGGCGGAAAGCTGACGGACCCGGTTGCTCAGCCGTTTCAGCTCCTCATTCAGCACCTGCACCCGCTTCACCAGCCCGGCCTCCCCAACCCCCAGCTCCTCAGCCAGCCGGTCCAGTGTTGCCCGCTCCGCTCCGACCCGCTCAAACGCCTGCCTGCCGACGAGCGCCTCAATCCGGCGGATGCCTGCCGCCACCCCGGTCTCAGCGGTAATCCGGAACATCCCGATCTCACCGGTCCGGCGCAGGTGGGTGCCACCGCAGAGCTCAATTGAAAAATCGCCGATCTTCAGCACATTCACCCGCTCACCGTACTCCTCACCGAAAAATGCCAAGGCGCCCATCCGCTTCGCCTCCTCCAGCGGCACATCCACCAGCCGTTCCACCCGGATATCCGCAATCACCTGCTCATAGACGAGCCGCTCCACCGCGGTCAGCTCTTCAGGCTTGAGCGGTTCAAAGGCGGAAAAGTCAAACCGGAGCCTCCCCGGCTCAACGAGCGACCCCTCCTGTTTGACATAATCACCGACAATCCGGCGCAGGGCGGCATGGAGCAGATGGGTAGCGGTGTGTGCCCGCTCAATCTCCCGGCGCCGCTCCTGGTCAATCGTGGCAAAGACCGGTCCCGACTTCGGCTCGCCGGACTTCAGTCTTGCCCGCACCAGCCGGATCCCGTGCCGGTAATAGCTGTCCAGGACCTCAAACTCAAAACCCTCACCGACCACCCTGCCGGTATCACCCACCTGTCCGCCCTTCTCCGCATAGAACGGGCTCTTCTTCAGCACCAGCTCATAACTGCCGTCCTCGAGCCGGCTCAGACTCACCAGCTCGGTCTCGGTCTCATCCTCCTCATAACCGACAAACTCACACTCCAGCGGTCCGGAACCGGCAACCGGTGCTGCCTCCTGTCCGGCAGCGATGAAGCTTGCCTTCCGGCTCCGCTCCCGCTGCTCCTGCATCGCCTGCTCAAAACCTTTACGGTCCAGCTCCAGCCCGGCATCCCGGGCCAGCTCTGCCACCAGCTCGATATGAAAACCGTAGGTGTCATGCAGCCGGAAAAGCTCCGCGCCGGGAATCACACCGGCGCTGCGATACCGCTCCACCACCTCCGCCCACAGCTCCAGCCCGGCATCAAGGGTGCGCAGAAACCGCTCCTCCTCTGCCCGGATGATCAGCGCCGCCTGCTCCCGCTTCGCACCGAGCTCAGGATAGAACTGCCGCATCAGCTCCACCACCGCGCCTGAAACCCGGTAGAGAAACGGCTCCCGGACATTGTGCCGGTGAGCGAAAAGCAGTGCCCGGCGCAGGATGTTGCGCAGGATATAGCCCCGGCCCTCATTGGAGGGAATCGCACCGTCGGCGATCGCAAAGGTCAGCGCCCGGCTGTGGTCCGCAGCAACATAGAACAGCTGGCGGTTGTCAAGACTCAGCTCCAGCCCGAGAATCTCCTCAGTCGCCCGGACAACCGGACTGAAGAGATCGGTCTCAAAGATGCTCTTCTTCCCCTGAGAAACCATCGCCAGCCGCTCCAGCCCCATCCCGGTATCGATTCCGCGGTTCTTGAGCGGCACCCGGGTTCCGTCCGGCAGCTGATTGAACTGGGGAAAGACGATATTGTAAATCTCGCTGAACCGGTCACAGTCACACCCCGGACCGCAGCTCTCCCTGCCACACCCGAACTCCGGTCCCAGATCACAGTAAATCTCCGAACAGGGTCCGCACGCCCCGGTTCCGCCGGCCGGACCCCAGAAGTTGTCCTTCTCATCCAGCCGGTAAATCCGGCTTTTCGGCAGACCGACAACCTTATGCCACACCTCGTAAGCCTCATCATCCTCACGGAAAACCGAGACATAAAGCCGTGCCGGATCCAGCTTCACCACCCGGGTCAGATACTCCCAGGCCCAGGGAATCGCCTCCGCCTTGAAATAGTCGCCGAACGAAAAGTTGCCCAGCATCTCAAAGAAGGTGCAGTGCCGCGGTGTCTTGCCCACCTGCTCCAGATCCGATGCCCGCAGACACTTCTGGATTGAACATGCCCGCCGGTAGGGCAGCTCCACCGCACCTGCCCACAGCGCCTTGAACTGCACCATCCCCGCGCTGGTGAAAAGCAGCGTCGGGTCATCACGGGGAATGAGCGACGAGCTGGGCACAATCTTGTGCCCCCGCTCCGCATAAAACTCAAGAAAAGTCCTGCGCAGCTCCCGGTGATTCATATTGATCGATTTTACCAAGAATTGTGATTTTCTTCAAGTAATACCCTCAGCCCTGCCGGTGCCGGCCGGTTCTGCCCCTGCGGCAGCGCGGTGAACCGCCTTCATCCCTGAGCAGCCGGGTGTAGACCCGCTGCCGGACCGAAGTCCGCACCTGGCGACTGCTGACCCCGTCAAGATAGCGGTCCATCACCGCATCCACCGCGGCCTTGAGCCGCTCAAACTCGGGCAGAATCTGGGCCAGATACCCTTCATCATCCGGCACCTCAATCTCCTCCAGTCCGAGCTCCAGCGCCAGCCTGAGAAACCGCGCCTCCGCCTCAGAACGGCAGGGCAGGACACGCCGGGATACCACCACCCGCCAGCCGAACAGCCCCGGCTCAACCCTGATTTCACTGCCTGCCTTCACCACCGGCAGCCGACGCCGGTGCCGTCTGGGATATGAAAGCACCCGCTCCTGATAAAACTGGGCAAGCGACCGCACTTAATTCCAGCATAATCACCAGTCAGAACCGGTCAAGCACCGGCAGACAATCAACTGCCAGGCTGATTTCTCCACTCCGCTCCGCCTCCGGCTCCGCTCCGGTCGAAATGACCGAAGAAATGCGCGCCTGCGGTGTCGCTCCAGTCGGGATGACAGGAAACGGTTCGCCTCCGGCACCGGGGGAAATGACTTTGCCCCCTTGGTCATTCCGGGCGAGCCGAAGGCGAGTCGAGGAATCCCTCTTTCCCAATGCAGAGTGCAAAGTGCAAGGCGGAGAGATTTCTCGACTCCGCCTCGCTATTGCTCGGCGTCGCTCGAAATGACGAAAAGAGGTGTCATTCCGAGCGAGGCGAAGCCGAGGAATCCCTTTCACACAATGCAGAATTAAGCAAGGGATTTCTCCGCTTCGGTCGAAATGACAGGAGGAAAGGTCATTCCGAGCGGAGTCGAGGAATCTCTTTCACAATGCAAAATGCAAAATGAAAAGGGGAAGGGGTGCGAAGTTGAGGGTCATTGCCGGTTTTGCTCTATTCAGTTAGAGTCAGAAACATGGCGTAATTTCACATTTTCAACCCGACTTTCCCGGGTGCTGTTCCGGTAAGTTGCGGTTCTGCAGAGTGTTGCCAGGCTGATGCCGGTTTGTGCCCGAAGAGGGGGGCAGTTCCCCCCACCGTTCGGCCGTTCCCGGCTTTTGCTCTGGCAGATGGGAACAGGTGTGAAATTTGTTGCCCATTTCCGGAGTCTAATATGTGGGAGATTTGATTATTTACAATATCCGGGTATAATATAATTCTTATGGCGCTGAAGCAGGTTTATCGGGCAGAGAATGAGCTGATGGCAAATACGATCCGGGATCTGCTGGAGGCAAGCGGGATTCCGGCACTGGTGCATTCATTTCAGATTCCGGCTTATGACGGCATCGCCCAGGTGATGCGACCTGCCTGGGGTGAGGTGCTGGTTGAGGAGGAAAATCTGGCGCAGGCAAAAGAGATTATTGATGGGTTTCTGAGCGGAAAGCCGGTTGATGATGCGCCGGGTACCGGTCAGACTGACGATGACCGGTAGCTTTTCCACGCTGGGCAGGTTGCTGATTCTTGCCGGTTTACTGCTGATTTTCTTCGGTGCCGGGCTGATAATTCTGCCCAGGCTTGGCTTTTTCCGTCTGCCCGGAGATATCGTAATTGAACGCCGGAATCTGGTGGTCTATATTCCGGTGGCGTCCTCAATTGTGCTGTCGCTCATTCTGACCCTGATTCTGAATCTGATCTTCTGGCGCCGGTAAAATTTTTATTGCAAACCAAGGAGTGAATGTTGTATGAGTAAACTGGTCTATCTTTTCGGTCCGAAGCGGACCGACGGTTCAGGAAAGATGAAGGCGGTTCTGGGCGGCAAGGGCGCCAATCTTGCCGAGATGGCAAGGCTGGGTTTGCCGGTGCCTCCCGGATTTACGATCGCCACCACCGTCTGTGTCCATTATCTGAAACACGGGCGGACCCCGCGGGAGCTGAGGCAGGAGGTTGAGCGGGGCCTGCGCTACATTGAGCAGAGCACGGGGAAGAAGTTCGGAGATCCGGACAATCCGCTGCTCGTCTCGGTCCGGTCCGGTGCCCGGGCGTCGATGCCCGGTATGATGGATACGGTGCTGAATCTGGGCTTGAATGATGCGGCGGTTGATGGGCTGGCACAGAAATCGGGGAACCGGCGGTTTGCCCTTGATGCCTATCGCCGGCTGATTGAGATGTTCGGTGATGTGGTGATGAAAACCGGCAGAGAGGAGTTTGAGGCGGAGCTGCACCGGGCGCGGGAACAGCAGGGGGTAAAGAGTGATACCGAGCTGGATGAGACCGCGCTCGAGTCGGTGGTGCAGCGGTTCAAGGAGATCTTCCGGGAAAAGACCGGGCAGGATTTTCCGCAGGAGCCGGAGCAGCAGCTGTGGCTGGCGATTGAGGCGGTGCTCAAGTCCTGGAACAACCCGCGTGCCTGTGAGTACCGGCGGATCTACCAAATCCCGGATGACTGGGGAACAGCGGTCAATGTCCAGGCGATGGTTTTCGGCAATCTGGGCGCGAACTCGGCGACCGGGGTGCTCTTTACCCGGGACCCGGCAACCGGTGAGAAACGGCTTTACTGTGAATACCTGCCCAATGCCCAGGGTGAGGACATCGTTGCCGGAATCAGAACCCCGCTGCCGGCAGAGACCCTCAAACAAGAGCTCCCCGATGTGTATGACCAGCTGGAGAAAATCAGCCGGAAGCTGGAGCGGCATTACCGGGAGATGATGGATGTGGAGTGGACCCTGGAGGCGGGCAGGCTCTATATCCTCCAGTGCCGGGTTGGCAAGCGTTCACCGCAGGCTGAGGTGAAGATTGCGGTGGATATGGCAAGGGAACGGCTGATTTCTAAGATGGAGGCGGTGCGCCGGATTGATCCGGAGAAACTTACCGCCCTGCTCCATCAGCGGATTGCACCCGGCGCGCAGTTTACCGTTGCAGCACGGGGCATTGCCGCATCCCCCGGTGCGGCAAGTGGCGAGATCGTACTCACCGCTCCGAAGGCGGTGGAGTGGGTTCAGGCAGGCAGGCGGGTGATTCTGGTCCGGCATCAGACCTCAGCCGATGATGTTGCCGGTATGGCAAAGGCAGAGGGGATTCTGACCGCTGCCGGTGGCACCACCTCCCATGCCGCGGTGGTGGCGCGGGGCATGGGCAGGCCGGCGGTGGTCGGCTGCGGTGAATTGCACATTGATTATGAGACAGGCACGGTGCAGATTGGTACTCAGGAGCTGAAGGAAGGCGAGATTCTGACTATTGACGGCTCAACCGGCAGTGTGATCATCGGCAGGGTGCCGATGGAACCGCCGCAGCTGACTCCAGAGCTGGAGACGCTCCTCAGCTGGGCGGACGGTCTCAGGCTCCTTAAGGTGCGGACCAATGCCGATACTCCGGCCGATGCCCGAAAGGCACGGGAGTTCGGAGCCGAAGGGATCGGCCTGTGCCGGACCGAGCACATGTTCTTTGCCTCGGACCGGGTCGGGGTGATGCAGGAGATGATTCTCGCCGAGGATGAGGCGGGTAGAAGGCGGGCGCTGGCGAAACTCCTGCCGATGCAGCGTCAGGATTTTGTCGAGATTTTCCGGGTGATGGACGGTCTGCCGGTGACGATCCGGACTCTGGACCCGCCGCTGCATGAGTTTCTGCCGGTTGAGGAGGAGAAGATCGCCCAGCTGGCAGAACGGCTCGGAATCACCGTGGAGCGGGTGAAGGCGACGATTGAGAAGCTAGAGGAGGCAAATCCGATGCTCGGGTTCCGCGGGTGCCGGCTGGGCATCATCTATCCCGAAATCACCGAGATGCAGGCGCGGGCGATCTTTGAGGCCGCCTGTCAGGTAAAGCAGGAAGGGATAAAGGTTCTGCCCGAAATCATGATTCCGCTGGTCGGTGATGTTGAGGAGCTTGTGCGGCAGCGGCAGCTGATTGAGCAGGTGGCAGAGCAGGTGTTTGCCGAAACCGGAATAAAAGTGAAATACACCGTCGGGACGATGATTGAGGTGCCGCGGGCGGCGCTGCTGGCGGATGAGATCGCAACCGCTGCCGACTTTTTCTCCTTCGGCACCAACGACCTGACCCAGCTGACCTATGCCTGGTCAAGGGATGACTACGGCAAGTTCTTTGCCGGCTATAAGAGGCTCGGGATTGTGAGCTTCAACCCCTTTGACACACTGGACACGAAGGGGGTCGGACTGCTGATGAAATGGTGCAGCCGGAACGGCCGGCGGGTGAATCTCAAGCTGAAGCTCGGCATCTGCGGCGAGCATGGCGGTGATCCGCAGACGATCGTCTTCTGCCACAAAATCGGGCTGGACTATGTGAGCTGTTCGCCGTTCCGGGTGCCGGTTGCCCGGCTGGTGGCAGCCCAGGCGGCGCTCGCTAAAACGGAAAGAAAGGATGTCTAAATGGAGAATTTTGTTCCGAATCTGAACCGGCTGCTTGAGTCCCATCCTGATGTCCGGCGCAATCCGGCACGCGCCGAGCTGATCCGGGAGGCGGTGGCACGCCGGGAGGCGATTGTGCTTAAGACCGGTACCCTTGCCACTTGGACTCCGCCCGACTCCACTGGCAGAAGCCCGCAGGATACGGTCACGGTGCTGCGGCCCGAATCTGAGGGCAACATTGACTGGACCTCACCGAACAACCTGCCGATCACGCCCGAGACCTTCCAGATGATCTGCGAGGATGTGCTGGCACGGCTGGAGACCAAGCCCCGGCTCTATGCGCTCGACCGTTGCCTCGGCTGGGACCCTTCCTATGCCCTGCCGCTGCAGTTTGTCTCGGACCGGGCGCTCCACAGCCTGTTTGTCGATAACATGTTCTGTCCGGTGCCGGCGGAGATCAGAAAGTCGATCTTTGCTGACCGGCCCTTCACCCTCGTCGCCCTGCCCTATGACCGGCTGAACCCGCAGCGTTATGAAGGCAGACTGCGCAAACTGCCGGGCACCAACCGGACGAGCACGATGGTGATCGTAATTGACTACGACCTCCGGCTCGGAATCGTCTTCGGCTCGGCATACTGCGGTTCAATCAAGAAGCTGATGTTCACGGTGATGAACTACCTCCTGCCCGAGCAGGGGATTCTGCCGCTGCACTGCTCGGCAAATGAGGGGGAGAAGGGGGACATCACCCTGTTTCTGGGTCTCTCCGGGACCGGCAAGACCACCCTGTCCACCGATCCGCGGCGCAGGCTCCTCGGCGATGATGAACACGGCTGGTCAGATTCCGGGATCGCCAATTTTGAGAACGGCTGTTACGCCAAGCTGATCAACCTTGACCCGGGAAAGGAGCCGGAGATCTATCATGCCTGTTTCCATACCGCCGACTATCTGGAGCACGGCGCAATTGTGGAGAATGCGATGGTCTATCCGGACGGCTCATTTGACTTGAGCGATGCCCGGCTCACCGAAAACTCCCGTGGCTCCTATCCGCTCTCCTTCCTCTCCAACATCAAGACCCCGCCGGTCGGCAGCCATCCCCAGACGATCATCTTTCTGACCGCGGACGCCAACGGCGTCCTGCCGCCGGTTGCCCGGCTGAGCCGGGAACAGGCGATGCTCTGGTTTCTGCTCGGCTACACCTCAAAACTCGCCGGCACTGAAACCGGGATCATTCAGCCCAAAAGCACCTATTCCCGCTTCTTCGGCCAGCCGTTCATGCCCCGGAACCCGGATGTCTATGCCCGGCTGCTGGGTGAGAAGCTGGACCGGCACAAGACCCGGGTCTATCTCGTCAATACCGGCTGGACCGGCGGGCCCTATGGCAAGGGGCAGCGGATTGAACTCCGGCTCACCCGCGAGATCGTGCAGGCGGTGATTGACGGCAGTCTCGAACAGGTGGATTATGAGATTGAACCGGTATTTCAGCTGGCGATCCCGAAATCCTGCCCCAATGTGCCGGACAGCACCATTCTCAACCCGAGAAATACCTGGCAGGACCGGGCCGCCTATGAGGAGCGGGCAAGGAAACTTGCCGGCGAGTTCCTGACCGTATTCCAGCACAACTACGGGAACAAGGGAATTGACCCGGCGATCGCCCGTGCCTGTCCGGGCAAGTAGGTTCAGCCCCGCGGTCTCATTCTGCGCTTGGGCGAAAAGATCAGAGCAAAGGTAAAGATCAGGCTGGCGCTGCAGATGATGGCGGCACCGCTGGGCAGATTGAAGAACCAGGAGAGTGCCAGGCCGGAGAGGCTGGCAAGCAGGGCGAAACCGGATGAGAGCAGATACATGGTATTGAGCCGGTAGGTGAGCTGATAGGCAGCCGACGCCGGACTGACCACCAGGCTGAAGATCAGAAGTCCGCCGATCGTATTCAGGTTCGCGGTAACCGTCAGGGCACAGAGCACCAGCAGCGAAAAGAAGATCGTCCGCTCCGGTACCCCGACCGCCCGGGCGAGCTCCCGGTGAAACAGGACCGCCCGGGTCTCCTTGTTCAGCACCAGCAGAAACATAATGACTACCAGTGTGTTTAAGCCGAGCAGAATAAGATCAGTCCGGCTGACGAGCAGAATGTTGCCCCAGATAAAGCGCAGCGCCTCAGTGCGCGGACCCTTGAGCAGACCGATGCCCAGAAACGCCAGCCCGAGCATGAGCGAGAAGATCACCCCGAGCGAAACTCCGGGTTCCAGATCCGCCCGTTCCGCCACCGGTCCGATGAGCAGAGCGGCGCCGCCGGCAAAGAGCAGACCGGTCAGGAGCGGATTGATGCCGAGCAGCAGTCCGCAGACCGCACCGGCAAATGCCGCATGGGACATGGCAACTCCGACAAAGGGGATGTTCAGCAGCACTACCCAGACCCCGACAATCCCGCAGGCGATACTGCCAAATACTGCTGCGAGCAGGGGCTTGACCAGGAGCTGAAATTCACTCATTGAAAAACCTCTCCAGCCGGTCCGGTGCCAGTCCGTCCGTCCTTTCCCCCTGCCAGACGATCCTGCCCGCCTTCATCAGCACCACCTGACTGCAGACTGAAGGCAGATGTTCAGGCAGATGGGTGACCATGACCACGGTCAGGCGGAAACGGACATAGATTTCGGCGATGAGCTCAAGCAGCTCCTGGACCGAACGCCGGTCCAGACTGGTGGTCGGCTCATCGAGCAGCAGGATTTTCGGCTCCTGAAGCAGGGCGCGGGCGAGCGCCACCTTCTGCTGTTCACCACCCGAGATCTGTCCGACCGGCCGGTGGCTCAGGTGCACAATCCGGAAGTAGTGCATCAGCTCGGCTGCCCGCTGACGGTCCGCCGGAGCCGGATTGCGGAAGAGTCCGAGCCGGCCGTAAAGCCCGAGCAGGATCGCCTCCTGACAGTCAAACGGCAGCCGCGGGTCAAGAACGAGGTTCTGCGGAACATAGCCGATCTGACTGCGCCAATGCCTGATAGTACGGGAAGTTACCAGCTCTCCGAAGAGACGGACGGTGCCGGAATGTATTCTGCCCAGCCCGTTGATTACGGTCAGCAGGGTGGTCTTGCCGGCACCGTTCGGACCGAGAATGCCGACAAATTCACCGGGGTTGATCTGCAATGAGATACTCCGCAGTGCGATGTGTTCAAAATAGCTTACCGTGACATTGCTGATCTCAATCGCTGGCGTCACCTGATGACCTCAGCCAGCCGGCGGGTATTATCCGAGAGAGTCTGAAAATAGGAACCTTCAAGCGGAAAGTTGCTCAGCGTGACATGCCCGATCCCGGCAGCGCGGGCAAGCTCCCGGCCCGCATCCGGCCCGGACTGAAGATTGTCCACAATCAGCCCGACTCCGGAATCAACAATCACCCGCGCCAGTCGTGAAAGCTCGCGGGCGGTCCAGTCTTCAGCCCGGCCGTAGGTGCCGACCACCCTGAACCCGAGCCAGACAAGAAACGGCGCCTGGTGCTCAGCCGCGAGAACCTGGGGCAGGTTTCTGCCGGCAAACTCCGCCTTTATCTGCCGGCTCATTGAGTCGAGCTCCTGGAGATAGCGGTTGGCATTCTGCTGATAAACCAGGCTTTCAGCCGGATCGATCTCAATCAGGAGCTGGAGGATCTCGCCCACCGCCTGCCGGTGAACCTCCGGAATCATCCAGTTGCCCGCGGTTTTAAGTGTAACGATGCGTGCCCCCGGATTCCGGAGCTGCTCCTTCAGTTTTGCAAACCATCCCTCCCAGCCGTGATTGAGGATGAGCCGGGCTTCATTTGCCGCCACCAGTGCTGAAGGCTGAAGGTCAAAATGGCCCGGGCAGAATCCTGGAGGCGCAAGAGTTGTGACCGCCACCCGTTCACCACCCACCGCACTGACGATGCTTGAAATCAGACTGGTGGTGGCAACCACCTTGATCCTTGCCGGTGCCTTGTGCCGGCAGCCGGCAGCGAGCAGAAAAAAGGTCAGCGTCAGTACCAGCCGGTAAAAGACCGCCCGCCTGCTAATCGCCATAGTCCACTCCGACGGTGAACGCCCGGCCCGGCATCAGATACAGTCCGGCGGCGGTGCCGGGCAGATCGGCATAAATCTGATACTGGCGGTTGAAGATGTTTTCCACCGCCGCAAACAGCCTCAGTTCCTTAAACAGCCGGTAACCGGCACGGAGGTCGGCGGTCCAGTAGGCGGGTATGGGCTGACGACTGGAGTCGGCAGCAAAGTAGTTGCCGACATAATGCAAGCCGGCATTGGCGTCAAGCCGGGAGCGGTTGAAGCCGAGGCTGAAGTCCAGCTTGGTTTCAGCCCGGCCCCGGGTATGGACACCGAAGTCACTGAAGGTGCCCGCACCCCGGAGCACAAATGGCTCAAACCGGAGCCGGATGGCGGTCTCCAGCCCGCGGAACCGGAAGCTGCCCCGGTTCTGATATTTCCTCGGCGGTGGCGGGTTAGGGTTGGGCACCAGTTCGATCAGATTCTCGCCCCGGAGAAGATAACCGCTGAGATCAACCTCTGCCCATTCACCCAGCTGCTGATTGATTCCGGCTTCGTAGTTCCAGGCGATCTCCGGCTTGAGCTCAGGGTTGCTGGGCGGAAAGATGTGGGTATAGTTCAGAGGTGGATAGCGGAAGCCCCGATTGACACTCAGCCGGAGCCGGGTGGCGCTGAGCGGACTTACTACCATCCCCGCCTTTGGTGCCAGCACATTACCGCTGATATTGTCCCGGGCGAACCGCAACCCGGCATTGACTGTGACCGGTCCGAGCCGCTGCTCATCCTGAGCAAACAGGTCAAACTGATTCCGCGACCAGGAGGGCCGGCTCGTGTCCGATTTTATCCAGCTGCCGCCAAGATTTCTGATCTCCACTCCGGCCTGCATCAGATTTCCGCCCGCAATCTGCCGGTGCAGATGGATAAGGCTGCCGTTGGTAAAGTCGGTTGAGTGCCAGCCGTCGCGGGGATCAAAGATGTGTTCGCCGAACAGGCGGTAGAGTTTAATCGTGCCCTCACCCAGGCCGGTCCGGAAACTGCCGGTCAGGTCGAGCCCGCCCCGGTCATAACGGTTCCAGCCGGTCGCCACCAGTGTTTCCGGGTCGGTCGCCCGCTTCGGCTCATGCTTGACCCCGCTGAAGTATTTACCCGTAAAATCCAGCTCCAGCACGGGTGAAACCTGCCAGCCTGCCCTGAGGTTCAGATCATTGCCGTTATACTGGGAGTTGGGGAGATGGCCGGCAGAGAGCGCCTTGTCAAAGGAGATAAGGCTGTGGAACCGCTGCTGGCGGGTGCCGGCGCTCAGCCGGAGCCCGGCGGTATTGAACGAACCATAATAGAGCCGGGCACCGAGGTCGAGCGGCTTCGCTGCCTGCCGGGTAACGATGTTGATCACACCGCCGAGCGCATCCGAGCCGTAAAGCGCGGAAAGCGGACCGCGGACAAGCTCAATCCGTTCCACATTGTTCAGTGGCAGTGAGTGGGTGATCGTGCAGGAGAAGAGGCTCATCTTCTCGGGCCGGCCATCAACCAGCACCGCCACCTGCGTGCCCCGGGCACCAAGACCGCGGATATCGATATCGGTCCGGCCGAACTGCCCGGTGCGCTGGATGAAGACGCCAGGCAGAAAGGCGAGTGCATCGGTTGCGGTCCGGGCAAGCGAGCGCCGGAGTTCCTCACCGGTGATGACACTGACCGCTGCCGCCACATCCCGGCGGTGATGGCGGAGCCGTTCGGCGGTCACCACCACATCCGGCAGCTGCAGCACCACCGAATCCCGGTGTCCCGCCGGTATCTCTGCCCAAACGGCGCTGATGATTAAAATAAGACTGCCCGGAATTGAAATCATATTCCGGTTCATTTTTCTGCCCTCCTGTGGTTTAAAGGTTTAATTTTATTGAGCGCAATCATACTGACCATGCCCTGTTCCACCCCCTTGAGCGCGCTCAGCCGGTCGGCAAGCGCCTGAATCCGGCGCACCGGACCGCGCAAAAGCAGAACCTCAAGGCAGTGATCAGGATCAAGGTGAATATGAATCGTGGAGATGATTTCGGTATAATGCTCGTGACCAAGCCGGGTGAGCCGGCGCACCACATCCCGGCGGTCATGCTCATAGACCAGCGCCAGCGCCGCTACCGCCGGACCGCTGCCCTGCCGCAGCCGCCGTTCCGCCAGCCAGCGCCGCACCAGATCCCGCAGCGCCTCGGACCGGCAGGTGTAGCCGGCCGCCCGAATCTCCCGGTCAAACTCGGCAAAAAGCCCGGGCTCAAACGAAACCCCGAACCGTTCGATTCTTGTCCCGTTTCTGCCCACGCCCTATGACCTCCGGATGAGCAGTGCCACAAGCCAGATAACAACCACCGGCGTAAGCATCGCCAGCCCAAGCAGCCAGCCGCTGGTAATCAGCCCGCCGGTTCTCGCCTCAAGAAACGGACCGCCCTCATAGCCCATGATGTGATCCACCAGAATCATCACCGTTCCGCCCCAGAGCATCAGACTCAACAGCCCGAGCCGGTAGCGCCAGCGCAAAACACGCCCGAGGACAGTAACAATCAGGGCGGCAAGCGCTGCCGGAATCAGCCACATCGCCGCCTCCCCTGTGGCTGAAGTTGTAACTTCTGTTCAAGTGCCAGCATCAGCAGCCAGACGAGGATGAGAACGGCGGTCATCGTCCCACCCACCGTAAACATCTCCCGCAGCATCTGTGCGGTTTCCGCTGGTGAACGCATCGCCGTCAGAAACGGTGGCCAAGGGACGACCTCGCCGTTACTCACATGCTCAACCGCCAGCATCGCCGATCCGCCCAAGAGCAGGGCGCTGAGCCGCTCCGGATGGCTCGCAGCGGGCAGTCTGCGGCGCAGTAGTGTGGTTACCACCCCGGCACCTGCCGGGACAAGAAAGCACGCCATGTTACCTCCTTTGTGTTACTTTTTAAAAAATTGTAGCACGCAGAGTCTGCCGGTCAAGAAAATCCGATATAATGGTTCAGGCTTCAGGGTGCAGCTGGCGGTAAATCTTCTCCGCCAGGCTGGCGCCGATTCCCGGCACGCGGGCGATCTCGGCGATGCCGGCGCCGCGCAGCCGGGCAAGCGAACCGAAGTGGGTAAGCAGTGCCTGACGCCGTGCCGGACCGATCCCCGAAATCGCATCCAGCTCCGACTCCAGCAGCCTCCTGCCCCGCAGCCTGCGGTGAAAGGTGATCGCAAACCGGTGCGACTCGTCCCGGATCCGCTTCAGCAGTTTGAGCGCCGGCGAGGTCACCGGAATCGAAATCTCCCGGCCGTCAAGGTAGTAAAGGGTATCGGTCCGCTTTGCCAGCCCGAGAATCGGAATCTCCCGGTCAAACTGATGATAGGCGCGGAGGGCAGCAGAAAGCTGTCCCTTGCCGCCGTCCACCAGCACCAGATCCGGCAGCGGCAGCCCCTTTTCCAGCAGTCCCCGTATCCGCCGTGCCAGCACCTCCTCAATCATCGCAAAGTCGTTCGGACCGCTGACCGTGCGGATTTTGAACCGGCGGTACTGGCTCTTGACCGGCCGGTCATCCCGGAACACCACCACCGAGCCGACCGCATTCGTGCCCTGGGTATTGGAGATGTCAACTCCTTCAATCACCCGGGGCGGTGCGGGCAGATTGAGAATCACTGCCAGCTCTTCATTTGCCTTCGGTATCCGCCTTGCCGGCGGCAGAAGCTCGACCAGCGCCTTCTCCGCATTCCGCTGTGCCAGCTCGAGCAGACTCAGTTTTGCACCCCGCTCCGGAGCAACAATCCGCACCTTCCTGCCCGCCCGCTTGCTCAGCACCTGCTCAAACAGCTCCGCACCGGGCACTGCTGCCGGCAGCACGATCTCCTCGGGCAGATCCGCGGTATGGGTGAACACCGAGCGCAGCACCCCTTCCAGAATTTCAGCGTCACTGACCGTTTCATCCGCGGACAGCGGATACTGCTCGCGGGCAACGATCCTGCCCTCCCGGATCCGGAATACTACCGCTACCGCCGCCCTTTTCCCCTTTGCCAGCCCGACCACATCCCGGCTTGTCCGGTCGGGAGAGACCACCTCCTGATGCCGGACGATCTCGCGCAGCGCCAGCAGCTGATCACGGAGAACTGCCGCCTGCTCGTAGCGCTGGGCTTCCGCCTCCTGCCACATCCGCCGTTCCAGCTCCGCAATCAGTTTTTCTGACCGGCCGGCGAGAAACTCAATCACATCCCGGACGAGCTGACGGTACTGCTCCGGGCTGATACCGCCGGTGCAGGGACCGAGGCACCGTTTTACCTGAAAATTGAGGCAGGGCGGCCTCGGATCGGATTCCGGGAGTTCCCGCTTGCAGGTCCGCAGACGGAAGATCCGGCGCACCGCCCGCAGTGCCCGGCGGAGCTCACGCGCACTCGTATACGGTCCGAAGAGCACCGAGCCGTCGGGCTTGATATTCCGGGTGATGAAGATCCGGGGAAACTGCTCCTGCACTGTGATCTTGAGATAGGGATACTTCTTGTCATCCCGGAGCCGGACATTGTAGCGCGGCTTCTTGATCTTGATCAGGCTCTCCTCCAGCAGCAGCGCCTCGGCCTCGGAGCGGGTGATAATTGTCTCAACCGTCTGCACCCGTGCCACCAGTGCTGCCAGCCGGGGATCGGACTGGGGCTGAAGATAGGCGCGCAGCCGGTCGCGCAGGCTCCGCGCCTTGCCGATATAAAGGATTTTACCGCTGTGGTCCTTGAGTAAATAGACACCGGGTTCGGCTGGTGCCGCCTGCACCTGAGCGATCAACTGCGAATCAGGAGCGCCCATGAAATTTATTCAGAATAAAAAGGTTGCCGCCAGCCTCAGCCCTTGACCACACCCAGCGGCCTCATCCGGGCAACCTTGCGGGCGATGCCGGCGCGGTGGCAGACTTCAACCACCTGATCCACATCCTTGTACGCATCCGGCACCTCCTCATTGAGCACCTCCCGGCTTGCCGCCATCACCACGATTCCCTTTGCCCGCAGCTCCGCGGCAACATCCCGGCGCTTGGTCGCCTCCAGCGCCCTGGTCCGGGACCAGACTCTGCCTGCACCATGACAGGCGGAGCCGAAGGTCTGTTTCATTGCGGTCTCGGTTCCGAGCAAAAGATAAGAGCTTGTGCCCATGTCACCCGGAATCAGCACCGGCTGACCCAGATGCCGGTATTTTGCCGGCAGTGCCGGATGTCCGGGTGCGAACGCCCGGGTTGCACCCTTCCGGTGGACACACACCTTCACCTTTTTGCCGTTTATTTCATGCTCCTCAATCTTGGCGATATTATGGGCAACATCATACACCTGGGTCATGCCCAGCCGCTCAATCGGCATCCCCAGCACCTGAGCGAACGCCTCCCGGACCCAGTGGGTAATCGCCTGCCGGTTCGCCCAGGCATAATTTGCCGCCGCCACCATGGCGCCGAAATACCGCTTCCCCTCCGGCGAATCGAGCGGTGCGCATGCCAGCTGCCGGTCCACCAGCGTAATCCCGTATTTCCGGGCTGCGGCAACCAGCGACTTCACATTGTCATCGCAGATCTGATAGCCCAGGCCTCTCGAGCCGGTGTGAATCATCACCGTAATCTGACCCTGATGAATCCCCAGCGCCTCAGCCGCCTTCGGGTCATAAACCTCAATTACCTCCTGAATCTCCAGAAAGTGATTACCCGCCCCCAGCGTGCCCAGCTGGGGCATCCCCCGTTCCAGCGCCCGCTGCGAAACTCCGGCAAGGTCCGCACCCGCCATCTCGCCATGCTCCTCAGTATACTCCAGGTCCTCAGGCGTGCCGTAACCCTGCTCTACCGCCCAGCGTGCACCCCGGGTCAAAACCTGCGCCACCGTATCCCTGGAGATCCGGATCTTGCCGGTAGAACCGACCCCGGAGGGCACATTGTGAAAGATCGCCCGCACCAGCCTCTCCAGCAGCTCGGGCTTCAGGTCCTTCCTTTCTAGACTGGTGCGCAGCAGCCGCACCCCGCAGTTGATGTCATAGCCGACCCCGCCCGGCGAAATGATACCACCGGAAACATCAAACGCCGCCACCCCGCCGATCGCAAACCCGTAACCCCAGTGAATATCCGGCATCGCCAGTGAAGAGCAGACAATTCCGGGCAGAGTGGCAACATTGGCAACCTGCTCCGGCGCCATGTCCTGCTTCACCGTCTCAATCATCCGGTCATCCGCATAGATGATGCCGTCAACCCGCATTTCCGGCTTGTAGGACTTCGGAATCCGGAACCGGGTCTCGTCAAGTTTCTCCAGAGGTCCGTTCCAGCCAGCCATACATTAAATTATAATTCCGGATCACTGCCAGGTCAACAGCAAAGACAGACGCCCGCTGTCCGGACAGGACCGGGCAAAAGCACCAGCTCTGCCGACAGCGGTAGGGGGAACTGCCCGGTGGTCAGGGTTTCTCAGGGTACAATTCAGTAAGTTATTGAATAATCATTACATATAAAAACGGGTCAATCAGCAATCCACAATCAGCTCTAACTTACTGTTTTTCAGCAGGATGGCGAATCGTTACCCGTTTGTGCCCAATTTGTGAAATTTTGCGTTTTGAATTAAAGCGATTCCTCGACTCCGTTTCACTCCGCTCGGAATGACAAAAAAGAAAAGGCACGGCACGACCGCAAGGTTAAAGTCATCTCGACCGGACCACTGCCGCCCTTTCCGTCATTTCGAGCGACGCCGAGCGATAGCGAGGCGGAGTCGAGAAATCTCTACCCTGCATTTTACATTTTTCATTTTGCACCTTGCATTGTGAAAGCGATTCCTCGACTCGCCTTCGGCTCGCCCGGAATGACCTCGCCTTCTGTCATTTCGACTGAAGCGAAGCGGAATGGAGAAATCCCTCTCTGCACATTTTGCATTGTGGAAAGGGATTCCTCGGCTCGCTCGGAATGACAAGGGGGCAAAGTCATTTCAACGACAGCCGCAGGCGCGTATTTCTTCGGTCATTTCGACCGGAGCGAAGCCGGAGGCGGAGCGGAGTGGAGTGGAGAAATCCCTTACTTCACCACCACCAGCCGGCGCCGGCTCTGCACCCCTGCACCCGCAAGCTCAAGAAAATACACACCCGCAGGCAGCGAGGGCAGGCTGATGCGGTTCTCGCCTGCCGGCAGATAACCCGCATAAACCAGCCGCTCCTGCCCGCTCACATCCCGCACCACCAGCCGGTAATCACCAGCACCGGGCAAAGAAAAATGCAGTCCTGCACCGGTCATGACGGTATTTGATGTGCTCATTAAAATTGCGCGCCATTTTCCCTCTTCAATTCCTTGAGGGTAAGCAAGTTTAACAAGCAGAAAACAATCCTGTCCATTCGTCATTGCTGTGCCAAAAACATAAAGACTGGCGGAATCGGCAAATCTCACCCTGTAGGCACAATTAATAGTGTCCTGATGATAACACCAAGTCCAGTTGGTGTCGCCATCATAAGAACATTGAAATAAAATCACCGAACTCTGCTCGACGGCGGTATCACTAATAACTGTAAGCACCAGCAAATTGCCCTGCCAGTCAATCGTCAATCCGTTACCCAGAGTCCAGTAATGCTCCCCAAAACGAAATGTTTTTACCCATTGTAATTGCCCGTCCTGACTGTATTTCAACAGCACCGTGGAAAATGGAGTCCTGGGCGGTGTGCTGTAACTACCGGCACTGCCAACAAGGTAAATACCATAATTAGTGGATATCAGCTCGGATGCCTCGTCCTGGGCTTGGAAGTCAAAAGTCTGATACCAGAGCACACCTCCATCAATACTCCACTTCACAATCAGAAAATCATACTGCTCTGCACCCAGCCCCACCTTGCCGGCGCCGATAATACTGCCATCGTCAGAACAGGAAAGTGATACTATATGCTCCTCCGGATAACCGAAATCATACACCTTCAGCCACAGCGATTCACCAGCGGGTGAAAGTTTCATCAGCTGTGCATTACTCCCGCGTCCACCGGCGACATAAATGTTCAGTGATTCATCGCTCGTCACCCCGGAGAAGTAATTTGTCTGCCGCGGATACACCCGCCGATACCAGCACAGATTGCCGTTCCGGTCATATTTAACCACTCCGCCACCCGAAGTCATTGAGCCCGCAATGATAACATTCCCTGCCCGGTCAACCGCACAGCCGTGAAGCCAGTCCAGATAAGGACTGTCAAACACCCGGGTCCAGACCGTATCGCCGTCACGGTTATAACGGATGAGCACAAAGACCGGATTGGAATCTGCATATGCTTCGCCAACCAGAATCGCCTCTTGCGTATGGGGATCAACGCCACCCAGTGCCCAAGTCTCATCAGCATAATCAAATCGCCGTGTCCAGAGCGTATCCAGAGCATAAACTGGTTTTAACAAAATGAGAGATAGAAGGGGGAGAAGCAGAAACCCCACCGCTTCTCCCCCTGTATGTCCAGCTGAACCGGTTTTACCACTTGCCTTCAGCATGGGTGTAGATAATTGCTTCGGGGGGCACCTGAAAAGCATGCTCGCCTTTAACAAAGTGAGAATGGGTGACATTAGGACCGTGATATCCAGTATGATGCCATGATAACGAATCCGAGTGTCGTCTTCTTTTCGGACCCGGGTCCAGCAGATTAACCAACTGTCCATCAGCGTTTAATATCTGATACCACATGTCCAGATAAAGTTGACCCCGATCAGGCCGGATAGTCTTCCCTCCACCGTCATACCATTTCCAGCCGTTATTATCAACCCAAGTTGTAAGCCACGATTCAGCCCTAAACCCACCGTCGCTATGAATATCAATTGTAGCGGTAGGATGCTGAACCAGCTGTTCGGTAGCGGTCAGATATCCTCGCTGATGCAGCTGTTCCAATGTTACTTCAACGAACTCAGCACCGGGTGTCTCGCTATCTTCACTGTAATCTTCAAAGATAATTGCCTGTGGATAGCCCTCAGCGCCGGTATACTCATACAGATAGTAATGCACGGTGCTGGTGCCCTGCGCTACCAGCAGGGGGGGCGAAAAGCAGGGCGGTGACCAAAAGCAGGCTGGTGTTCTTACAGTTCATGCTTACCTCCTTTTTGCAGCCTTCTGCCTGCTGTTCTTGGTGGCTCTGCCACCTGAAAATAATAACCCGTCCCCCGCCTTCTGTCAAGCGGTCTGCTCCCCTGTTTTCATTTTGCACTTTGCATTGTAGACGGGGCTCCTCGGCTCCGTTCCACTCCGCTCGGAATGACCTGAAGGGACAAGCGATTCCTCGACTCGGCTGACGCCTCGCTCGGAATGACCTCGCCTTCTGTCATTTCGACTGAAGCGAAGCGGAATGGAGAAATCCCTCTCTGCACATTTTGCACTTTGCACTTTGCATTGTGAAAGCGATTCCTCGACTCCGCTCGGAATGACCTTTCCTCCCGTCATTTCGACCGAAGCGGAGAAATCCCTTGCTTAATTCTGCATTGTGGAAAAGGAATGCCTCGGCTTCGCCTCGCTCGGAATGACACCTCTTTTCGTCATTTCGAGCGACGCCGAGCGATAGCGAGGCGGAGTCGAGAAATCCTACCCTGCATTTTACATTTTTCATTTTGCACCTTGCATTGTGAAAGCGATTCCTCGGCTCGCCCGGAATGACCAAGGGGGCAAAATCATTTCAACGACAGCCACAGGCGCGTATTTCTTCGGTCATTTCGACCGGAGCGAAGCCGGAGGCGGAGCGAAGTGGAGAGATCAATTACTTCACCACCGCAAACTCTCCGCCGGTTAGCAATACTTGACGAAAACGGTTAAGGGTCTATTCTTTAATCAGATAAAGAAAGGAGCATATATGAAGCTGGTAAAAGCATTGTTTGTGGCCCTGTTTCTGCTGTGTGCCGAGATGCAGGGCACACCGCTGATTGTCCGGACCGGTAATGTCAACAAGCCGTTTCAGCTGCTGGGCTGGGTGACCGCCACCTATTACGAGCACAATCAGCTCTACGACTGGACCCAAGACCGGTTTGACCGGGTGTCAACCCCGCTGAAGGTCTTCAATGCCGATCTGATGGCCGGTATCGGTCTGCCGGGTAACATTGACCTCAATCTTGTGATGCCGGTAACAAGCAAAACCTACGGTAATCTCAATTCCAGCGGTATCGGGGATATGATGCTCATGGCGCGCTACGGGCTGTTTCAGGGTTCAATCCTGCCGCTGCGGGCAGCGCTGGGCATGGGTCTTTACCTGCCAACGGGCAAAAAGGATGCGACCCCGGCGCTGGGCGACGGCTCAACCGACCTCGGATTCGGCGTTTCGCTGATCACCGCCAATATCCCGTTTGTCACCGGCCATCTGCGTGGTGCCTACTGGCTCAACGGCAAGAATGGTGATGTCAAGTATGGCAATCTGCTGGAGTATGTGGCGGTGCTGGATTTGGGCGTCCTGCCCGGCCTGACTCCGGAACTGGCACTTTCCGGCTATACGCAGGACCGGCAGCAGGTCAGTGGGATCGCAGTTCCCAATTCCGAGCTGAACCGGAGCTTCTTCCATGCCCTGCTGATCTGGAAGCCGCTGCCGATGCTGACGATCCGGCCGAAGGTGGCACTGCCACTCAAACCGCTGTGCAAAGGTGGCGGTCTGGCAGACTTTTATCCCGGACTGGATGTCTGGGTAACTGTGCCTTAAAAGATTGACACCGGTTTTAACCGGCGTATTTTAAGTTACAGGGTTAAAGTCAGCCTGAAAAGGAGGCAGCCGTGAACCGCTATGCGGTAATCTTGTGTCTGTTAATCGGTGCAACAGTGGCGCTGAACCTGAGCGCCAGCGATGCCGACACCAGGACCGGAAACCGGTTAATGGGCAAGGGCACAAAATCCGCCACTCAGCCGGGCAACGATGGCGGCGCCTTCGGCATGGTCTGGACGAGCCGTCAGAGCTCACCACCGCCGGGCAGATACTGGTGTCCGGGAACAGGCGTAGTGCGGGATACAGTTTACTTCCTCGGCGGCAGAATTGATTACGGCGGCGGCAACACCAACTCCACACGAACCATCTGGGCATATGTGCCGGCAACCAACAGCTGGATTACCACCGGTCTGCCGACCCTGCTCGTGCCCCGTCGGGCAGGCGGTGGTGGCAGAATCGGCAACAAAATCTATGTTGCCGGTGGCAGAGATTCAACCCATACTACCCTGAACACCTGCGAGGAGTTTGATGTTGACACCAAGACGGTAACCTCAAAGGCAAGCATGCCCGGTGCTGGCTGCTGGGCGTGTGCCTCGGCGGTTGCAGGTAATAAGCTCTATATCATCGGCGATGAAAACAACTCCGGCAACACCTATGAATATGACCCGGCAGCGAACCAGTGGTATACCAAGGCGTCACTGCCTGCAGGCAGAGGCTGGGCAGCGGCTGCCGGTGCTCAGGGCAGGGTTTATGTGTTTGGCGGCAGTGATGCTGCCGGCAACACCCTGAGCGACTGCTGGGAGTTCAATCCCGCAAACAACACCTGGACCCAGAAGGCAGCAATGCCCGGACCGCGCATCTATCATTCGGCGGTGACTTACAACGACACACTGATTTTTGTCATCGGCGGCGCAAATGACGGAGCCGGCTATGGTGACAGTCTGGTCTACTGCTACCATGTGCCGAGCAACACCTGGCGCATAATGACGCCGATGCCCACCAGCCGGGGCTGGCTGATGGCAAACCAGGTTGGTGATGCGATCTATGCCAGTCTCGGTTCGGACTGCAGCACTCCGACCTATCTGACGGTCAACGAAATGGCGCGATTTCTGCAGCACGATGTCGGGGTTGCCCGTCTGTCGCCCGCCAATCGCACCCCGCCAAATCAGCGGGCGGTCTTCAGGATGCTGGTGAAGAATTATGGTGAAGCCAATGAGGATTTTACCGTGCGGATGGCGGTGTATGATTCCATCGCCGGTAATAATGTGATTGAAGATGAAAAACCGGTGACCGGACTGGGACCTGGTGACTCGCTGTGGGTGGTGTTTGATTCGCTGACACCGGTAACTGGTAATGTGTATCTGGTAACCGCGAGCGTCACTCTGACCGGAGACGAGAACCCGGCTAACGACACCCTGCGCACCCGGGTTGAGGTCCGGCTCGGCAGTGACCCGGACGGGTTCGGCTATATTTACGAGTCTACGCAGGAACCCGGGGATACGGTGCGGTTCTTCTGGATTGATCCGACCGCGGGCACACCGGTTACCGACTGGAGTCCGAATGCGGATGACGGCTATTCGGTCCGGAGTCTGCCCTTCACCTTCCGGTATTACGACCAGTACCTGAACACCATTAACATCTGCACCAACGGCTTTCTGGAGACCAGCACCCTGACCAGTTTCAGCAACACCTCCTTTCCGACCGCAATCACCAACCACATCGCCGGCTGGTGGGATGACTTGGACCTGCGCAGTGCCGGCACGGTCTATCAGTATAACGACCCTGCGGGCCAGTATGTGGTGTTTGCCTGGGTGAATGTCCCGCGCTACAATGCCCCGGCTGAAACCCAGACCTTTGAAATTGTCCTCTACCCCAACGGGGTAATCCGGTACAATTACCTGTCCATGAATGGAACACTCAACTCCAGCACCGTCGGCATTCAGGGGCTGAACGGCAGCAACAACTGGTATCATCAGTATCTCTATAACGGTGTGCCGGCACACCACATCGTTGACGACTCGGTGGCGATCATCTTCTATTATCCGCCGTATCTGGGAACCGAAGAAACGACATCACCGGCAGTCAGCGTAAGCAAACTGCCGTCAATTCTTGCCGGTCGCGAACTGAAATTACCGGCAGAGTTTCATCACGGACGGGTCACCATCTACGATGTTCACGGCGGAGTGGTCAAAACGGTTGAATGTGCCCGCAGACTGAACCTGAAGCACCTCCCGGCCGGGGTGTATGTGGTGCAGCTGGAGAACGGTACAACCGTCAGCACCCGGAAACTGATTCTGATGAAATGAGTCTAATAAATAAGGAGGAAAAATGGCAAAAAAGAAAAGTGGCGATGTCCTGTACTGTGAAAAGTGCGGCGTTGAAGTGATGGTCACCAAGGAATGCGGCTATGAGCAGTGCGAGATCTACTGCTGTGATAAACCGATGAAGAAGAAGGAGAAGGAAGAGCCGAAGCGCTACGGTGGCTGCTGCGGCGGCGGATTCTGAAACGAAAACCCCGATAACGCCCGGTGATCGAGCACCGGGCGTTTTTATTTAATTGACCTTTCCGGCATAGAAGTTAACCTGAACCGAATGCGGCAGAACTGCCAGCCGGAACTAAGTTCCAAACAGGCAAGAATCATCGATGCCAATATCAACCGGCTGACTGAAGGATTACGGGTGATTGAAGATATCATCCGGTTCGGACTGGAGGATGAACCGCTACTTGCGCGGATCCGGAATCTGCGCATCCGGCTCAGCAAAAAAATTGCACCATTGCGTCGGGCAGTGATTTCTTCTCGTTCCAGTGAAAACGACCCGGGCAGGTCCGACCGGTTTGACCGGATGAAACGCCGAGGTCTGGAGGATGTGCTCACCGCCAATTTCAAGCGGTCCGAGGAAGCAGCACGGGTACTGGAGGAAATGCTTAAACTGGAATACACCAAAGACCGCCGGCGATATGCCTCCTTCTTCAAGCAGCTCCGGTTTACACTTTATTCACTGGAAAAACGCGCACTTGCCCGGCTGGAGCAACTGCGGGCTTGACTTCAGGGTGTGGAGTTCTATACTTCTGAAAGCGGCGCAGGATAAAATCAAATGGAGGAGCTATGGCAAAGGAAGAGAAATTCAAGGCGTTGAGCAATGCCCTGGGACAGATTGAAAAACAGTTCGGCAAGGGTGCGATCATGAAGCTCGGCGAAGAAGGCGCGGTAGTGGAAATTGAAGCCATTCCCACCGGTTCCATCGGTCTGGATTCAATTCTGGGGGTCGGCGGTGTACCCAAGGGCAGAATTGTTGAAATCTTCGGTCCGGAGTCCTCAGGCAAGACCACACTTGCCCTGGAGATTATTGCCCAGTGTCAGCGCCAGGGCGGCACCGCCGCCTTCATTGATGCCGAGCATGCCCTGGACCCGAAGTATGCGGAGAAGCTCGGAGTCAATCTCCGTGAGCTGCTGGTATCTCAGCCCGACTCCGGCGAACAGGCGCTCGAAATCGCGGAAACACTGACCCGCTCCGGCGGTCTGGACCTGTTTGTCATTGACTCAGTGGCAGCGCTCGTGCCCCGGGCAGAGATTGAGGGTGAAATCGGCGACTCCTTTGTCGGGGTTCAGGCACGGCTCATGTCCCAGGCACTGCGCAAACTTGCCGGCGTCATCTCCAAGTCCAAAACCTGCGCCATCTTCACCAACCAGATCCGGCAGAAAATCGGGGTCATGTTCGGCAACCCGGAGACGACCACCGGCGGTCTGGCGCTCAAGTTCTATGCGACTGTCCGGCTTGATGTCCGCCGGGTGGCAGCGATCAAAAGGGGTGAACAGGTGATCGGCTCGCGCACCAAGGTCCGGGTGGTCAAGAACAAGATCGCCCCGCCGTTCCGCGAGGTGGAGTTTGACATCATCTACGGCGAAGGCATCTCCCATGCCGGCGAACTGATTGACCTCGGCACCGAACAGGGCATCATTGACAAATCCGGCGCCTACTTCTCCTTCGGCAATGTCCGGCTCGGTCAGGGACGGGAAGCGGCAATTGAGTTCCTTAAAAGCCATAAGGATGTCGCCCAGAAGATCGAGGCGGCGCTGCGGGAGAAACTGAAACTGCCCAGGCTCAGAGTCCGGGATGAGGATATCCGCCCTCAAGCCACAAAGAAGAAGTAAGAAACGGCTCTCGGTATTTGTTGACGGTGAGTACGCCTTCTCGCTTGACCGGGAGACGGTAGCCCAGTTCCGGCTCAAAGCCGGCACCCGGGTTGACCCCAAGCTGCTGGAACAGATTGTCCTTGAGGAACAGTTCCGCCACTGCCGGGACGATGCCTTCCGGCTCCTCTCCTACCGGGCGCGCAGTGAAAAGGAGTTAAGGGAACGGCTCGACAAAAAGGGCTATTCGCCGGAAATAGTTGAAAAGGTGCTTGCCCGACTCCGGGAACTGGGTATTGTTGATGATGAGAAGCTCGCCCGGGACTATGTTGAGGCACGGATCACTGTCGGTCACAAGGGGAAATTCCGGGTAAAACAGGAACTGCTGAAAAAGGGCATTGCTCCGGAAACCGTCCTTACCGCCCTGCAGACAGCACCCTCCGAACTGGCGGCGGCAAGGATGGTGCTTGAGCATCACCTGCCCCGCTACCGCCGACTTGATCCGCAGACCCGGCTGCGCCGGCTCTATGGCCTGCTGGCGCGCCGGGGATTTGCCGCTGATACCATTGACCAGGTACTCCGGCAATACCGGCAGGACACCTCCCAAAACCTGTTGACATAAAAAACAATTTCAGCAATAATTAACCAGCCACCAGGGCTTATGATCTACCCTTAGTGGCGAGGGCTTGTGCACATAAATTATCAAGGAGGTTAACATGAAACGCAGGATGATTCTGTCCTGTGTAACGATCCTCATTGCCATGCTTTTGGCAGCTGAGGATGCGCTTTTTCTACCAGCTCCGGGTGCAGTCACAGCACCCGTAACTGACAACCCGACCGCTGCTGATGCAATTACGATTCCCAGAATGCTCTCCTATCAGGGAAAACTGACCGACAGCCTCGGCAATCCGGTCCCGGACAGCAGCTATCAGCTGACCTTCCGGCTCTATACTCAGCAATCCGGTGGAACCGCATTCTGGAACGAAACCCAGACCGTACCGGTAAAAAGCGGTCTGTTTTCGGTGCTCCTCGGCTCGGTCAATCCAATCCCCTATGTTCCTGACCAGGGTGGTTTGTATCTTTCCCTGCAGATTGGCGCGGGCACAGAATTGACGCCGAGACTACGGATTGTATCCACTGCCTATGCATTCAAGGCGGACAGCGCCAATTACGCTTCACCGGCTGGTAATGCTGGTGGCGACTTGACCGGCACCTATCCCAATCCGGTAATTGCCTCCAGTGCTGTTACCAGTGCCAAGATTCAGGACGGTGCGATCATGGCAGCAGATCTGAACCAGATGGGTGCCAATACCGGACAGGTGCTCAAGTGGAATGGAACACAGTGGAGTCCGGCAAATGATGAGGTAGGGACAGGAGACAATGCCTGGGTCCGCGGCACACCCGATTCTGTCCTTTTTACAATAAGATCACTGGGTATTGCCCGGGGCGGTGCCCAGAACGGACTTTTAGGGTTTGCCCGTCATACCCAGATCAATCTTGGAATCAGCTGCACGACCGGAATAGCCAGCAGCGGAGAAGATTCCTTCTGCACAGTAAACGGGGGGTATCGCAACATTGCTAGGGCAAAAGGAACTACCGTCGGCGGTGGTGTATATAACCGAGCTGGATGGGAACACGCAACGGTCTGCGGCGGTGGCTATAACCAGGCGTTATCAAACTACGCAACCGTCGGCGGTGGTCAATACAATACTGCGGGTTCCGTCATTTCCACTGTGGCGGGTGGCGGGCAAAACCTGGCAGGCGATTTGGCTGCCACCGTTGCCGGCGGTTTGTGTGATTCTGCCAAAGCGACTTTTGGCAGTGTGCTGGGGGGGTACTGCAACACCGCCGGCGTCACCTCTACTGACACTGCAGCCACAGTTGTCGGTGGTACTAACAATGGGGCACGTGCCCGGTATGCTTTTGTAGGCGGCGGCAAATTTAACTTTGCAAGAGGATTGTATTCTACAATCGGTGGTGGCTACGATAATTTTGCCGATTCTGCCTACACCACGGTTGCCGGTGGCTATTTTAACATCGCCAGCGGATACTGCGCCACTGCCATGGGCGGAATCGGAAATCGGGCTACTGGCTCTGCCGCAACAATCAGTGGCGGTTACAATAACCGGGCGGAATCATCGCTAACCACAATCAGTGGGGGTGCTAATAATCTGGCCAATCATTATTTTGCCACGGTAGCCGGCGGTTGTGCCGATACTGCTGCGGCAGACTACAGTCTGGCTGCCAATTACCACTCGGTCGTCCCAGCTGGTTACACCAACGCTGTGGCATTAAACGGAACAGTCGCCACCGCATCAAACCAGCTGCGCTGTGGGATCCTGTCCAAAGCCGGTGGTTCATTTACCATCGACCATCCGCTTGACCCGTATGGCAAAATTCTCAATCACTATTTTATTGAAGGACCGGAGATGAGAAACATTTATGAGGGCAGTGTCATCCTTGATGAGCAGGGCCGGGCTGAAGTGAGACTGCCGGACTATTTTTCTGCACTCAACCGGAACCCCCATATTCAGTTGACCGGTGTTGGAACTTCCGATGTGTATGTAGCGGAAAAGATATCGGGCAACCGGTTTGTGATCGGAGGCAGACCCGGCACTGAGGTCTACTGGCTGGTAACCGGCGAACGGCAGGATGTCTCGGCTGAAGCAACAAGAAGATTGATGCCGGTGGAACAGAAAAAGACCGGTGACCTTGCCGGCAGGATGCTGGATGATGACTTCCTCGCCGGCTGCATGGAGCAGCTGGAACGGGAAGGCAGGGCAGCAGGCATTGACTTCCGCACCCCTGAAGGCAGAAAACGTTATCAGCAGCTGAAAAATCCGCCGGTACCGGAAAGATAACGGAGAATCGGTAAGCGCACAGGATATCTTTATCTTTTAACCGGCAGTACGGAGTGTACCGGATTTTTATTCTTCAACCCGAGTCCGACTGTGCTTGCCCGTTGTTTTTTTATCGATATCATTAAACTTACTGATGAATCCCACGGATATTCTTGACCGGATGGCAGATGCGGTCCTCCGGATGGCAAAGGATGAGGTGCTCCAGCTCTGTGAGCAGGCGCTGGCGCAGGGAATCGCTGCCGACATTGCCCTCGAGCAGGGACTGGCACGGGGAATGCGGCTGGTCGGCGAAAAGTTTGCCTGTCAGGAGTATTTTGTCCCCGAGGTGCTTGCCGCCGCCAAGGCGATGTATGCCGGTTTTGATATTCTCAGAGAACACCTTCCCCGCACCCCTGCCCGCCGGTCCCGGATCGCACTGGGAGTGGTCCAGGGCGATATCCATGACATCGGTAAGAATATCGTCAAGGTGATGGCGCAGGCAGCCGGTTACGAGGTGATAGATCTCGGCAGAAATGTTCCCATCGAGCAGTTTGTCAATGCGGTCCGGGATGGAGTTGCCGCCATCGGCATGTCCGCCCTGATGACCACCACCATGCCGAACATGGCGAAGGTCATTGAGGCGCTGAAGCGGGCAGGATTGCGCGACCAGGTGAAGGTGCTCGTGGGCGGGGCACCGGTTAACCGGCTCTTTGCCGAGAAGATCGGTGCGGACGGCTATGCCCCGGATGCCCATAATGCGGTCCGGGAAATCCGGCGTCTGACCGAGTGAAAACCAAGCTAACAAGGATTACCCGGCTTCTTGATCGGTCCGCGGCGGAACTGATTAAGCAGCAGATTGAACCGGCAGTGTTTCCAATCGTCGTTGCCAATTGCGCTGCCCGGCTTGCCGGCGAAAAGCTCTACCGGGTGCTGACCGATGCCGAATTACTGAGTGCAGTCCTGGACCACTCCTACCGGCTGTTTGACTACGATCTGGTGATGGTTTTTGCCGATGTGCTCGTGGAGGCAGAGGCGATGGGCTGTCAGATTGACATACCGGAGGATGAACCGCCGGTGCTGTTGACACCTGCGGGGAATCATGCCCGCATTGCCGACCCCCAGCGGTCGGAGAGAATGCCGGTAATTCTGGCGGCGATCTGCAAGCTCCGGCAGCTGACGGCCGATGAGGTTTTCATTCTCGGCTCACTGAAAGGACCCTTCTCCCTTGCCAGCTTTCTTGCCGGACCGGAGGAGTTCCTCGCCCTGCTGGTTGAGGCGCCGGAGCAGGCTGACCATTTTCTCCGGCTGGCAACGGAAAACCAGAAACATTTTGCCCGGGCAATTATTCAGGCGGGCGGAATTCCCTTTATCGGTGATCCGATGGCTTCGGGCAGCCTCATCAGTCGCGAGCACTTTGCCCGGTTTGCCCTGCCCTGCCTCAGAGAGCTGGTTGCTGAAATTCATGCCCTTGGTCTCTGGACCGGCCTGCACATCTGCGGTGATACCACCACTATTCTTGATCTGCTGGCAGCTTCCGGTGCCGAGATCCTGAGTATTGACGACATCAGCATGGAACTCGTTCGGAACCGGCTGGGCCCGGAACAGATAATCATGGGCAATGTCTCCACCACCCTGCTGGCAGACGGCACGCCGGCAGAAGTCCAAAGCGCAGCCGAAAAATGTCTTGCCACCGCCTTGCCCAAGCTGATCCTCGCCAGTGCCTGCGATGTCCCACCTTCAACACCGCCTGCCAATATTCAGACGCTGATTCAGACCGCCCGGAGGTGGCAGTGGTCATAAAGGTCCGGCCCCGGCAAGGACAGAACCTGCGTGATCTGCTGCTTCAGGCTGGCATTCCGGTTCCGGGCGACTGCGGCGGCAATGGCAGCTGCGGCAAGTGCCGGGTACTCGTAGACGGCAGTCCGGTGCTCGCCTGCCAGTTCATTCCTCAGAAACCGGTGCCGGTGGCGGTCGATCTCACGGGGGCAGGAGAAACTCCTCCACCCCGCCGTCCGAAATCGGCACAGCTGTGGCTGGCAGCGGACATCGGCACAACCACAATCGCTCTGGCAGCGGTTGACCGGTTAAGAAAAAGGATACAGCGGCAGGAGACGATGCTCAATCCTCAGACAAGATACGGAGCGGATGTACTCAGCCGGATCGTCCAGGCAGCAAATGTAAAAAAGATCCGGCTTGCCGAACTGCTTGCCCGGTACGGCGAAGAAATCGGCTTGGACCGGCGTCACCCTATAATTGCGGTCGGCAACACGGTAATGATGCACTTCCTCTTCGGGGAAAATCCCGCTTCCCTCGGCATCTATCCTTACCGCTCCTGCCTGCCACTGAAAAAGGTAATTTCTGTCCGGTGCGAGAGTCTGCTCATCAGAACCCTGCCCCTGCTCGGCTCCTTTATCGGCAGTGACTGCACCGCGGCGATTCTTGCCAGCGGTCTCTATCAAAGCCGCCGACCATGCCTGCTGATTGACGCCGGAACCAACGGTGAACTGGTGCTGGGCAATCGCGAGCGTCTCATTGCCTGCTCCACCGCTGCCGGTCCGGCATTTGAAGGAGCGACACTGGAGTGCGGCAGTTTTGCCCGGTCCGGTGCGATCCGTGCCTGCCGCTACCGTCCTGAAGGCTGGAAACTGATTACGGTCCGTAATCGTCCACCGGTTGCCATCTGCGGCTCCGGGGTTCTGGATGCGGTTGCTGAGGGACTGAAGGCAGGTCTGATTATGCCCTCGGGCCGGCTCCGAACCGGCGACCGGCTGCTCCTCCACCCTGATGAGCAGAATCCGGTCTATCTATCCCAGTCCGACCTTCGGGAAATTCAACTGGCAAAGGCGGCAATCGCCGCCGGCATCCGGATTCTGCTGCGACGGTGGTTCGGCACCGACCGGCCTGAATCCACCATGCTCGACCGGATCTTCATTACCGGCAGATTCGGCAACCGGATCAACCCTGACTCCGCCTTCACCATCGGCCTACTGCCGCACATGGAGACAAAACGGATCCGCCAGCACCCTGACCTGGCGCTCGCCGGTGCGGTCCGGGCAACAATTAATCCGGAACTGCTGGAGACCGCCACCGCCATCGCCGACAGGTGTGAGGAAATCATGCTCGCCGAGGAACCGGAGTTTGAAGAGCTGTTTATTGAATGCATGGAGCTCAAACCATGGAGCTGATCAACCGGCAGGATCTGGCCGCCCGGCGCCTGAATGAACTTCAGGAGCTCAAAGCCCGGGGCAGGAAGCTTGCCGGCTACTTCTGCCTCTATGTGCCGGTGGAGCTGCTGCGGGCAGCCGGCGCAGTTCCAATCCGGCTTGCCCGGGCTGATTATCCGTCATCCCAGCTCGGTGAGCGACATCTCCGGGCCGATGCCTGCCCCTTCTGCAAGAGCAGTCTGGAAAAACTCCTCTCGGACCCGCTCTACCGGCTCATGGACATGCTGATTTTTGTCAATACCTGCGATATGATGCGCCGCCTGCCGGAACTGGTTGGTACCCGGGTTTCAATCCCCGTATTTCAGCTTTATCTCCCCCGCACTGCCGAGCCCTTCCCGGCCCGGATTGCCGAATTTGAACACCAGCTGCGCCGACTCGCCGACTTTGTCACCCGCCTTACCGGCACCGCCATTGATGACCAGCACCTCCAGAATGAAATTGAAATTGGCAACCGGCTCCGCTCCGCCCTGCGCAGTATTGAAGCTCTGCGGGTCTCGCCAGTTCCCCTGCTGACTACCGGAGAGCTGTTTGACCTGATCAGCCTGGCAACTCTGCTTGAACCGGCAGATCTACTTCCGCTGATTGCGCAAATAAAAAATCGGGCTACGAACCAGGTCTTCAACCGGCAACCAACACCTCCCCGGCTTCTGCTTGCCGGCAGCATCATTGCCGAGGAGGAACGGGAGGTAATCAGTCTGCTTGAGGAGCGGGCGGCGATTGTCGCCGATGTGATCTGCACCGGCGCCCGGTTTATTGAAGGAGATATTACCACCGGTTCCGATCCTTTCCGCGCGCTTGCCGAATACTACTTCAACCGCATCCCCTGTCCCTGCCGGCGCCCGAACACCGCACTCTTTCAGCACATCCGGCAGCTGATTGCCGAACGCCAGGTTCAGGGGATCGTGTTTCAGACCCTGCTCTACTGCGACCCCTGGCGTTTCGAGGCCCGGGACCTCCGCCGGGCAACCGGCCTGCCGATGCTGGAGATCGACCATGACTACTCCCGCCAGCATTTTGAACAGCTGCGCACCCGGATTGAGGCGTTTGTTGAAATCCTGACCGGAGCAGGAAAATGACCGGATTTAACTTCGGCTATCAGGACCCGGTCCCGGCACGGATCACCTTTGAGGAGTGGGATGACCTCTTTCAGCAGATTCCGGATGAGCTGATTGAAAAATTTCACTATTTTCCGCCCAATCAGGATGCCTGGTCCAAGTACCTGTTTCCACCGCAGGTATTTGCCATTTATGGCGCCCGGCACCTGCGCCGGCTCAAATTTGACAACTCCCTCGCCGCCCTCCGGCTCTGGGGCTTTGTCAATAACGAATCGGAACGGCTGTTCCGTGCCCGGCAGATCGGCAGGAGAGTAATCGCGGTCATGGGCGATCTCGGACCGCTGGCGGTGCTGGTAAACGCCTTTCCAGACTGTGTTCCCTTTTACCCGGACTGCTGGTGGTGGACACCCTTTGTCATGGAAAGCAAAGTTCTACTTGAGACTGCGGCCCGGCTCGGGATCGGCGAGGCCACCTGCTACTCCCGGGCTGCCCTTGGTGCCTTTGCCAAGCACAGCTATTTCCCGGACCCGGATCTGATCATCGCTGCTACCGGCGCATCCTGCGATGACTATTCCGGTGTTGAGAACCTTGTCGCCCGGCTCACCGGCAGCTGCCTCTGGGTTGAAACCCCGCTCCGCCAGCCGGAAAACATTGAGCCGCTCAGCGATCTGCTGGTGGCGGAGTACCACCGGGTGATTTCGGCCCTTGAGGAACTGACCGGCACTCACCTGACTGAATCTGCTCTTGCTCAAAGCATTGCTCAGGCAAATGCGGTCCGGACCATGACCGCCCGGCTGCGCCAGCTTGCCTACCAGGATGCGGTCCTGCCGGCGCTGGAGATAATGGTCATTGAATTCGGCTGTCTTCATTACTATTCGGACATTGCGGAATGGACCGCAATCCTCAGACATCTGCTGGCAACTGCTGAATACCGCCGGCAAACCCGCCAGCCGGTTGTCCCTCCGGAGGCACTGCGGCTCGCCTGGCTTACACCCCCGGCTGATCCGCTGCTGCTCACCTATGCCGAGGATCAGGGCGCCCGGATTGTTGCCACCGAATATGTGATCAATCAGGCGCTGACCCTGATCGATCAGTCCCAGCCGCCACTGACCGCAATTGCCCGCTCCCATATTGACGGTTCGCTTAACGGCACATCCCGGGAACGGGCAGAAATGCTCATCCGGCAGGCGCAGGCAAACCGGGCCGAAGGACTGATTATCTCCGGAATCCTGGGTGGTTCTCACTGTGCCATGGAGTCCCGATTGATTGGCAGTCTCGTCCGTGAACAGCTGCAGATTCCGGTGCTGGAGTTTGATGTTGCCCCGCCCAACCGGGAAATCGACCGCCAGACAAAAACCAGAATTGATGCCTTTCTGGAACTGCTGCGGAGCCGGCGATGAGTGAACTACTGAACCCGCGCGAACGGTTCGGACTGCTGGTCATTGACGAACCTCAGGACCGGGTTCCGGTTTTCCCCCTGCTCACCTCCTATGCGGCCGGCTTCTGCGGCGTCTCCCTGCGGGACTACTATACGGACGGCACGGTCATGGCAAAATGTCAGCTCCGGGCTCAGGACCATTTCCAGACCGATTTCATCTCGGTATTCTCCGAGGTCGGAATTATCGCCGAAGGGCTCGGCTCCCGGTATTACTATCCGGAATCGGAACTGCCGGTCCTTGCCCAACCCCGCTGGCCGGATCTGGAACAGGCGCTAGAGGAGATCGGCACCGCTCCTTCCCTGCCGGCACTTTTCAGCCGCGGATTCGGCCGGCTCGGTGTCTATCTGGATGCCATTAACTATGCCTACGAGGCGGTGGCTGACCGGATACCGGTACTGGCATACATTCCGGCGCCATTTACCACCGCCCAGCAGCTTGTTGATCCGGAGGCGTTTCTGATCGGGCTGATTGAAAATCCCGACGCCGTAAAACACCTTCTGGACTATGCAACCCGGGCAGTCATCGCCTTCTCCCGGTCGATCATCCGTGCCGGTGCCCTGCCAATCCTTGTTGATCCACTTGCCTCCGGCAGCGTCCTCAGTCCCCAGCAGTATGCGGAGTTTGCCCTGCCCTATGAGAGAGCGGTAATCAGCTTCTGGCACCGGTATGATCTGGATGTGGTCCTGCACATCTGCGGCGACACCACCGGCATCATCCCGCTCATACCTCAGACCGGTGCTGATCTGGTGAGTATTGACCGGATTCCGCTTGAGCGGGCGCTGGCAACGGTAGGTCATCAGGTCCGGCTCATCGGCAACTTTGACACCACCACTCTCTGGCTTGCCACCCCGGCCGAAATCGACTCCGGGGTCGAAGCCATGGTCCGGCTCGGAAAGACCTGTCCCCGCGGCTATGTCTGCGCCACCGGCTGTGAAGTCCCGCTGGCAACCCCGCCCGAAAATCTTGCCACCTTTGTCCGGACCGCTAAAATTGCCGGTGGCTATGAATTTCCTCCCAAACCGGCACGGAGGCAATGACAATGTACATCGCTGGTATTGACGTCGGTTCGGCAAACACCAAGGTAGTCATCTATGAACCGGAACAGGACCGGATCGCCGCCACCGCTGTCAGCCGAACCGGCATGTACCCGCGCCAGACAGCGGTAAAGACACTGACCACTGCGCTGGAACAGGCACAACTGAGCCAGCATGACCTCTTCCGGATCATCGCCACCGGCTATGCCCGGCACAGTGTCAATTTTGCCCATGCGACCGTTACCGAAATCACCGCAACCGCCCGGGGCATCCGGCACTGGCATCCCGGGTGCCGGACAATCATTGACATCGGCGGTCAGGACTCCAAAGTCATCAGCCTGAACAGCGAAGGCCAGATTCAGGACTTTGTGATGAATGACCGCTGTGCCGCCGGCACCGGCAGTTTTCTGGAATTCATCGCCCGGGCGCTGGACATTCCGATTGAACAGTTCGGTGAACTGAGCACCCGTTCCCAGAAACCGGTTACTCTCTCAAGTCTGTGTGTCGTCATGGCAGAAACTGAGATTCTTTCCATGGTCGCCGCTGACACACCGGCGGAGGATATCATTGCCGGACTGCATCTCGCGCTCGCCAGCCGGATTGCCGCAATGGCTGCCCGGCTCTCTATTACCGCGGAAATAATCTTCACCGGTGGGACCGCATTAAATTCTGGCATGCAGTCCGCTCTGACAAAGACGCTCAACCTGCCGGTTCAGACCGCACAGTTCCCTCTGTTGGCAGCCGCCTTCGGTGCCACTCTTTCCGCTTAATTGATAATCAGCAGTTTCTGCCGGGTGCTGTCATCACAAATGATCATCACACCCGGCTGATATTGAAAAACCCGGCGACCGGCAACATCAAACAGTCTGATACGGGGTGGCAGGCGGTGCAGTGTTTCGGTGCGTCCTGACCGCTGCACCGTCAATCTTGCCCGCTCGCTTTCCGCATCAAATTTCGGATCATTCTCCTGCCAGAACTCTTGGTAGGCAGCTACAGCCAGTTGACATACATACCGGGTCAGCTGTGCTGCTGCCAGTGAATCCGGGCCATCCGGTCCCCACTCCTGCTCTTTTTCCGCAACCAGCTGGAGTATGATCGATTCCCGGGGGGCAATATAATCCAGCCAGCGGGCAAGCCGGAAAGTATTAACCGCCTTGGGAAAGTCCGGGTCCGGACAGAGCCAGCTGAACAGCCGCTTTGCTTCATCACACAGCAGTGCGGTATTAGCCCCGTTCAGCTCCTTCGGCAACGCACCCCCCTGTATCCATAATGGAACGGGTATTGTCGCCAGTGGCGATCCGAGCAGAACCCACATCATTCCAGTATTCGGGCTGGCACCAGGTTGGGGTCCGACCATGATTTCAACCGAACGGGTAGTTACCCGGGCGATAGTTGTGTCGATCGGCAGATAACCGTAAGGCAGTGGATCCATTCTGCCCAGAAACGGCAGGGGATAAGGTTCAAACCCGACCTGCCCCAGATCCCGGCTCAGAACCCGGATAATAAAGTCCATCGAGATTCTGCTTTCCCTCAGTCGGGCGGTACAGAGCTCCATCGCCCGTTCAAAACGGTTTTTGCCGAGCAGTCTGCTGGGACCGCCGGCAAGGGAGAAATTTGCCCGGAGCTGAAACCCCAATGAGTCCCGATCAACATCAAACCGGTAATAATAAGTATTGCTGGCTTCAAAGATCGCCGCTGCGCCCGTAGCATCAAAAACACCATAATTTGCCGGTGTTTCCCGCCCGACTGTATTCAGTGAATCCATCAGTTTTGCAAAATCCTCAACCGTCGCACAACTTCCCAGTGCCTGCCGCATGATATTTCCGTCATCTGCGCCCACACCATAACCGCTGAGGTTGTAGGAATTGGAGTTCATAATCGCAAAACCGGCATCATTAATCCCGGCCCAGACATCCAGTGTCTCACCAGCATAAACATTGGCAACAAACCGGTACCGTGGTCCCCGGAACACACCCATCTCCTGGTCGGGGTTGGTAACATCCCGATTCTTCCAGAGTACTATCCGCCCGTCAACCGTTGCCGAGGGACCAAAAACACCGATGGTGCAGGCATGACTTACCATCACCAAGATCGACAGCACCCAGCAGAAAATGGTCTGTTTCATCTCAATTGTGCGCCCCTGCCAGTTTTTGTTTTATCTCCTTAATCAACTCCAGCACCAGATTTTTTTCATCCACGGTGCGCACCACCTGTCCATTGCTGAAAATTACCCCCCGCTCTTTTCCACCAGCAATGCCGAAATCTGCCTGACGGGCTTCTCCAGGACCGTTGACCACACATCCCATTACCGCAATCTTCACCGGTGCATCAATTCCTCTGAGCGCCCGGCGCGTTTCCCGGACGAGACGGTTGATATCAACTCGGGTCCGCCCGCAACCGGGACAGGAATACACCACCGGTCCCTTCCGGCGCAGTCCGAGCGCTGCCAGCAGTTCATAACCGGCAATCACCTCCAGCACCGGATCTCCGGTTAGTGAAATCCGGATTGTATCCCCGATCCCCTGAAGCAGCAGTGGTGCCATTCCGGCTGCAGACCTGATCGCACCCTCAAACGCCGGACCGGCTTCGGTCAGACCGAGATGCAGCGGGTAGGGGTAACGCCGGCTCAGCTCCTGATAAACATTGATCAGCATACGCGTCTCGGTAGTCTTGGCGGAAAGCACTACTGCCTTGAAACCCAGTTGCTCAAACGGTTCCAGACCGGTTGCCATTGCCTCAAGCAGCGCCGACACCCCGTCCTTCTGTCGTACCGTTTTGGGCAGCGAACCGGAGTTAACTCCAACCCGGATTGCCACACCATGATCCATTGCTGCCCGGATGATCTCCTTCACCTTCCAGCGGGCACCGATATTACCGGGGTTGATTCTCACTTTGTCAAATCCGGCATCTATTGCTTTCAACGCCAGCCGGTAATCAAAATGGATATCAGCAACCAATGGCATATCCGCCTGCGCCCGAATCGCCGGCAGCACCGCAGCACTCTGCTCATCCGGGACCGCGATCCGCACCAGCTCACATCCGGCCCGGGCAAGCCGCCGAATCTGCCGCACGGTTGAACGGATATCATCGGTCCGGGTCTTGGTCATGGACTGCACCCGGACCGGCGCACCTCCGCCGATTATCAGATTGCGAACGGTAACCGCCAGCCTCTGCTTTTCAGAAACTGACACGCCTGATATCTGCTCCCAGCGGCTTCAGCTTGTTTTCCAGTCGCTCGTAGCCGCGATCCAGGTGATAAATCCGCAATATCTCCGTCTGACCCCGTGCCGCCAGACCGGCAAGTACGAGTGCCGCCGATGCCCGCAGATCTGATGCCATCACCTGTGCTCCCTCCAGCTGTTCTACGCCGTGAATAACCGCCATATTGCCGGTAATGTCAATTAAGGCACCCATCCGGTTGAGTTCCAGACAGTGCAGAAATCTGGACTCAAAAATATTTTCGGTAACCGTGCTTGTTCCCTGCGCGATACTCAAAAGCGCGGTAAACTGTGCCTGCAGGTCTGTAGGAAAACCGGGATAGGGAGCGGTGGAAATCTTTACCGCCTGGGGGCGACTACCAGCTTCCACCAGCAGTCGATCAGCACCCGCTTCTACTCTGACACCGGACTCCTGCAGCTTGGTAATTACCGCCGTTAAATGCCTTGGTTCACAGCCGATAATCTCGACCCGGCCCCGGGTAATGGCGGCGGCAGCCGCAAAGGTTCCGGCTTCAATCCGATCCGGTATCGGTGTATGACGGACGCCCCGCAGTTCCTTCACGCCCCGGATGATAATTGTCGGCGTTCCGGCACCGGTAATCTCAGCCCCCATTTTGCTCAGAAACTGGGCAACATCTACCACTTCCGGTTCACAGGCAGCACCCTCGATTACTGTCTCCCCCCGCGCCAGCACTGCCGCCATCATCGTATTAATCGTCGCTCCGACACTCGGACCCTTCTGCCCTTCCAGCATCATCGTATTCCCCCGCAGCAACCGGGCACGGGCATGAATATAGCCTTTTTCAATCTTCACCTTCGCTCCCAGCGCGGTAATGCCTTTCAGATGAAGGTCTACCGGCCGGGGCCCGATTGCACAGCCGCCCGGCAGTGAAACCCGGCAGTCCCCGAATCGGGCAAGCAGCGGACCCAGAACATAATAGCTTGCCCGCATCTTGCGCACGATGTCATAGGGCGCCTCGGGTTTCAGTCTGCCGGTGGCACTGATCCTTACCGTCCGGTTCCTCATCTCCACCCTAACCCCGATCGATTTCAGCAGCTTGAGCATCGTGGCAACATCATCAAGAAAGGGGACCTCCTCAATGACACAGGTATCTTCGCTCAGGAGGGCTGCTGCCAGCAGCGGCAGAACTGCATTCTTCGCCCGGGCAACCCGGACCTCGCCCCGCAGCGGCCTGCCGCCGCGAATTCTGAACCGGTCCACAGTATATTTTCCCGATAAACCGCCTGATTGTCAAATCACGTCCCTGTCCGCTGCAGATGCTTCTGCTTGACAGCAGATTGAAAATTGTTAATTTCAGTCTGGTGAGAAGATATTATCAAGAACCGGATGAAATCTGGCTCAAGGAGGCTGATATGAAGGCAAAGAGAAAAACACGGAAAAAAAGGTCAAACCGGTTGAGGACTCACACGGAACCCGCAGCACCTCTTGATCTGGAAACCGAGACCGAACCGGACTCTCCCTTTTTCGGTGCCGACAGTGATATGGAAAATGACATCATCGATATTGACGAGCTGGAAGACTTCCCCCTGAACCCTGACGAACCTGATGAATCCGAGTGGTGACTGACAGTTGACTTCTGCAATTTTCAGGGCTAACATTATCTAAATCTAAATACTCGGGCCCGTAGCTCAGTTGGTCAGAGCAACTGACTCATAATCAGTTGGTCGTCCGTTCGACCCGGACCGGGCCCACTCAACTTTTCCATGGACGAGCAGGAGATCAGCTGGCAGGTACACCGGGCACGGGAACAGCCGGGGAAAACCGTGCTCATCGGCTCTTTCATCCTGCTTTTTCTGCTCTTTACCTTTTTCTCCTTCGGACCGACACTTATGCTGGTCGCCCTAATCGTGCTGAGCATTGCCACTCACACCTATTTTCTCCCCATTACCTACAAAATGAATGCCCGGGGTATTACGATCGACAAAAAAATTTTCTGTTATAGTTATGAATGGTCAAGGTTTCGCCGCTTTTTTCTCACCAGTGGGGGAGTAGTGTTAAGCCCGTTCAGCCGGAAGAACTTTCTGGATAACTTCCGCGGTGTTCATCTCCTGCTGCCTGCCAACCCGGCACGGGTATTAAAATATCTGGAATCCCGCTTTCCGGATTCAGAAAATAATAAAAACTGAAAGCGCCCGACGCGATTCGAACGCGTGGCCTGCAGATCCGGAGTCTGCCGCTCTATCCATCTGAGCTACGGGCGCCTGATTCATTATTAATTAAATCACGGGCAAAGTCAATATATCCCAAACCACCGCTTGACAGTAATCTCTGCTCTTCTATAATAAATACAATGCAGCAGCACTTCTACCGGCAGGCAAAACCGGTGAACAAACGGAGACGCAGGAAATGAATCACCGGCTCTTTCGGAGCAGTTCGCTCCGAAATCACCTGTCACTCCAGCTCTGTTTTATAAAAGGTAAATATCCAACCGGCAGTTCCGACCGCTGGCGATGGAGGCGTAAGTGAACTGCCGGTTATCTTCCCGCAGTCTGCGGGTAATCACCAGTAACCCCAAAACTAAAAACATAATAAGGAGGATCCATGCCGAAGCGTTACGACTATACCGGTAAGGATGTCCAGGAAGTCTATGATGGTCCGGGCGGTCTGCTCTGGGAAGCGGTCATGGGTGAGCAGATTCACTCCGGAGGACTGGAGGCAACCGACCGGCTCGCTCAGGCGCTGGGACTGAAGCCCGGGATGCATGTGCTTGATGTCTGCAGTGCGCTGGGTGCTCCTGCCCGGCACATTGCACAGAAGTACGGCGTCCGGGTAACCGGTCTGGACTTTACCAAGACCATGCTGGAAAAGGCGCGGCAGCGGACAAAAGATGCAGGACTGGACCACCTGATCACCTATGTCGAAGGCAACGCGCTGGACATGCCGTTCAAGTCAAACACCTTTGACATCGTCTGGGGCCAGGAGGCGTGGTGCTATGTAACCGACAAGGATCTGCTGGCACGGGAATGCTACCGGGTATTGAAACCGGGGGGCAAGATCGGATTCACTGACTGGGTGATCACCGGCAAAATTGAGGAGGATCTGCTGGCAAAACTCTACGAATCAATGGCATTTCCCTATATGGAGACCTTTGAAGGCTGGCAGGAGGTGCTCAAGCGTGCCGGCTTCAAAATCCTTCAGGCTCAGGATCAGACTGAGGAATTCGCCCGCTGTTTTGACGAATACAAGGTGATGGTTGAAGAAAAGCTCAAACCAACGATTCTCCAGAACTTCGGCCAGGATCTGTTTCAGTTTGCGGTCAATCTGGTGAACATGTGGCGCGATGCTGCCCACCGGCATCAGGTCGGCAGAGGATTCTATATCGGTCAGAAGTAGCCGGATGAACTAATTGAGATACCGCATAATAAGTTTACTGCTCGTGATTCTTGGGATTCTACTCCTTTTCACCGGAATTCCAACTGGCGGTTTCAGCCGGATATTTTATTTCAGCACCCAGATCTGCCTGTCCTGTATGGGACTGGTTTAAAAAGGAGGTAAAATGAAGAAACTACTGATGCTCATTCTTGCCCTGTGCCCGGCACTTTTTGCGGTGCAGCGGGTCGTAGTGATGGAGGACTTCACCGCTACCTGGTGCACCTATTGCCCGGGTGCCGCCCGTGGTGCGGAAGAACTCAAATCCCGCGCATTTGACTCAGTAGTGGTGATCGCCTACCATTCATCAACCTCAGATCCATTCTACACTGCGACTGCGGCAAGCCGGATGAGCTATTACGGCGTGAGCGGTTACCCGACAATGCGGATTGACGGCACCCAATCGGTAGTGGGCGGTATGCATTACGGCACGATGTACCCGACCTATCGTCAGATTTTTGACTACCGAAAAACCATCACCAGCCCACTGGAAATTGACCTTGATGTTGCCTACGACTCAGTCACACGCAACGGCACCCTGACGATCCTCGTCCGCAATACCTCTACCGCTCCGGTCACCGGTCAGCTTCATACGGTCATCACCGAAAGCCACATCTACTACCCGTGGCAGGGAATGGACTCCCTGCATGATGTTGAACGGACAATGCTCCCAAGCGCTGCCGGTGAGGCGGTCACCATTCCCGCAAATGACACCATCATCCGGACCAGAAATTTCACCATCGCCTCCGGCTGGGTGGCGAAGAACTGCGAGATTATCGTATTCGTCCAGGACAATGCTACCAAGATTATGTACCAAGGGGCACTGACTGCGGTCATGCCGAAGCCGTTGCTGAAATACTCGGGCTGTCAGCCGATCCTGCCCGCACCGGGCAGTACAATAAACCTCACGGTGGTATTGCGCAATATCGGCACCGCTGCTGCAACCGGTGCCAGTGCCATGCTGTCCACCACCGATCCCTATCTGACCATTACCCAGAATACCGCCAGCTTTGGCAGTATCCCGATCGGCGCTGATGTCTCTGCCAGTCAGCCATTCGTAATCCAGATCAGCTCCTCCTGTCCAGACCCGCATCTCGCCACCCTGAAGCTGATTGTCACCAGTACCGACTTCGGCACCGACACCATTTTGTTCCCGCTCAACATTACCGCCAGCCCCGGTTTTGCTGACGACATGGAACACGGCACCGGCAACTGGACCCATGGTGGCATCAGAGACTACTGGCATCTTTCAACCTATCGCAGTGTCTCGCCCAACAACTCCTGGTACTGTGGTAACGAGGCAGGTCATCAATATATTAACGAAATGGATGCTCGACTGATGACCCCACTGTTCACGGTCGGCGAATCAGCCTGGGTCCGGTTCTGGCACTACTATCAGACCGAGGAAAACTACGACTTTGCACTCGTTGAGCTCAATAATGGTTCACCCTTCTGGTATCAACTCGCCAGTTTTACCGGGTCCAGTGGTAACTGGGAACAGGTACAGCTGGATCTGACACCATTCCGGGGCCAGACGGTCCAGCTCCGCTTCCGGTTGATCAGCGATTACAGTGATGTTGGCGAGGGCTGGTACATTGACGACCTGACCGCCGGCACTGGACTGGCAGTTGCCGAACCTGTGCCTCAAACAGCGAGCGGAGTGCTCAGAAACGCCACAATTATCCGCTCCCGGCTGAACTTGGCCGGTAGTGTCCCGGGATACCATCCTGGCCAGCTGGTGGATGCGGCCGGTAGAAAAACATACGAACTGACCCCGGGCAGTAATGATCTTTCCCGTCTGGCACCAGGGGTTTACTTTATCAGAACCGGCGATCAACCACTCCGGCGGATAATTCTCCTCCGGTAATGACTGCGCTCATCAGCACTAGGGGCAGGCGGCTAACTTTTGCCTGCCTGCCCCTGCTCATCGCAGCCTGCTCCGAGGCCCCGGAAATACCGCTCATTCCTACCAACCGGATTGTCCTTGCTGAACTGTTCACCTGGCAACGCTGTGTCTACTGCCCCTATGCCGCTCACACCCTTGACAGCCTTATCGGAGAATTTAATGACAGTGTCGCGGTCATCGCCTGGCACCGCCGGGTTGCTGGTGACACCCTGTCACCGGAGTATGTTGAACTCCGGCGGGCGCTGTATTACGAGTCCGGTGGTGAGCCGGCAGTGGTCTTTGACGGTGGCGAGGTGGTCCGGACACCCGGACCGGAATATAACTACGAAACCTATAAAAATTACATCCTTGCCTGCCGGAGCCATTTCCCGCAGGCACAGCTGGAGATCGAGGCGTTCAGCCGGGCAGACACCGGCCGGATCACGATCCATACCTGGGGTGTGGACTCAACGCCGGCAGAAACCCTGCGCCTGTTCGTTGCAATTACCGAGGACAGTGTCCGGGCGCCCCTCAGTGGGGCAACCGATTCCCTGTTTCACAATGTCCTGCGCCTGCTGTTGTTCGGAGTTGAAGGTCAACCGCTCCGGCTCTTCCGGGCAGAAACGCTGCGATTTGACATTTCCTTCAATCTGCCCGGTCATCTGAATCCTAACCGGCTGAAGGCGGTTGCCTTCATTCAGCAGCCGGCAACAAAAAGGGTATTACAGACTGCAAAATGTAAAGTAGTCCGGAGGTGACAAATGAAGATGATATTAATAACTGGGCTGCTGCTCAGCCTCGCGGTACCGGTCCGGTCTTATGAGTTTCGGCTCGTCTGCCGGACCGATACCCAGCAGATGGTCCAGCCCAACAGTCTGGGTTATTACACCTTCACCCTGACCAATACCGGTACCGAACGGGACGGTTATGAACTGAACTGCATTCTGACTCGGACCGTCCCCGACTGGTCGATCATCTACTGCCTCAAGGGCAGATGTCTGGAACCGGGGATGCCGATGTATGATACCCTTGAGCCCGGGCAGTCAGATACGACGCTGGAAATCAAGGTCTACACCAGCACCACCCCCGGTGAAGCGGTTGCCATTCTCACCGTCCGCTCGCAGGGTGACCCGACGTTAAGCCGCTCGATCACCACCATCACCACCCTCTGTGGTGGAATGAATGAAGCCCCCCCGCTCCCGGTCTCAACCCCTGAAGCTGACACCCGGTTTATCAGACGGCATCAGTATCTGACCTTCGACTCGAGTGCTGAACTGTACTCACCTACAGGTCAGCGGCTGCTGCGGCTGGAAAGGGGTGCTGATGATATTCGCCGTCTGCCCACGGGCGTCTATCTGCTCCGGAACGGCAGCCGGCTCCTCCGGATACTGCTTCTCTGAAGGTTGAAACCCCGCTCCCTGCTGGAATTTGCCACCGCTGCTGGCTGTGCCGGCAAGACATGCCAGGCAGACCTTTATGCAATCCTGAAAAAACTGCCGAAAACCATCCACCCAGACCTTCTGGTCAGCGGAGATACCGCGGACGATGCCGGAATTTACCGGCTCAACCGCAACCAGACGCTGGTCCTCACCGTTGATGTCCTCGGTCCGATCGCCGAGGCCCCGTTCACCTTCGGGCAGATTGCCGCTGCCAACTCAATCTCCGATGTCTATGCCATGGGCGGCAAACCACTGGCGGCACTTTCAGTGCTCGGTTTTCCGCCGGACAAAATCGAACACACCCGTATCCGGGCAATCCTTGCCGGTGCAATCAGTAAAATCAGTGAAGCCGGTGCAGTCCTTGCCGGGGGTCATACCTTCAAAGACCAGGAGATCAAATTCGGACTGGCGGTCATCGGCACCATTCATCCCGGGAAGGTAATTACCAACGCCGGTGCCCGCCCCGGCGACCGGCTGATTCTGACCAAGCCGCTCGGCACCGGCATCATCACCACCGCACTTAAAGCCGGCAGAGCGCCGTCAGAATCAATCCGGCTTGCCAACCGCCTGATGTCCACTCTTAACCGAACCGCGGCGGAACTGATGGTTAAAATCGGAGTCAGCGCTGCAACCGATATTACCGGCTTCGGTCTTCTGGGTCACGCCTGGGAGCTGGCGCAGGCAAGCCGGGTCAACCTCGTAATTGAAGCATCAGCCGTCCCGCTGATTCCCGGCACGGTCGAACTGGCACAGCTGGGTCTTTACCCGCTGGGCACACTCAATAACTACCGGTTTGTAAAAAAATCCACCCGTTTCTGTGCCGGCATTTCCAGAACACTGCAGCTCATCCTCTGCGATGCCCAAACCTCAGGCGGCCTGCTGATCTCCGTGTCTGAACCCAGGGCATCCCGGCTTTTGAATCTACTCCAGCGCTCTGGAATCGTCGACGCCCGGTTCATCGGTAAAGTGATAAAAGGTAATGGAAGAATAATCGTCAACTGAATTTGGGGAGAAATATCCTTGACTTGTGCCGGCTCAGAAAGCAAAATTACCTTGCGATTGAAATGAAGACCATGCGCAATCTCACACTGACCGTTATCCTTGTAACTGCCGGCTTTGCCTGGGATGTGGAACTGGTACGCATCTTCAACCTCGGTTCTCATGGCATGTCTGCCACCGGCATCTATGATCTGGACGGCGACAGCATTCCGGAAATCCTTATCCCTGGCAACTCCCAGTTATACTGTTATGATACCAGCGGTTCCCTCCACTGGCAGTTTACACCGCTGAGTCACTATTTCCCCGCAGTTTCCTCGCCAATTGCCGCCGACATCGACGACAACGGTACAATTGAAGTAGTTTTCTCCACCCCGGCAGCAGTCTACGTCCTTTCTGCCACCGGTTCAGTAATTTGGTCAAGACCCCTTGACGGTGAAGGTGGGGTGCAGAACTGCATTTCCTCCGTGGCACTCGGTGATATCAACCAGGACCGCCGGCTGGAAGTACTTGCCTATGAGGTCTATGCCAGCCGCTTGCTCTGTCTGAACCCGGTTAACGGTGAAACCATCTGGACCTATCAGCCAATGGCTCATCCCCGGTTTGCGGTTGGCACGCCGACCGTTGCTGACCTGAATCTTGATGGCACACCGGAAATCCTCGGTCAGTTTGCTGACAGTATCAGCGGTGGCTATCTGTACTGTCTGAATGCTGCCGGACAGGAGCTCTGGCACTACAACACCCTTGGATCCGGAATATCGGGCTGGCAGCTGGCATCAGCTGCGGTCGCGGACCTCGATGGCGACGACACGCTCGAAATCGTAACTACCGCAAATTACTGGGGAGTTGTCTGCCTGAATCATCGTGGTCAGGAGAAATGGCGCCGCTCTGTTTCCCAGCATGCTGCCGCCTATCCGGCAATAGCTGACATTGACTGCGATGATACGCTGGAAATTGTGACAGCGCTCGGTCCTGCCATCCGGTGTTTCTCCGGTCCGGACGGCAGAGACCGATGGAGTTTCAATGTTGACTCCGGATATTATATCGTCTCCTCACCGGCACTCGCCGATCTCGATGGCGACCAGCGGCTGGAAATCATCTTTGCGGAAGTAAAACAGAACAACCCCGCTGACCCGAACCGGCCGGTCTGGATTATCAACTATCAGGGTCAACCGCTCTGGAACGATACGATTGGCACCACCATGTCTGACCCGACTTGTGGTGATTTGAATCATGATGGCAGAATGGAATTTCTAATCGGTCCGACCCTGCGCGGTGGCAGTTACTTCTGGTTCCGGGTTGACACGGCTGCGGTCATCCCGGGCACGATCACCTGGCCTACGCTCCAGCATGACCCGGGCCGGACCGGCTGGTATGAATATCAAAGCCCGGGTGTTGCGGTCAAGGAACCGGCATCTGCTCCCACCTGCCCTTCTGCCGGTTTGCAGGCATACCCGAACCCGTTTACTTTGCGCGTATGTCTTCAGACCCCGCCTCCTCTCCGGGAACTGCGAATATTTGATACTGCCGGACGGATGGTAGCCAGTCTGCAACTGAATAACGGTTACACTGTCTGGGAAGCGGAAGCAGTCAGACCCGGTATTTATTTCTGCCGAACCACCAAAGGAACACTCCGCCTGGTTAAGGCTGCCGATTAAATCTTTATCAGCCTACCGGTTGCTCTTCCCTCCGGAGTATCAATCTGATAAAAATATACCCCTTCGGTCTGCCGGCTTCCGTCCCAGTTTACCGTGCCGGAACCGGAAATCTGTTCCACCAGTCTGCCCAACCGGTCAAAAATCCTGATGTGCAATAGCAAATCCGGGCTGGCAGCGAATATAACCCGCTTCCGAAAGACTGTCGGCGCTATCCGAATAACAGCGGCCCGACTCTGGTGCAACTGTGTGCTTAAGCTGCTTGCCAAGTCAGTCTGATAATGATAACCCATGTCAGGCTGATTTCTGTCGGGCACCGAATCGGTCCGGGTAGACAGAGACCGCAAAATTGAATCCAGATCTGCCGGGAAAGTCCAGAGCAGCGTATCACCTGCATCAGCACACGGGCTGGTCTGCGGCTGTCCGGCAGCAGTCTGACTCAGATAATAGCCGCCGCGCGGACCGGTGACAAACAGCGGGTCAAGAGAAATATCCCCCGGTCCGGCTGAACAACCGTAATAATTACCCCCGCTGTTATTCCAGATATCGTTGTAAAGATTGTAAATATAACCTAAATTGTAAATTCCGCTACCAGCAGAAGCCGAATTCTGAACGATGATATTGTTCTTCACGAGTGCAGAATCCCCGCTTTCCACATAAATCCCGGCACCATAATTCCACGTCCCGCCTGAACAGATATTGTTTACAATCGTATTGTTGATCACCGCCGCGGTTCCGGCAATCTTCACTCCGGCGCCATAATTCCAGTAAGAACATTCATTCCGGTTACCTGCAATCAGATTGCAGAAAATCAGTGCCCTTGCCTGAGTTTCCACCGCAACTCCCGCACCGTGTCCCCGCTCACCACCATAACTCCGGTTTCCGGTGATCTCATTACCGTAAATAAACGGGGTTGAGCGCAGATCGCAGAAGATACCAGCACCATAATTCCAGTAACCGTCAGCACATTCATTTTCCTGAATCAGATTAAAGGCGATTTCCGGGGCAGAGTTCATACCGATAAAAATTCCCCCGCCGTAATTCCAGGTGGCACTACCCGTACAGCGGTTTCCGGCTATCTCATTACCTATGATCAGGGGCGAACTCCGGTAATCACAGAAAATCCCCCCGCCGTAATTCCTTTCACCCTCGCAGACATTACCGGTAATCCGGTTACTGATAATTGCCGGTGAACCCTGACAGTAAATTCCCGCGGCCTGATTTGCCCTGCCACCGGTAATGGTAAAACCGCACAGCTCGGTCAGGCGGGAAACGGCGGCAGGAAAACTGATCACCGGTCCGACACCATTGCCGTCAATAACTGTTGAATTCGAACCTGCAGCTGAATAAAGTCTTATTCCATCCCTGCCGGGCCAGATAATCTGCTCATAATAAATACCGGAACTGACCAGTACCGTATCACCACCCAGCGCTGCATTCAGCCCCGACTGAATCGTAGGAAAGGAGTCGGGCACAAAAATCACCCTGCCCGAAACGATGCTGAATAAAATACCGCAGATTACTCCGATCTGCCTCATCCGCCTCCTTTTGTTTTCAAATAATATGCCATTATTCCCGGAAGGTCAAACCCCGCTTGACTGTCATCCGCAAATGCCGATAATTTGACAAATCGAAAGGAGCAGTATGAAAAGACTGACCCTGCTGTTTATACCCCTCCTTCTGTTTTCCTTCTGTGGCGGGCAGAAAAAAACTGCAACACCCGAACCCGCAGACACGACCCGGACCGCAATTCAGACCGAATCTATTCCCGCACCGGAATCCGCAACACCGCCGGTAGCGCAAACGGAGCAACCCGCCGGCACTGAACAACAACCGGCAACCGGTTCCGAGGCACCATCAGAAAAACCGGCTGCCCTGCCCAAACTCTGGGACTTCTTTGCCACCTGGTGCCCGCCCTGCAAGAAACAGGCACCAATCATTGAGGAGCTGGCAAAGGAATATGCGGGCAGAATTGAGATTATTTCCATTGACACCGACAAAAATCCGGAGCTGGCACGCAAATTCAACATTCAGGCGATCCCAACCCTCGTCTTCCTTGACGCCGAAGGAAAAGAGCTGTCCCGCAATGTCGGCTTGATGTCAAAAGATGAGATCCTCGCTCGGTTCCGCCAGCATAAATTCATTGAATAGATGCTCCGGGGCAGGCTGAAATCCGACCTGGGCTATCTGGAAACCTGGGGCACATTCAAGGGACTGCTGGAAATCTGGCAGACAAAAACCGGGATTGAGGTCAGCGGCACCTGCACCGATATTGTCGAGCTCTATTCCTGGCTTCTGCCCTCAATCGCCCGTGCCTATCCCGATAAGGAGGTCGAGCTCGGCAGGATCACAATTTCCGGCAGCGACTTGGAACGGGAACTGCTGAAACAGGAAATCCGGATGTATCTTGAGGAGCACTCCTGCCGGATGGAGCGTGCAGAACCGAGCCGTCAGGCATAAAAAAACGGGGGGCATTCTGCCCCCCGCAATCTCTCCATTTCATCTATTTCCGTTCGTCCATCGTCCAAGGTAGAGGCGGATTCGGATCAATCACATTCAGCACCGTGATCTCGCCGGTCACCGCATTCAGCTTGAACACATGCCACCACCAGTTGTCCCCTGCCGGTGTATTCGGCACATTCAGCGTCCGGACCAGATTGCCGTAATTGTAGATTCGCACCACTGCACCTGAGGTGGAAATTGTTGAATCGCCTGCCCAGTGATGCACCGCATAGATGTATTCACCCGGGAATGCCTGAGAAATAGTAATGTGCTCCGGACCGAAACTGCTCACATCATCCACATCCAGCGAACAGTAAGGCGCCACATGGAGGAAACCGTGCCGGCCGAAATACACATGCCAGGAGTCACCCTCAATTGCCGGAGTCCAGATATGGGCATCAATGTCCCGGGGATGTTCATTCCAGGTGAGGGCAATCGTATAGGGATAGGCGGTATCGGTCACGACAAAATTCAGCGGTTCGGACCAGAACGAGACACCACCCAGCTTGTCCCGTGCCTGCACCATAATCTGGAAAACCCCGCCGGTAGTAAAGGTGTGGGCAGCGGAATCAGTGCCACCGGAGGCAACAAAAACGCCCCAGTCCGAGGTATCACCATCACCCCAGGAGAAACGGAACTGCACCATATCGCCATCCGGATCGGTTGCGGTCGCATAGAACCAGTACTGCCGGTTCCTCACTCCACTGCCCGGTCCGGTCGGGAGCGCCGGTGTTGCCGGCACCTGATTAATCCGCACCGTAACCGTCAGTGCTGGTGACCAGTCGGAAACATTCCCCTTGATGTCCCGGGCACGAACGGTAACTGAATAAGTTCCGGCGGTATTCCAGCTCTTGCTCATCACCACCGTATCACCGCTCCTGACCCAGGTGCTCCAGCCCGAAGTATCGCTTGCCGAACCCCAGTTAAACTGATAAGCGATTGAATCGTTATCCGGGTCGGTCGTCACCGCCTTGTAACTGCCGGCAAACCCGACCGCCCTCATATCCGGTCCGGTGGGCGCTGCCGGCTTCACCGGTGCCTTGTTACCGCCGAACAGATCGCACCCGACACCTGCCAGCAACAGCAGACCAGCACCCAGTATTAACAACCTCTTAACGGTCATACCTGCTCCTTTGTTTAGAATAAACTGCTGATTAAGACATTATCCACCCCCGATGCAAAAGTCAATATCAACATCACCTATGAATCCGGCAATCACTCCACCCCTGACCCCGGAGTGAACCCCGCTTCAGAATTCCCGGACTGTTTTCAGGGTTATAACTTACAGCGAATCAGAAAGTTAAATTTATTTGACATCCGGATAAATATGTGTATAATTATGCACATATGAGAACAAAAGCCGTAATTACCCCGGATGTGCTCTTTGCGGCGCTCTCCCATCCGGTACGGCTGGAGACGGTTGCCATGCTTGCAGGTGGTGAACGGTGTGTCTGTGAAATCGCCCGTCATTTTAACCAGGAGCGTTCGGTGGTCAGCCGGCATCTTCGCCAGCTGGAAAGGGCAGGCATTGTGGAATCGCGCTCTGAGGGTCGAAAGGTCATTTACCGGCTGATTGAACCGCGGGCACTGGACCTGATTGATATCTCGCTGGCAATGGTCAGGAAACGACAGAAGGGAAGGAAACGGAAATGAAAAAAAACTGGTATAAGCCGGCAATTGCCGTTCCGGTAGTTGTGTTAGTCGCAGCGGTTCTGATATTAAAACTCAGCCGGGGAGCAAAAACCGGCAACGCACCAGCCGGGATTTACGCTCCAGCTGAAACTTTAAGCGCTGCACCGGTTACTGATTCTGCGGTTCGGACTTCCCAGCCTGTGCAGACTGATTCCGCACCAGTCGCAGAAACGGTCTCCCCGGTTCCAACCGGCAATGTGCTGGCAGTGGTAAACAATACCCGGCTCACCCGAAATGACCTGGATAAGATGTTTCGTTCCCTGCCGGCTCAGTATCAGGACATTTACAAAAACGACCTCGAAGAACTGCTCGAGCAGCTGATCATCCGGGAACTGCTTTATCAGGAGGCGAAAAAACAGGGCTTGGTCGAAAATGCCGGCGCCACCGAGCCGGAACAGAAAAAGGACCGGGCGATCGAACGCCTGCTTCAAGACCTCACCAGCCGGCTCACCGTCACCGAAGATGAAATCCGCCGGTTTTATGAGGAACGCCAGGCGGAGATGGCGGGCGCATCACTAAACCAGGTGCGGGACCAGATTCACAGCTTTCTTTTACAGCAGAAACGGGGAGAAGCGGCTGACAGTTATATTGAAAGTCTTAAAACCCGTGCCCGAATCTGGCGCAATGAACAGTGGCTTTCTGAACAGCGGGCAAAGAAACCCGCAGACCCGCTTACCAGCGCCTTAAAGAGTGGAAAACCGACAGTTCTGGACCTCGGCGCCGGTCATTGTGTGCCGTGCAGAATGATGAAACCGATATTTGAAGAACTGCAACGAGAGTATGGTGACCGGGCAAATATCATTCTACTGGAGATCAGTGAATATCGGGCACTTGCCAATAAATACAATGTTCGCATTATCCCGACCCAGATTTTCTTTGATAAAGAGGGGAATGTCTTCTGGCGCCACGAAGGGTTTCTGCCCAAGGAGGAGATCATCCGGAAGCTCAAAGAAATGGGGATGGAGTAGCAATGCTCCGCTCCATTCTTGAATGGCTTGCTGATGGGGTAGGTTCATCACCAGCGGTGGCAATTGCCGCTTCATTTCTCTGGGGTGTCTTGAGTATCCTCTTGAGCCCCTGCCATCTGACCAGCATTCCCCTGATCGTCGGCTTTATCAGCGGTCAGGAGACAACCTCAACTAAAAGGGCTTTTGTCCTTGCTCTGCTCTTTTCCCTGGGAATCCTTGCCACAATCGGCCTCATCGGACTCATAACCGCTCTTTTGGGCAGAATGCTGGGCGATGTCGGACCTTATGGTAACTATATCCTTGCCGTCATCTTTCTTGTCGTGGGTTTGTATCTCCTGGAGGTAATACCGCTCCCCTTTATCGGCACCCCCAGGGAGTCGGCATTCAGGCGCAAAGGTGCTCTTGCTGCCCTGATTTTAGGTCTTCTTTTCGGGATTGCGCTTGGTCCCTGCACCTTTGCCTATATGGCGCCAATGCTCGGGATTGTGTTTACGCTTGCTTCAACCCGGTTTCTCTACGGTGTACTTTTGCTCTTAGTTTATGGCATCGGCCACTGCTCAGTAATCGTTGCTGCCGGAACGCTCACTGAAATTGTCCAGCGCTATCTCAACTGGAACGCCCGGTCAAAAGGGGCAGCAATTGTCAAGAAGGTTTGCGGTATCTTAGTGATTTTAGGCGGAGTCTATCTCTTATGGACCGCATAGAAAAGGAGTAGCAGATGAAGGAGTACCAGAAGTTTCTCGTTATTCTTGCTCTGTTTCTTCTGTTTTACTTTATCCCCTTTAACCATATCCGGGTTCAGACCGCATTTCTGGAAGGGCTGGCGATGCTGCAGGACTATGCCCGGCTCCATGTGCTTCTGTGCCTCGTCCCAGCCTTCTTTATTGCCGGTGCGATTCAGAACTTCATCACCAAAGAGGCGGTTTTGAAATACTTCGGGCCCAGGAGCAACAAGGTGCTTGCCTATTCGGTTGCCTCGGTCTCCGGCGCGATTCTGGCGGTCTGCTCCTGCACAGTTCTGCCGATGTTTATGGGCATCTATTATGCCGGCGCCGGGCTGGGGGTCGCAACCACCTTTCTCTATTCCGGTCCGGCAATCAACATCCTCGCCATCATCATGACCGGCAGGGTGCTGGGCTTGGAACTGGGGGCGGCAAGGGTAATCGGCGCGGTCCTGTTTTCGGTAATTATCGGGCTTCTGATGGCTCTAATCTTTTCCCGTTCAGAACAGCAGCGGGCAGAAGCCTTTACCCGTTTCAGCCTTGAACCACCACAGACCAGGCGGAGTTTGTGGCAGAATATCCTCTACTTTGCCGGAATGATTCTCTTTCTGGTCTTCGCCAACTGGGGCAAGCCAAAAGAACCGATTGGACTCTTCAGTGCAGTTTATTCTGTAAAATGGTTCCTTGCCGGTATTTTTCTCCTTTTGACGCTTCTGATGGTCTTTTTCTGGTTCTCGGGCGAAGAGCGGAAATCATGGGTTGCCTCAACCTGGAGCTTTGCCAAACAGATTCTGCCGCTGCTTTTGGGCGGAGTATTTGTTGCCGGTTTTCTGCTGGGCAGACCGGGACTGAACCGGGGCATCATTCCTGATTCGGTGATTGCCGGGCTGGTCGGCGGTAATTCGCTTTTGTCCAACCTGTTTGCTTCGGTCTCCGGCGCCCTGATGTATTTCGCCACCCTGACCGAGATTCCAATTCTGCAGGGACTGCTGGGTTCAGGCATGGGCAGAGGTCCGGCACTCGCCCTGCTCTTATCCGGGCCGGCGCTCTCTCTGCCCTCAATGATTGTCATCATCCGCACCATTGGCTTCAAAAAGGGGTTTACCTATATTGTGCTGGTGGTTGTCCTTTCAACAATTGTCGGCTTGATTTTCGGTGCGTTGACATAAAGGAGAGCAAGAATGGCGACAGAATCCGTTACAACCAGACAGCCAAAAGGGCTCAATGTCTTTGAAAAATACCTCACCTTCTGGGTCCTGGTCTGCATCGGCGCGGGTATTCTGCTCGGCAAGCTCGCGCCCGGGCTGGCAAAGACGCTCGACGGCATCGCCATCTACACCAACGGCGCGCCGGTCATCTCCATTCCGATTGCAGTCTGCCTCTTCTTTATGATGTATCCGATAATGGTAAAAATCGACTTTACCGAGGTGCTCAAATCCGGCAGAAACGCCAAGCCGGTCGGTCTGACTCTGTTTATCAACTGGGCAATCAAGCCTTTTACAATGTATGCGATTGCTTTGTTCTTTTTGGGGGTGGTCTTTCGTGTTTTAATCGGCGTCAATGCGGTTGACTATGTCAAGATGCCATTCGGCCTTGACCTGGATATTGGCGCCAGATACGGCATCGGACAGGTGGTCCTGCATAACGGCATCAAGATGCTTCAGGTCCCGCTCTGGCGCTCATTTTTAGCCGGCTGCATTCTTTTAGGCATCGCACCCTGCACCGCCATGGTTCTGGTTTGGGGCTATCTCGCCAAAGGCAATGACGGACATACTCTGGTGATGGTTGCCATTAACTCCTTGACGATGCTTCTGCTTTACGGACCGCTGGGCGGCTTTCTGCTTGGTGTCGGCAGACTGCCGGTACCCTGGCAGGCGCTGGTTTTGTCAATCGCAATCTATGTCGCCCTGCCGCTTGTTGCCGGCTATTTCTCCCGCAAATGGATCATCAAAGTAAAGGGCCCGGTCTGGTTTGCAGAAAGGTTTCTACACTTCCTCACCCCGATTACCATCATCGCCCTTTTAATTACGCTCATTTTGCTCTTTTCGTTCAAGGGCGATGTCATTGTCTCCAATCCCCTCACTATTCTTTACATTGCCATTCCTTTGTTCATTCAGACCAACCTCATCTTCTGGATCGGCTACGGTCTGGCAAGAGTGCTGAAACTTACCTATGAGGATGCCGCACCCTCAGCGATGATTGGCGCCTCCAACCATTTTGAGGTTGCCATCGCCACCGCAACAATGCTCTTCGGCCTTTCCTCAGGTGCAGCACTGGCAACAGTCGTTGGCGTCTTAATTGAGGTGCCGGTAATGCTTTTACTTGTCCGCATCTGTCTGAAAACCAGAAACTGGTTTTCGCCAAGCAATAAAATGAAAGGGGTAGAATATGTTTAGAAAAATTTTAGTTGCCACTGACCTTTCCCCTGCTTCAGAGCAGCTTATCAATCACATCTCAGGGCTGTCCACTTTAGGCACAAAGGAAATAGTGCTATTATTTTGCTTGAACATCCGGGATGTTGGGTCACTGGCGGAGATGCTCTCTCAACTCATAAAGCCGGTCCTAGAAAAACAATCCCGGGCGCTTGCCGATCAGGGGTTTGCGGTCACAGCAGAAATCCGGCTCGGTCTGCCGGCAATAGAAATCAACCGCACCGCTAGAGAAAAACAGTGTGCGCTAATTGTCATCGGTTCTCACGGCTATAACCTGAGCAAGGAAATCCTACTTGGGGGTGTTGCTACCGCGGTTCTACACAGCGCAACTAAGCCAGTCATAGTGATAAAGATGAAACCAGCTCGCACACCGAAAGACAAAGCCTGGCACCCGCTTGAGCATATACTTTATCCCACCGACTTTTCTGATAATGCCGAAGCGGCTTTTCTTTATCTTGAACAACTGATTGGACTGGGTGCCAAAAAGGTTACCCTCCTTCATATTCAGGACCAGATTTTAGGAAGACACCTGAAAGACCGTTTGGATGAGTTTAATCAGATTGATACCGAAAGGCTGGAAAGACTGCGCGACCGGCTTCTCACCAAAGGGAAACCCGATATCGGGATTGAAATTCACCTGGGTATCGTCGCCGAGGAGATTCTCAAGCGAATAACCGACAATGACATCACGCTCGTGGTGATGGGCGCTCAGGGAAGAGGACATATCGGCGAAATGTTTCTTGGCAGTGTCAGCAATAAGGTGGTCAGGCGTTCACCAGTGCCAATTCTCCTTGTTCCACTGGTGCGATAGGTGAACTAAGATGACCCGCATCCTTTTTGCCTGTGTTGGCAACTCCTGCCGGAGCCAGATGGCTGAGGCGTTCTGCCGGGAACTGGGGAAAGATGTTAAGTGCGCCTCTGCCGGTTCCAGTCCCGAAAAGGAGGTCTCCCTAGAGGCAATAGCGGTAATGCAGGAAGTTGGAATAGACATATCAGAGGCAAAACCCAAAGGGTTTGCAGACCTGCCGGATTTGAAGTTTGACTATCTTGTTACAATGGGCTGTGAAGTTGCTTGCCCGTTTCTGCCGGGTGTAAAAAGAATTGAATGGCAGATTCCAGACCCGAAAGGCAGAGGGATTGAGGAATACCGCCGGGTCCGGGAGATGATTAAACAGCAGGTTATTGAACTTTTAAGCCGGCTGGAAAGGAAGTGTAAATGAATAAAACTTCAATCGGGTTTATCGGCGGCGGCAGAGTCACTCGGATTATTCTTGGTGGTTGGCGGCGTTCTGGGGTTAACATTTCGGACACTGTTGTTAGCGATATTGCGGCTGATGCCCTTGACCGGTTACATAAGGATTATCCCGAGATTAAAACCGTTGCTGACAACCGCATTCCTGCCGAAAAAGGGGTTGTGTTCATCGCCCTGCATCCGCCCGCGCTCAGAACCGCACTACCTGAACTCAAAGGGACGTTCAATAAAGATGCAATAGTTGTCTCACTTGCGCCGGTGATTACCTTTGCTGAACTGACAAAACTGCTTGAGCACAGGCGGCTGGTGCGAATGATTCCCAATGCCCCATCAATGATTGGCAGGGGCTTTAACCCGGTCGCCTATTCAGCTGCTATTACTTATGCTGGACGCCAGACTCTTGAACCACTCTTTGCGCCCCTGGGTGCTCATCCTGAGGTTTCAGAGGCAGACCTTGAAGCCTATGCAATATTGACCGCGATGGGACCGACCTACTTCTGGTTTCAGTGGCAGATGCTTGCGGAACTGGGGGAAAAGTTCGGTCTCAAACCCGAAGCTGTGAATCGGGCACTTTTGACAATGATTGAAGGCGCGGCGCAACTGCTTTTCAATGCCGGATTGAGTCCGGATGGGGTACTGGACACGATTCCGCTCAAACCGCTGAGCGAAATGGAAAAAACAATAACCGCAACTGTGGCGGAAAAACTCACTACCCTATATCAGAAACTAAAAACCGCCAGTTGCGAACATCTGAACAAAAAGGAGGGATAATGGCTGAACAGACGGAAGCGAAGTTAATCCCGGGTGAGAACACCCATGAGAACATTATCTTTGCCTGCTTTGGCGGGCTTTCCAACACCGGTCTCACCACCGCTTTTGCCAGTATTGAGGTGGTCAAGGAACTAGGACTGAAGAAGGTGGGCATTGGCTGTTTGCCCGGTCTACCGGTCAATAATCAGACTGTGCTGCAAAAAACAAAGGTGGCAAAGAAGGTTATAACCGTTGACGGCTGTCCATTTGAGTGCAGCCGCAAGGTGGCTGAGACAGCAGGTGTGAAAATCAGCAAGGCGATTGTTCTTGCCCGGGACATCGGGATGAAGAAAATGTCTCTGGCGCAGGACATCGCTACAGGTGCCCGCCCACTTGCAGAATATGTTTCTGCAGAGGATGTGGCAAAGGCAAAAGAACTCATCAAACAGGCGCTTGAAGAATAATAAAAAGGAGGACAAATGAACATCCAGATATTAGGCATCGGCTGTCCGCGATGTCAGGAATTGGAAAAGCGGGTGATTGACACTCTTGCCGAACTGGGGATTGCGGCAGATGTTGAGAAGGTAACCGATATCAAAAAGTTTGCCGCAATGGGGGTATTTATGACTCCCGGTCTCGTGATTGACGGCAAGGTGGTCAGTCAGGGCAAGGTGCCGACAAAAGAGGAGCTGAAGAAACTTATCACTACCAGGTAATAATAGATGAAGGAAAACAAACACCGGCACTTCCTGCCCGGCATCCTGCGCCTTTTGGGATTCTGGGCAGGAATAACCGGTGGTTATGCTACATTCGGCTCAACCTGCCCCTGCTGCGGCAGACCCGGCTGCCCGGTTGGGCTGGGCATCGCCGCCCTGTTCGGTGCGCTCGGGTCGGTTCTCATCCTTAAGGCAAAACCCATGACTGCCCGCTTGAAGGAACTGGTCATCTCAGATGCTAAGTGATACAGTCGCGTAGAGTTCGCGACCGATTATCGGACCCCAGTAATATTCAGTTCTGCCCTCATGATGAGACCGGGGCAGCTGGTGATAATCGCCAACATTGTTAACCCCGAGACTTAATCGGACAATACCCAGCTGCCGACTCAACCGCAGGTCGAAAACCGGATAGACCGGCGATTCACTTTCCAAAATCCTGCCATCTGACAGAACAGTCTGGACCAGCATCGGACCGTTAAGTTCGCCGGCGGTGTTCAGCTCCACCTTCCAGACCGGCGTCTTCACACTCAGATTGTAACCGACACCCCAGCGCCGGACAAAGGGGATAGTCCGATGCTGATGGTCTTCAGCCCGGAGAACAAAGCACTTAAGACTGAGGCTGGTATGAGTGTGGAAATTTAATATCGATGACAATTCGATTCCGGTTGAGGAAATGGGCTCATCCCGGTTGGAGTAATAGAACACTGCACGCCGGCTGAGAGTATCCACACCGGTAAGTTCAGCCGCAATGAAATTCCGCACCAGGTGTCGGAAAAGGTTAAGCCGGAAATCGGCAATCAGGGAGGGAGTGATAAAGCGTCTTGCCAGCCCGGCGAGCAGTGACAGACCGGTTTCACGGCTGAGGTCCGGATCCCGGCGGATGGCATACTGGAATCCTCCGGGGAGATTTTCCATGCTTTCAAATATTACCATCGGGGTCCGGAAACCGGTACCGGCAGCAAAATTCAGTTCCGCAAAACCCGGGAAGAATTTTATTGCACCGTAAGGCGAAAGGATTGTGCCGTATACCGAGTTCAGATCCAGCCGGATCGCAGGCAGGATTTCATGCGCAACTGGAAAAACGGTGAAGGCAATTTCCCTGCCCGCAATCCAGATTCCCAGATCCTCCTCCTGGCTGGGCTGAGTAAAAAGACGGCTGTCCTGAACCTGCTGACGGAGAAAGGATATACCGGATCGCAGATGCGGAAATTCGGCACTGACATCGGCGAACAGGTTGAACTGCTGACTGAAATAGTCCCGCATTTCCACTGTACCCGTCTCCTTCTGCCCAGACAGGGCAATCCGGCAGGAAAGTTCACTCCTGCCCGCAGTATAGGCAGCACGCTGCCAGAAATCCCAGCGCCGGGTCCTGATCTTCTCAGCAAGCGGGTTATTAATATATTCCGTATCCGGAATCACCACCCCGCTTCGGCGGATTTCATCACCAAAAGAACCGCCGAGATTGAACCGCCAGACCAAACCCGGATAAAAACTAAGATTACCGATCAGGATATTGCGCTGATAAAAGGTATTCTCAACAATTCCGTCCAGATTCTGATCTACCGGCTGGCGGTCGCCATGGGCGCCCATCAGGCTGAACCCCAGTGACCTGCGGGCACTCCCCACCTGCGCCGCAAGGTCATTCCCGTAACTGCGCCGGGTGTATGTTCCTCTTGCCTCAAGCGGACGGACGGGCTGAAGCAGCAGAATATTGAGCGCACCGGCAATCGCATCGCTCCCCCAGAGCGCACCGGATGCCCCCTTTACCACTTCCAGCCGGTCAACCATCTCCACTGGAACAAGATCAAGAATGTAACGGGAGGCAAGACCGGCAAAGAGCGGCATTCCCTCCAACAAAATCAGTGAAAACCTGCCGGGCAGCCCCTGAATTGACACCTCACTGACCTCACAGGCGCTGCACCGTTTCTGCAGCTGAATCCCGGCTTCCATGGTAGCCACCTCGCCGACAGTGGACTTTCCTGCCCGCTCCGCCACAGACTGGGGAATGACCACTGCGGGTACTGGTGTTTCCGCTGCCTGAATGGTCTGTCGGCGCTCCTTTGTCTCCACCATCGGCACCGCAAGAGCTACCGGATGGAGCATGACATCCCGTCTTACCCGTTCGCCATGTGCCACAAATACCCTCAGTGTTTCGGATTTAAAACCCATGAACTGATATACCACCTGAAACTCACCGTGCATCGGGACTTCAAGAAAATAATTCCCGGTAGTATCAGTTGCCGTCCCGCTCGGGTGACCGCTCAGCCATACCTGTGCCCCGGCTAACGGTTGGTCCTGCTCATCCACGACCCTGCCCGCGATCGCACCATGAAAGGCAAAGGCAGGCAGTGCAATCAAAATCAACGCCAGCCATCTCATTTATCCTCCTTCACTGAAAAATAAATTTAAAGACCACCCCGAAGCCCAGCGAAAGTAGAGCAACCACCGCCAGAAAGATGAAGAGAACGCTGAATCCGAACTTTTTTCTGATGACGAGGATTGTGCCGTAGCTCGTAATCGGTCCTGCTAGCAGCATCGTGATCCCGGCACCCGGAGTCAGTCCCCTCATGATGAATGCATCCACCATGGGGGGGCTGGATGTTGCGCAGACATACATCAGGATCCCGAAAACCAGAGCGAATATGAACCCGCGGTAATCTCCGAGATAAAGGCTTACCAGTTTGCCCACCGGATCAAATGAAGCAACAATTGCCGCAATTACCAGCCCGGCCATGGTCTCCAAGCCGATATCCTTTACCAGATCAACGAAAGCGAATTTCAGAACCGCCCGGAGCCGCTGGATAAAACTCCTCTTCCCGGGCACCGCGCAGCACTGACAGGGACGCTCATCCGGGTTGCCTCTCTGTTCAATAAAAAGGAGCTCGCCCACCATTCCCATCAACAATCCCATGATAATAACTGCGGTGAATATAAAGATGGCAAACTTGAATCCCAGCACCGCCCAGGTTACCAGCACCGCCGATATTGAAGTCCCTGGAGTGGCAACGAGAAATGCCAGCACTGGACCCAGCCGCGCCCCTTTTTTCTGAAAGCTCACCGCCAGCGGCAGTGAACCCCAGCAGCATATCGGTAAGACTGAACCGATGAGCGTTGCCCAGAGAATCGGTTTTATCCCGCTCCCCCCGAGGTGCCGCTCAATCCATTTTTCCGGCACAAATTCATTGATAATTCCGCTCAACAGGAAGCCGATAATTAACGCGGGACCGACTTCAAACAGGTAGTGCAGCAGTACAGCAATGAACCCCTGAAACTCAGCCGGAGAACCGCTAAAGAATACACCTCCGAAACCGCTCACGACTGCTCCAGTTGCGCATAATTCTGCCGCGCTGCATAGAATGCTCCCCAGAACTGGTCAACCGTTGGATGTTCAAGGGGCATTTCCTTATTGTCATCAATCAGTATCATTCCCAATCTCGGCTCCACCAGTTCGCCGACAATGGAAGATTTTATCTGCTTTGCCCGCAGCGCTTCAACCACCTTTTCAGCCTTATGCTCACGGCAGGTAATTATCAATGTCCCTTCGCTGATCGACTGATAAGGGTCGATTTTGAAGAACTGACAGATTTCATTAACACAATCTTCGATCACAATCTTCTCTTTTTCTATCCGGACCCCGAGGCCTGCTGCCTGAGCCAGCTCATAAACCCCGCCCCAGACCCCGCATTCCGTGGCATCGTGCATTGCCGAAATACCGTCATCCCGGACGCCGACTGCTACCGCCGTCAGCGCATCCTCAACAACCGACATCTTGTAAAAGAGATTCTCTGCCTTCCGGACAAATTCCCTTCCAAATTCCCTTGCCAGAAGATTCGGGAACATCGTTGCCAGAATTCCGCTCGCCTCTACCGCCGGCCCCTTGGTAATGATGATTTTGTCGCCGGCACGGGCAAATTGCGGGGAAACATAACTCTCCAGGTCCCCCACTGCAAGCACGGTTGCCCCGCCCACCATCGGGAAATTACAGTTTTCGTAACGTGCGGTATGTCCGCTCACAATCGCCATCCCCATTTTCCGACACTCATTATCAATTGTTGTCCAGACCGTGCTCAACGCCTCCTCGGTCATCATCATCGGCAGATTCAGGTCAATCACCAAGTAGGTAGGCGGCAACCCCGAAGTCACCACATCCGAAGCCAGGATGTGAATTGCAAACCAGGCTGCCCGCTGCCAGCCATATTCCGGCACGATAAATACCGGATCGGTGGTAATTGCCACCGCCTTGGTACCAATGTGCACAATCCCGACATCAACACCGTGTTGCGGACCGACAAGGATATCCGCATTCGCCGCCCCAAGATGCGGAAAGATTAATTCATTAAACACCTCTGCCGAGATCTTGCCAATCGCCGGCAGTTTTGCCATTTCACCTCCTAAATCAGATAACCTCTGATCTGTTCCCGGGAAATCGGCGACACAGCAATTTCCGCCCCCGGTTCAACTACTACCGGCTGGTCACCATGAATGCGATAATCACTGTAAGCCAGACAGATACGGGCTGCCAGCTCAATATCGGCTGGTGTTGCGGTATTTTTGACCAGCACTACCGGACCGACCACATCCTGCGCCTCCAAAGCAAAATAACCGCCATTCTTAGCCACCGCTCTCAAAACGATATTCTCCTGTTCATTTCTGCCCACAATCATCTTGATACCGTTTGGCAGTCGGAGATGTCTGCCGTAACGCAGCAGAAAAATGTCGGTCATTGAGTCATCGCCATGCTGAAATGCGTCGCGCAGACGCCGGGCAAAATTCGGATCGGTCAGCCGACATCCGCCAGCCGGACAGGGATAATCGTAAATTCCCATTTTTGACGCCAGTGCCATCTGAGGCCGGCGGGAACGGCCACGGATTGCCAGCAGTTTATCACGGTCGACAATGCCGCACATCTCCGGGATGGTCGGCTCAAAAAACTTTGCCGAAAGCGGTCGTAACAGCCTGCCATCCAGCCCGGACTCCCGGGCGATCAGTCGCAGTGCCTGCAAATTCTGGGACATGGGTCTTTCATTAAGTACCTCGCCGGTAAATACGAAATCCGCCCCGATCTCTTCCATAAACTGCCGGGCCCTTGAAAACATCAAAATCCGGCAGTCGATACACGGATTCATATTGCTGCCATATCCGTAGCGGGGCTTTCTGACCAGCTCAATGTATTCCGCACCCAGCCTAACGGTGCGCAATTGAATGCCGAATACCGCAGCCGCCTTTCTGGCTTCATGCTGACAGCCTTTCCTTGTGCAGGTACAGAACGGAGTAGCAAAATGCAGCGCAACAACCTCGATCCCCTGCTCAATAATAACTTTTACCGCAAGTGAGGAATCCAGCCCCCCGGAAAGCAGCCCAATTGCCTTAGCCATATCTGCCTGCTCCTGCACAGATATCAGCCAGGGTATGCCGCTTTAAAAAATTCTCCTGAATCTGCTTCAGTTTACGCCAGTAGGGTCGTGCCGGACACCCCTTGTCCCTCGGACAGCATTGAATCCTATCATCGGCAACACAGAAAACCGGCGCCGCAGACTCCCCGACTGCCGACATGATCTCAATCAGCCTGATCAGAGAAGGAGAACGGGCAAGTTCATAACCACCACCCGGGCCCTTTCTGGTTCTGAGAATCCCAGCACGGGTCAGGCGATAAAAAATCTGCTCCAGATACTTCTCAGTAATACCCTCGTGCTCGGCTATTTCCCTGAGCGTCACATTGCGTTTGCCGTAAAAACTTCCGAGATAAGCCAGCGCGCGCACCGCATACCGGGTTCTGGTTGTTAACCGCACTAATAATAGTTTACTAAAAAAGTAGGCTATTGTCAAACAATTAATATCCAAGCCGCATCGCCATGCGGATACTCCGCGAAACCCTGATGGGACTTGCCACTCTGAATTGCCCGGTTGGGCTCGGCATCGCCGCCGTTTTCGGTGCGCTCGGGTCATTTTTCCTGCTCAAGGGAAGAACCTGGCTTGCACGCTTAAAACGGTGCCTCAGGCTCCGGACAAATGCGGCAAGATAAATCACCGGAAATTCTAACTCCTCGTTTGAGATACTGCTCGAATTAAAAATTATATCCAGTAACCCTTAGTACTTAACTTTCAAACGCTCTTTTTATAATTAGTCCCGTAATCCCTATAATCTATTGACTTGAGCCGTGCCGGTAGTATAATAAATGTACAATTTAGAAGGGGGGATTATGAAGGTTAGTGAAAGTCACGGTGGGATGTGCAAGCTGCTGCTGGCGACCGATCTCTCGCCAGCATCCGAACAGCTGATTGATTTCACCCGCAATCTCAAGGTCCTGAATATCGAGCAGATTCTGCTCACCTTCTGTCTCAACATCAGTGACAACGGTATCATGAAGGACGCAATGGAGGTCAAGATTCCGACACTGGAGAACCAGGCAGCACGGCTGACTCATGCCGGCTTTCAGGTGAAGACCGAGATAAGGTTCGGTATGCCGGCGGTGGAAATCCTCAATGCCGCTGAAGAAAAAAAGTGTCAGCTGCTCGTAATCGGCTCCCATGGTCGGAATCTGTCGGACAGAATCTCGCTCGGCGGCACCGCATCCGCACTGCTCCATAATCTGACTCTGCCGGGTATGGTAGTGAAAATTCCCAGCATTGCTGCCTACGAAAAGCAGCATACCAGCCTCCTTGACCATGTCCTCTATGTCACCGATTTTTCCGAGAACGCTGACGCCGCCTTTGCCTGCCTGGAAAAGTTGACCGCACGGGGCGCCCGCAAGATCACCCTGCTCCACATTCAGGATCATATCATCGGTAAACATCTGAAGGACCGGCTGGAAATCTTCAACCGGATTGATCTTGAACGGCTGAAGTGTCTGGCACGCCGGCTGCAGAGCCTGGGTAAACCGGAAATCAAGATGGAAATTCCCTACGGCGGGGTTGCGGAACTGATTTTGAAGCAGATCAATCATGACAATGTTTCGCTGGTGGTCATGGGCGCCCAGGGCAGAGGCTACATCGGCAAACCGTTTCTCGGCGGGGTGACAAACAAGGTGCTCCGGAGCTCACCGGTACCCCTGGTCGTTGTGCCGTTTGTCAGCGGTCTGCAGTGGAGCAGCGCTGCCCGCGAGTCCTCAATGGTTGACGAGCTGAATCTGAAGTAGCATTGCCGGGAACCGGCTTGATGATGAACCAGGCTGCCAGATCTTCTTGAGTTATGTTGCTGTCCCGGTTATACTACTGCTGTGTCTGCTGCCAGAATATTTATCCTCATATTCATCCTGATTGCCGCCTGTGTCTCCGAGTTCAGCCAGCGGCTGCGTCAGCTCGATTCATCCGACCCGCAGGTCCGCGCCGACGCCGTAAAAAGGCTCGGCGAACTGGGCGACCGGCGTGCAGTGCCCAGACTGATAACCCTGCTGAAGCAGGACACCTCGGTCATCGTCCGGTTTGAGACTGCGCTGGCGCTGGGAAGACTGGGGGATAAAGAGGCGATTCCGGCTCTGGCTGAGGCGGCAGGAAATGACCCGAGTCCGGATGTGATGCTTGCCGCCACGAAGGCACTGGGGGATCTAGGTCCTAAGGCAGTTGAACCGCTAATTGCACTGCTTACCTCCCGACTGGCACCGGTCCGCCTGCTGGCGGCAAGAGAACTGGGCAGACTGCGTGCCACCAGTGCGGTCAGACCGCTGATTGAGCGTCTCAACGACCCGGACCCGGGTGTGCGCAGGGCGGCGATCTATGCCCTGCGCCGGATAGGCACTGCAGAGGCGATGGAGGCGGTTGCCCGGATGCTTTCCCGTCCGGACCAGGAACTGGAATCGGCTGCTGAGGAGGCGCTCGGCGGTGCCGGCTACGAAGCCGACCTGGAGGAGCTGCGGCAGCTCCTGCGCAGGTTCCGTTGAAAACAGAGACTCAGCTCTGAAATCTGAACCCGGGTAATACCCGGTTCAAATCAGATTAAAAATCGTTGACAGTAGCCATTTCTCCAATAATATGTATTCCTTCAATGACCGACCAGCATCTCAACCTTTTCTACTCTTACAACCTGAGCGAAGATGCTGAACTTATTGAAGACAATCTCACCCGTGCCTTTATTCAGACCCTGCGTATACTTTCAGGGGAAAACCGCAAAAATTTCCTCAAGGAGCTTTTTAGCAAACTCCCTGAATATGACTATCCAAATGCCGGATTCGCTCTCCAGGGCAATATTGAAACAAATATCCCTGAAAACTGCCCAAACAAATATCTTGTTACTATCGCAACCAATCCACCAGAAGAAAAGAAAAAGGGAGCAAAAGATATAAATGCTGAAGGCGGTTCTTCGCCCGATGCCTGGATATATAAAGAGCAAGATTATTGCTTTCTGATTGAGTGCAAAAGGGGCGGTAATCCGGTGATTGAAGAACAGATAATAAAACACGCGAAGAATTACTTCGGGCTTACGGATGAGGAAATAGAAAAAAGGCGGCTGGATTTAACCTGGGGTGAGGTTCTCTGGGTAATAGAAAAGTTTATCAGCGATTTTCCCAGGGAACGGATATATAGCACCAATGAGCAGGAGCGGTATGTCCTGGAAAATTTCCGGGACTTCCTTGGCTTTTACGGTTACCGGATTTTCAAAGGGTTTGATTTTGAACAAATAACTGAATGCCCAGACTGGCAGATTTATGTGCCCGCATTTGCCGGGATTGAATTTAAAAACATACCAGACCCGCCTGATTTCAAGTTGGGAATAGATAAAGGAGGCAAAAATGATTAGCGGAATGGATGAGCACAAAGTAAACAATTTTTATAAAACCTACAGATGGTGCGACCAGTTGTTCAAGGACATCCACGGCTTATTAACTGTAATAAGTAACCGTTATAAGGTGAAAGTATCGGATCTTTACTACCAGACCAAGTCTAAAGGTCTACCCTTACTCCCCGACCCATATTATTGTGCTTTTAAACTTAAAGAAAAACCAGAGTGGATAGTAGGTTTAGTGTGTATATTGTGTCCAGATAGGGCTACAGAGTTCAAGAACGATACCCTAAAGAATATAATAACAGAACCTGCTGTGATAGTGATTGCGAGCCATCTCCGCACCCCGAGACCAGCAAAACATCATTATGCTTACTATGTGGTAATAAATGATAAACGCTTTCTTGATAATTTTGTTGTAAATGATGATACCACCTTTTCTGGTCGGTATACAGACACCGGCGATTTAAAAGGTGGTGATTTCAAAGGCTTTTTCGTTCCGCTCTATGAGTTCAGCCGGCAGAAACTTGAAGAGAGAGCAAAAAAAGAAACAATCGGACTGGAACAGGCACTGAACAAAACCATTGAAGAGTTAATTGTTAATCCGCTTAATAAGTTATTAGGACTTTAGTCCAACCAGAAGTCGCTTCTCAGTGCATCATAATACCCAGTGAAAAGGACAAAGTGCTGAGCCAGTTTGAGGTGTAACCGCTGGCATCAGGATTTTCCGGATTTTTCTGCTAACCTTCGGCACCACCGCCAAGATAGCGCAGGTTGACAAACCCGTCCAGAAACCGGTTGAACCGGGCACCGAGCCGGACCGAGGCATCGAGAATCGCCCCCTTGAAGGAACTTTCCACATTGGTGGAGCCGGTAACCACTGAGCCCTGGGCATAAAAGCCGTCAATCTCAGACCCGAGCCAGACCGACCGGTTGAGCGGCAGTTGCAGTCGTGCTTTGAGAATCGGCACCGGTCCGAGGTCCTGATAGACCCGCTGTTTTTCGCCGTCCAGCGACGCAAAGAAGATGCTGGCATTGCGCAGCTGGAGGGAAAGACCAACCCCCAACTCCTTTTCCGGATCGGGCCACAGATCATAAAGCCAGGAAAGCCGGTAGAAATCAAATCCGTAGCGCAGGCTCATCGGTGTGCCCGGCTCAAAGGTGTCGCTGTCCACAATCAGCCTTTCGGTCAGGGTTGTGACCGTGCGCACATCCAGCGGCTGATACAGGGCGATGAAGGTGTGACGCGGTTTCAGCACCAGCTCCAGTGAATACCGCTCAAACGGAAACAGGATGTTCTGCCTGCCTGATCTGACATAATCAAATACCGTGCCCTGCGGTCCGAACTGAATCTTGTGGCTCTGAAACCCTAATGCTCCTGCCTCAACCACCGCCCGCAAGCCAAGACTGGCGTCCGGATTGCTGAACTGGGCATAACCGGTGGTGAGCATCAGCCCGGTGATTATTACCAGAAGCCTTTTCATATTTATCTCCTTCCGTTTATCATTCTGCTAATTACCTACCTGACCTTTACCACCCGTTCCTGCCAGAGGTCACGGGTGAAAAGTGAATAAACTCCGGCGGGCAGAACTCTGCCCTGATCATCGGTTCCATCCCAGCTCCGGCTGCCAGCAGGCAGGTTCCGGACGCACTGTCCAGCGCTGTTATAAATCCTCAGCGGTCCATTCGTGGCAACCGGCAGCTGGTGCCGGAAAATCCGGGGACAGCCTGCGGGTATGAAGCCCGCCGGTCCGGCAGGATTGCCATCCATACCGGTCAGACTTACCAGAAAGCTGTCCACAGAAGTGCTGACCGTTGCCATGCCGTCGCTGAACTGGAAGTAGAACCGGTGCCAGCCTGCGGTAAAGCCGGAGCGCCAGGTGCGGAAAATCACCCCGCCCTGATAGCGGTGACTGCCGGCAACAAGCGGGAAGGGAACATCATCAATCACCACCGTCCGCGCAACCGGCAGGTGGTTATCAGGGTCCTGATACCGCACCGAGAAGAGAAAGCTGTCTGCCGGTGCGCCGGAACGGGGCGTGACTGCGGGCGCGCTCAGCAACGGCGGCTGATTGGTGCCAACCGTAAAACCGGGGGTAAATCCGGCGTAGAAGTTTGCCGGCAGGGTGGTGTCCCGGACATAGTTTCCGCCAATCGGATAGACCGACTGCGTAGTGGCTGCCACCGCCAGATAACCGCAGTTATTGGGCCAGGGACCAAACTTCGGATGGCTGGTGAAATCGGCGATCAGCCCGCGGAGGTAAAGCCGGTTACCGCTCGTCTGGGCATCAATCCCGGCAAGCCGGGAGAAGTCGCCGGTGTAGCGGTTGATCAGGTAGAGACCGGTGGTGAAAACCGCCGGAATATCAGCATAGCAGAGAGCAAAGACATAGGAGTCGCTGGGCGCCTCGGCATTGACAAACCCGACCGAATAGATGTACCAGGGCTGAGGAAATGAGTAGAGAGGCCAGGAGTTATAGTTGTTGGTCAGCAGGGCATAGAAACGGTCGGCTGAATAACCGACCCGGAATCCGGTCAGATCCAGCCAGTTACCCTCAGGCGAGCGGGCATCACCGGTCGGGTCATAATTGCCGAGCGCCAGCAGATTGAGCGGCGGAACCCAGCTGTTTGCGGAATTATAGGGAGCAAGGGTTGCAGCACCCTCAGGTATCTCTGCCCGGAGGTAGTAGTAAACCGTGCCTGAAGCCGGCAGAGGAAACCGGGCATACCAGGTGCTTTCATAACCCGGAGTGCCGAGCCGGGACATCGCCAGTCCAGTCCAGGACTGCTGGTTGTCGATCGAGTAAAACAGTTGCACACTGGTAAACGCCTCATCCGTAACGACGCAGTCAACATTGACGGTTACCGCCGAATCCGGTGCCGAGTTGCAGATGTCTCGGAGTTCCGGTAGACTGGTGGTAATTATCAATGACAGCAGAAAGCTCATCCTTCAACCTCGCTCATCGGTACTCTCGGAAGGATATTAACACCGGCAGGGCAGAAATCAAACAGTTGACTAATTTCGTTCCAGCCGGTAAACCGCAATCTCCCGGTTTGAATCCATCAAGAGCAGGGTAAACCGGTAATCACCGGCGATGTAGCTTTCGCCGTCCGCCATATAGGACATGAATTCGGGATGAGGTTCATAGCAGTTGAACAGCCAGAATGCCAGCGCCGGCAGCCGGAGATCAAACTGCGCCCGCTCCTGCCGGACAAGCCGGTAGAGAGAATCATAGGTCAGCACCTCTACTCCGAAACCACGAAGCTTTTCAACCAGCCGGACCGAGGTGTAGCGGGAGGGAATGAGCCAGGTGCGCAACTGATGATAACCCAGCTCCTTTGCCTGCTCGGCAGCTCCAAACAGCAGACTTTCCGCCCTGGCTTGCGGCAGGATCAGCTCCGGCACCACCGCAAACACCGAGAGATTTCTCCCGAACTCCTCCCGCGGCATCAGCGGCATTCCCCAGCCGCCGTCAAAGACCCAGAGCACCCGGTCCGTCTGCCAGCCGTAATGCTGATAAAGCCTGTCAACCAGCGCCCCGAACCGGTGCCGGTGCTGATTGAAGTCCCAGTCCTGAATGCTTGTCACCAGATAACCGCCGTAATCAAACTCCCGGAAATCACCGGTCATTCTGCCGAAGAACTCAACCGGCTGTGTCCGATCTGCCAGATAATAGCTGAGCAGGGCACTGCCCTGATAGTCGGTAAACAGGGTGTCACCGGGCGGTACCTTCAGCTGGAGATAGGCGATGGCGCGGTGCATGCGGTCAAGCCTGTTATCAGCCCGGCTGATATGCTGGCCGCGATAACTGAGCAGGAGATTGCTCAGCAGGGCAAGCAGTCCGCAGCCAGCAGGCAACATCCGTTTCAACACCGGTTTCTCCACCATACCCAGACCGGCAATACCGGCAGTGGCAAACAGACCGAGCAGGATGCTGTGTCTTGTCCCGCCATAGGGCATCAGCCCGGCAACTGCACCGGCGATCATCAGAAGCAAGGGCAGGACAATCAGCAGTGCCTGCCGTCTGCCTGACCGGCTGAGCGCAAGCGTAGTAATCCCGGAAATGAACAGAACAAGCAGAATAATGGCGAGGACATCTGAGCCGCTGAGATAGCGGAAGAAACCGAATGTGTTCCGGCCGATAAAGACCAGCGGATTTTCCCCGGGCTGGAGATAATTTTCTTTGAGCCAGCCGGTAACCGCAAACCGGGTCATCGGGCTGTTGCGGATATTTTTCAGGTGGGTCAGATAAAGCAGAAGATACACCAGCCCGGCGCTCAGGTTACCGGTGAACCCGGCTGCAACCACTCTGGAATTCAGTTTCCGGCTGAAAACATAAATCAGAAAGTAAATTCCGGCAGCGATTGAAAACCACAGTGCCGAATAATGGGCAGCGCCGGCAAGTGCGGAGAAAAAACCGGCAAACAGCATCGCCTGCCAGCAGTTTTCCTGCACACCCTGCTCCAGCAGCATCAGACTGACAGTTGCAAGCAGAAGCATCAGACTGTAGGAACGGACCTCAGTCCCGTTGCCCACCAGTGCCGGCAGAAAGGCAAAAAGAAATGTGCTGGCAAGACCGGCAGTTGAATTGATCGCCCGCTTCAGCCACCGGTAAAAAAACCAGATCGCACCACCGCTGGCAAGCACCGAAAACAGACGGAGAAAAATTTCCGATGTTCCGAGCAGGCGCCAGCAGTAAAGCAGAAAAAAATAAAGCGGTGGATGGGGATTGGTCAGGCTTGCCCGGTAGACTGCAGTCAGATTTGGCTGATTGGCAATCAGGTAATTGAGCGCCTCATCGGGATTGAGCCAGGTGCCACGGGCGGTCAAAATCCGGAGCACCAGCCCGGCAAGGACCAACACCAGCGCGACCGCATCCGGTTTGTTCAAGGACCGGTCAGTTTTCACAACATTAATCCTGCCCGAACCTCAGCGGGTGTCAAAATCTGCGGTAAAAAAAGCGGGCAGAGGATATCCTCTGCCCGCTGTCTTATTCGCCCTTGTGCTATTTCTTACCGGTGTTGTAGAGGTCCTTCTGCCACTTGGGCCAGGGTGCACCGGTATGGAGTGTGCCATCGCTGTAACCGAGCACGCAGTACATATAGTTCTCGCCGACCACAATGATATTACCATTGGGTGCAATCGTCAGGCTCGGATTGGAACCCACCTCCAGCCGCCGTGGTCCGGAATGCCGGGCTCTGCCCCCAACCTGCAGGAAGCACTGTGCGGTCCAGATCCAGGCACCATCGGTCTGGCTGATGCAGTAGAGGTTATCATCATCATCCATGAAGTAGAGATAACCGTTGGCTGCCAGTGCCGGTGAACCGACTACGCTGTTCGGGCAGGTGGTGTTGGTCCAAGCGGTCTGACCGTCAGCCAGATTCAGCGCCACCAGTTTACCGAGTCCGGTGCCCACATACAGCCGGGTAACACCAACCGCCATGCCGGAAATTCCTGCCGGGTCAACCATCTGGGTCCACCGGATCGAACCATTTTCGTTCACGGCGGTTACATAGCCCGAGTCATCACCAACATAGATTACCCCCGCCTCATCCAGCACCGGTGAGGTCAGCGCAGTGCCCTGCCGGATGGTCAGCACTGTATCCAGCGCCAGAGTTGGGGTAAACCGGTAGAGCATACCGTTCTCCAAGGCAACGATCACATTGCCCGAACGGTCAATCACCGGTGCCCCGCTCACCGGCGCCGGCAGGGCATAGGCACCCAGACGCGAGCAGGAGCTGACCGCATCCTGCAGGTAGTAAAGCGTATCTGCATCGCTGGCGATATAAATCTTGTCACCGTTGATCGCTGGCGTACCCCAGCCCGGATTGACGGTGTCGGTCGGACTCCAGCTCCATGCCCGGTTCAGATTTGAGGCATTGAGCGCATACAGGAAGGCATCATCCGAACCGATGATGATATGGCCCGTTGACTGACAGTATGCGGGATGGCCGTTGTAGTAATAGTCATCCGGGTCAGTCCCGCGCGGTGAACTCGCCTGAGATTGCTTCCTGCCGCTGCCCATCCGCACTGAATAGATATACCCGTCTTCGCAATAGGTGTAGATCAGTGTGTCCACAATCACCGGGGATGCAACCGGCGGCTCCGAATCCTCAGTTGGACCGACAAACGCCCAGAGCACTCTGCCGGCAAGACCGATGATGATCTTGGACGAATCCGGATCGCTCTCCGAACGCTTCCAGTCCCGTGCCTTGATCTTCACCCAGAAAGTATCAACCTGGTCATATTTGTGATAAACGGTCACTGTCTCACCGGAAGCAACCCGCTGGTCAGTAAACCACTTCTTGGTGCCGTCGCCAAAATCAAAATAGAACTCAATTGAATCGTTTTCCGGATCAACTGCGCTCGCCTTGAATTCGGTTTCCACATTCTTGGCACTCATCGGCGGAACGCTAAACCAGACCAGCTGCGGCGGGCTGTTCGGCAGCACCCGGATTGACTTCGATTCGGAAAACTCCGAAATCTTGGTTGGGTCCTCATCCAGATATGCCGCCACCTTGAACGAGAAGGTGCCGGTCTGAGTCCATTTCGGATAGATATAGGTGGTATCACCGCTCGTCGTCACATCTGAGGTGTCCATCCGGTTGTCCGGCTGACCGAGGTCAACCACATACCGGACATCCTTGTTACCGGGTGCGGTACAGAAAACCCGGACAGGTGTTGTCGCATTAATCCAGGTTGATTCCGGTGCCGATGCAATCACCGGCGTTGATGGCGCCTTGGACTTCGGGCAACCGAGCCCGAGCAGTGCCAAGATCACCGCTGCGGCAACCAGCGGTAACATGTTTTTGCTCTTCATTTCTCTCCTCCTTCTTTCTTTTTAGAGCTCACAGCCGCGATCGAAAGTAACCACCGGCCCGTGAAAATAGCCCGATTCCGGAAGCCGGTAGAAACCACCCTTGCCATCTTCAAAATAGAAGTAGTAATTATGAAACGCCCCGGGATAAAGTCTGGTCCGGAAACGGTAGAGCCCGGAGTACTTTTTGCCGAATACCCGCTGCATCAGATGGGGCTGACCGTTGATATACACCTCAGCCCGTGCTGGCGGGTCATTGTCCGGATCCCGGTATTCAACATAATAGGTAAAAACCGTTCCCCGGTCGCCGGCTGAGGGATCAACCTTCTGCCACACCAAACGCGGCCCCTCATTAACACACTCATTCACCTTCGGCCCGTGAATCACGCCATATGCCGGATGAAGCTGACAACTGCCACACTGATCAACCCCGGCAAAATAATAGAAATGGTTTCCCGGGGACAGTTTTGTCTGATAATAGTAGATCCCATCTGCCGGTTCACCCTGCAGCAGCTCCATATCGTGCCAGATGCCATCAATATTCACTCTGACCGCCCTGGGTTTCACACCATCCTTGTCCTGATACCGGACGGTGAAAGTATAAACCCCGGTTCCGGTAGTAAAATCCTCCTGATATCCGCCATTGGTCAGCACCGGTATTCTGTTATAAACTTCCTTCCCCTTGCCCACATATGGTCCGGGCTTGGCGCCGTAACGGGGATACCGCTCATAAAAACCGTTAATGTCCTCAGCATAAAAATAATAACTGTGCTCACCGGCAGGCAGTGTCAGCCGCGCCTGATAGAGACCACTGGCAGCCTTACCCTTGACCAGTCGCATCGGATAGGCGATGCCATCAATGTAAATCTCAACCTTGGCGGGCGGGTCATTGTCCGGGTCGGAATAGCGCACCCGGGCGAGATAGGCATTTCGGGAACTGCCCTGCAGTGGTATCAGCTGCGGACTGCACAGACACGGACGGTGATTAACCTCCGCTGCGGTTACCGGCAGAACTGATACCAGAATTGTCAACAGGATTACGGGAGCTGCCGCAAAAGCAACATGCTCTTTGCGCATTATTCCTCCTTTTTTTCATACGCAGCCACTTCAGGTAAATTATAAAAAGTCAAACCCCTCTGTCAAGCAAAAGATAGACCGCGACCGGCTTTGTCAGACTCATCATTCCGGGACCTGACTGCCCGATTCAGCGATCCGACGAAGCTGTTTCTGTTTATATCCAAATCTGCATTGTGATCGGCCAGAAAACCAGAACGTCTGAACTTGTTTTTATTGACTGCGAGTGAAGCCCCGGACCTGAAACCGTTCTCCACAAAACAGCACCACCCAGACCGGAATCGCCCCTCGCTGGTATTAACCCCACCCTCGGGGGAACTGCCGGGGGGATAGACCGCCACAGGGTCCAATTCGCCAAGACATTGAAAAGTTTTAACTTACACCGAACACCCAGCCATCGGATTTCCTGATTGCAGATTACATTGATCAATTGATCAAAAAATTCCTTCGGCAGGCCCGGAATGACAAAAGAGTGCAGGTCATTTCGAGCGCAGCCCCGAAGGGGCGAAGTCGAGAAATCTCTGAAAAGGGATTCCTCGACTCGGCTTACGCCTCGCTCGGAATGACGGGGAAAATGGTCATTTCGACCGGACGACGCCGAGGCACATTTTTTCAGTCATTTCGACCGGAGCCCGAAGGGCGGAGTGGAGAAATCCCTCAAAAGAGATTCCTCGACAGGCTCGGAATGACAGAGGGGCGCAGGGTCATTTCGAGCGCAGCCCCGAAGGGGCGAAGTCGAGAAATCTCTGAAAAGGGATTCCTCGACTCCGTTTCACTCCGCTCGGAATGACAGAAGGGGGGACAAGCTCGGAATGACTAAAGGAACTGTCATTTCGACTGGAGCGAAGCGGAATGGAGAAATCCCTCAAAGGAGATTCCTCGGCTCGGCTTACGCCTCGCTCAGAATGACAGAAGGGAGGAGCGATTCCTCGACTCGCCTTTGGCTCGCTCGGAATGACGGGGAAAATGGTCATTTCGACCGGACGACGCCGAGGCATATTTTTTTCAGTCATTTCGACCGGAACCCGAACGCACCCCCTCCAGTCATTTCGACCGGAGCCCGAAGGGCGGAGTGGAGAAATCCCTTGAAAACAAAAGCGGGGGGCGATATCGCCCCCCGCAATCCGTTCGCAGTCGCTACTGGACGATGAGCTTCTGGCTTGCGCTCTGTCCTGCCGCCTCGAACTTCACGAGGTAGATGCCAGCAGACAGCTGCCGCAGATCCAGGCTCCGGGTACCGGTGCCCTGCGCCACAAAGCCGAACTCCGCAACCGTCCGACCCGTGACATCAAACACCTTCACCCGCGCCGCACCCGCCTGCGGCACACTGTAGGAGAGCAGACCATAGCCCTTCACCAGCGGATTGGGCGTCAGCGCAAAGCCGAACCGTGCCGGCGTCACCGTCTGACCCATCACACCCGAACGCTCGGGCGCGGAGACCGGTGGTTATTATGTTTTTTACCCTGAAACCCGCAATTCAGACCTTAAGCGACGAATCCAAACCTTTAACGATACTAATTTTTATTCTATCTGTCAATTTTCAACAAGACATCAGGTTGACCTTCGCTGTCGTGCCATTAAAATCTCACCGTCAATGGAAAGACCGCTTCTCGTCCTGACCAATGACGACGGCATTGATGCCCCGGGAATAAAGGACCTTTTTACCGCCACCCGGGGTCTGGGCAGAAGGTTTGTGGTCGCACCGGCAACCAACCAGTCGGCTGCCAGCCACTCCTTCAGCCTGCGCAAACCGCTCGTGGTCCAGCGGCGCAAACCCGGCTGGTATGCGGTTGCCGGCACTCCGACCGACTGCGTCCTCATCGCCCACCACGGCATCTTCCGGAGGTCGATTGACCTGGTAGTCTCCGGAATCAACGACAGCCCGAACCTCGGTGATGATGTCCTCTATTCCGGCACAGTTGCCGCTGCCATCGAGGCTGCCCTGCTCGGCATTCCGGCAATCGCCCTGTCCTATCTCCGTACCGGCGAGAACCTGCCCGCCATCCGCCGGCTGCTTTTTGTCCTGGTACCGCTTTTACTTGACGGACTTCTGCCTCATAAGTGCCTGCTCAATATCAACATTCCGGCAGGAGAGATCAGGGGGATCAGGGTGACACGCCTGGGACACCGGATTTACCGTGATATGGCAATTCGCAAGCGACTGCCCGATGGCGGCCTGTGCTACACGATTGACGGTGAAATGGACTTCAAGGCGACCCGGGGCTCAGATTTTGAAGCGGTCTATGCCGGGTTTATCTCCGTAACCCCGCTCCATCTTGACATGACCCATCATTACGAGGTCCGCCGGCTGGAGCGGGCATTCAAGAAGCTGGACTGGTTTAACGGTTGACCGTCAGCTGGCGGACGGCAACATTCCCCTGGCCGTCAACCGCCCAGACCGCCACCGTATTCAATCCGGGCTTCAACTCCACCGCACTCGAGAACCGCTCGCTCAATCCGTCAAAGATCGTGTCCTCCGGTATCACCGGTACCCAGGACCCGGAATTGACCGCAATCCGGCAGGCGGCAAGCGGTGATGTGGCATCGGTCACGGTCCACTGCGCCCGGTTGCCGGAAATTCTGATCTCGGAAATCACTGGCGGTGTATTGTCAATGAGAAACGGCGGACTCTCCCTTTCTGCTGTCTGCGCCTCATCAGCACCGTGATCCGGTGCATCCGAGACAATAACCTTAATCCGGTACCAGCCGTCGGGCAGCGTCCTGGTGTCAAGCTCATAACGACTCTCGGTCAACTCTCCCTTCAAAACCAGCCAGTCCGCTCCGCCTTCCGGTCTGAGCAGCAATTGATAAAGCAGTGAATCGCCATCCGGATCGGAAACATCAAAGGTGATCTGCCGTCTCGGCTGAGCGTTACCACGCCGGACCTCATTTTCTGCCGGTGTGCTGATATCAAGCCGGCTGATGACCGGTGTCCGGTTGACCGGTTGATAATAAAGATCAACCCGCTCCAGCGCCGGTGTTGCCGCGCGGTAACTGGTAGCAAATTTTGCCCGCCACTGGATGAACCGCGCCGGTGGCGAAACTACCCGTTCCCGCACCGGCATCCAGCTGCTCCAGAGTGAATCCGGCTCTTCGGCATTCCCGGAACGGGTCTCGAAGCCGACTTCGGTTCCAGCCGGGGTGTGCAGCCGCGGCACCATTCTGCCGAACCGCGCCACCGTCTGACAGTCATATACCGGACTGGTGAAATAACCGGAATCGGCATAGCTGGAAGTTAACCGGTAAACTGCCGCCGGATTGCCGGTGCCGAAGTAAAGTTCCCGATCGCGGACCGCAGTCACCAGCAGCTGGGGCTCCTCCATCCGGGCAAGGACCCCTGCTCTGCCCAGTGTGTCCAGTGCATAAATCAGCCCGCGGTTACCGGTGAAAACCAGCAGCCGGTCGCCAAAGCTCACCAGGCTGAATATGGTTGACTCCGGACACTGCCACTGCCACCGGACCAGCCCCTCGGAATTGAGCGCATAAACTGTGGGCTGACCACCGCTCTGACTCTCAGTTCCGGGGTTTGCTGCCAGATAAATCTGTCTGCCCCTGACCGTCACCGCCCGGACCTCCTCCAGCGGCGTGTCGTAGAGCACCGCGGCGCTGGTGAGGCTGCCATCCGGTGCCAGTCGCAACCGGTAAAGTGTGCCGGCGGGTGCGGTGCCGGCGAGCAGCTCCTCTCCGGGCCTGAGCCAGCTGAGGGTGGTGATGTGAGCGGATGGTGCGGTAAACACCGTTTTCGTTCTTCCCTCGGGCCCGATCAGGTAAAGCCGGCCGTTCGGACCGGTAGCGCAGAGAATTGCTCTCCCGGGACCGGAGATCAGGCTGTGAATATAAACCTCACCGGTATTGACGAAGGTATCACTTTTGCCATCCGGAAGCAGGCGCCAGACGATTCCCTGCGGTGAAGTGCCAAAGTACACCTGATTATCCTGCACCAGCACTGCCAATATCTGCCCCTCCTCACCGGAGAAAACCGGCACCAGCTGGCGCCGCTGGAGATTGAACCGGTAAAGCCGGCTCTGGTTACCGGTGCCGATATACAGATTACCGCTGCGGTCCGGAGCGATACTCCAGATAACCGCATCCTCCAGCTGAGTAAGCGGCTCCACCGCACTGCTTAAGCGAATCTCACCTTCAGCCGGCAGATAGACATTTTGCAACTCAATCTCGTCTATCCGCGGAAACAGACTCTCATCCGGCATAAATGTCCAGACCGCAGCCATTAACTGCGTGTAAAATAATACCATCAGCCCAACCGGTTTCATTTGACCTCCACTTCGATGGTTGCCGAACCGATGACCACCCGTTCCAGCGGCACGATCGTTTTGAACAGCCGGCTTGCCGGAACAGGCCGGACCTCGCCGAGCGAACGGGGCACACCGAGCACCCGCTGAATTGACGGCGGCGCCTGCGGCAGCTCCGCCTGATTATCAAGTCTCAAACCCGGTTTCCGGACATAGCCGGCAATCACCAGCTCATCCTCCCGTCCCGATTCCCCCAATAGCCTCAGCAGTCCGTCGAGAGTTTTCGGCTGGGCTAACTCACCCGCATCACCCAGCTCCTGATTCAGAAAATCGTCCCGGCTGGTGAGCGTCAGCGTGAGCGGACCCGGCGATGCTGCGGGTGGTACTGTCAGCGTCACCCTTTTTTCCGTCTCCTCGCCGCGGTAGTCACGCAGCCGGAGAAGGATGCCGAATGTATCGCCTGGCTGCACCCGGCTCCGCTCCGACCGGGCGGAAATCAGCTGGCAGATGCGCCGGCCCGGGTGAAATTTAAGTTCTGCTTCAACCGCGCGCAGACTTACCGGCTCAATCGGATTTCCGAACAGCAGTGCCAGCTCGGCACTGAACTTTTCCATCATCTGGGAAAGCGGTTCGGTCCCGCTGAACAGATGGCGGACTTCCACCCGGTTTCTGCCCTGCCGCTCGAAAACCAGCTGCACCCGGGTCTCAAGCGCATAATCCTCCATCATGCCCTCAGTCTGCAGCACCGTCTGAATCAGCCCGACCGGCAGAAAATCCGGGGTGAGCTGCTCATGGTCCGCAACCCGGAACCGGTAGGAGTCATCGGTAACCGGAGATTGAATATGTACCCGCACTGGAATCATCGGTGCTTCCGGTCCGATGATACCGCTGATTCCGGTCAGCCGGTCCTGATTGACTACACCTACCGGTTTTGACGGCGAAAACAGCTTTGCGGAAATGTTCAGTGAAGGCAGAACCGAATGAATTCTGCCACCGGTCAGCGGCAGTCGGACCGCACCGGCAAGAAACATCGGATGACCGAAGGCTAAGATCCGGTTGCCATCCCGGGCGGTGATTGTGCCGATCGCTGCTGCCCGGACATCACCATCAATCAGCGCCACCCCCACCGCTCCGCCCGGCACCAGCTCCGCAGTATCATCACCGCCGGCAATCCCGCCGGCAACCGGCACCAGTCCATGCCGGCTGAGCACTGGTGCCACCAGTGCCTCCAGCCGGGAAGAAAAACCCGAGAGTGCAAGCGGTACCGCAGGCAGATTCAGCTCTGAACGGTAACCGGAACCGAGCGGTCGGACCGCACCGGTTTTCACCGTATCCGGCAGTTCCCAGATCTTCAGCATCTCGCCCGCCGGGGTAATACCGGCAATCGGCTCCTTGGCAAACGCCCAGGCATAGGCAACCGCCCCCACCAGCCGGCCGTCGATATACACCGGACTGCCCGACATGCCGGCAATCACACCGGTCTGCTCCAGCCCGGCACCGGAAAGCCGGGCAAGAATGATATCACCCCGGGGCGTAGTCCGGTGCATGACATCAATAATCTCCACCTGAAACGGCTCGGGCTTGGTACCGGAAAACACTGAATACCCTGTACCCTTCATTCCCGGCTTGAGCGAATCCACCGGCATGATCGGCAGTGCCGGATAAACAGCTCGGCAAGCCATTACCAGTAAGAGCAATATGCGAAACCTGAACCTCATATTATACCGACTGATGGTAAATCCGGGCGATATCCACGAGCCGCCGGGCAACAACGACCGGCTCGGGTCCCAGCAGAATGAACATCGGCTCCTTGCCCCACCCGGCGGTCTCACTCACAATTTCCGGCACGATACCGCCGGTTGACTGCAGAACCTGCTCCACCTTCCAGGGTGCGGACATCCGATCTTTGCCCAGAAGCTCCTCCGGCTCTCTCGTCCGGTCAATTACCCCGATTCTGAACCCGTGCTCTCCTGCCCATTTTTCCACCAGCATTCTGATCCGCTCGTTCCAGCGGAAATTCACTGCTGAACGCACTTCAGGGTCAAAACGGCGCAGCTCCAGGACAAAACGGGCAAGATGATCCGAAGCCCCAAACCGGACCGGACCGGCTGCCTTCGGGCGACTGTTGACCACGGTAATTCTGCCATCAACCGCTGCAACATCAGCTGGGGTGCTGGCATCAGCCCGGGCAAAAACGATATTCGTCCGGACTTCCGGAATAAGCGGAACAAACTCAGCACAGTCCTCAATCAGCTGCACCGCCTGATTTAACTTTTGAATTATTACATCAGGTTCGGACATTGATTGAATGATTACCCCCGGCCGAAACAGCCAAGGCTGGTAACACCAGCCCCGTGAATCTCAGGATTACAATTCCCCGCGCTCACTGATGAATCTCCCCCTCAGTTCCTCCCCGGATCGCCGCCGCCACCGTCGCCCGGATTTCCTTGAGCTCCTTCATATTGAGAAATGTCACCCCCAGACCGAGCGTTGGCGGACGCCAGCGGACACCGGACAGGATGCTCATGATCTCCACTCGCTCAATCGGCCGGTACTGCTTGAGAAAATCCTCATCAAGCAGATCATACAGATTCTGCCAGCCGACCGGGGTCAGCTTGGGCGTGGAACCGACCAGCAGAATTCCATCCGCCTTCAGACCGAGGGAAACCGCATCCCGGAAATAGTTCAACAGTGCAATCCGGTTCTGGGGCTCGGAAATAAACCAGGCACCCTTGAGCCCGGGATCATACGCCAGATAAATCTCCTGTGTGCCATATACGGAGCGGAAATTCTGCGGCAGTGGCGTTTTGTTCGCAAAGGCATTGTCATAGAAGTTCTTCAGCAGTCCGGGGTTGGTCAGTATCTTCTGCGCCGGAACATCAGCAGCAATCCGCTGATAGCCGTAATTTGCCATCACCGCATTCAGCGGATCAGAACCCGTGAAACGGGGAAGCTTATCCAGCATCAGCCCGCACCCGATTTTCGGGCTGAGCCGACGGAAATCAATCTCCAGAGAACGGTTTACCTCCAGCCGCAGTTTTTCAGGAATGACCTCCTCCCTTCATACCGGCCGGACCTTGCGCCGGAAATCCCGGGCTTCCCACTCATCGGTCGCCAGGTGATTCACAAACTGGTCGATGCCGTTACGGCGCAACCAGTAGTTGCCGTTGCCGACGACAATCAGTCCCCGGCGCACCCAGTTGTAAATTGTTGACTCATCCTTGGTCAGCTGAACATAGGTCCGGAAATCGTCCACCGGTTTCAGCGTATCCGTGTCCAGAACAAATGCGATCAGCACGAGCGGAAAGGTCTTGATTACAATCTTGAAACTGGGGGGGAATTCACCCTTTGCCGGCAGCACCTCCAGGCTGACGATGTTGTCCGGCCTCAGCAGCCGGTCAAGATTGAACTCCGGGGTGAAACCCAGCCGGTTGCCGATTACCCCGATCCCAACATTCTGCAGCTCAATGTTTTTCTCCGCCGGCTTCATCAGCCGCATCATCCGGATTTTGAAGAATGCGGACTTCTGAATTGAAAGCAGCTCCCGGAAGATCACATAGGTCATGATTGAGGCGATTCCCTTGCGCCGGTAGCCTTCCTTGACCGCAATGTCCCAGAGGATCACGCCAACCCCGGGTGGATCCCGCTCGATATAGGCCCGGCCGATCTTCTCGCCATCCATGGAAACAAACACATTCGCCTTATTCGGGAAAATTTCGGTAATGATCTCCATCTCCTTATTTGCCAGCGGACCTTCACGGATCAGGATATGAGTATGATCCAGCCAGTCAAATTTTGGCCCGATTCTCCCCGGCTCCCAGACAAACGGCTTCTCCCGGATAAACGCCGACCGGAAAAAATCGCCAATTGCCCGGATAATCGGTAAATCACCCAGTCCCATATTCACCTCAACAGATTAGGGTTCAGCGAAACCGCCCGCTCCAGGGCTTCCACCGCCTTGTCCTTCAACCCCTTATCCCGGTAGGCAATTCCCAGATTATGCCAGGCACCGGCATGCTTGGGGTTAAGTTTTACCGCCTTCTGATAGGCATTGATCGCATTATCCAGTTCCTTCCGCTCATAATAGGCACGCCCGAGGTTGTAATAGGCTGCCACCAGGTTCGGCTCATGTTTTAATGCCTCCCGGTAGCATCCGATCGCCTTGTCGGGCTTCTGCTGTTCGAGATAGAGATTGCCCAGTGCCAGATAGGCTGCGCAGTAATCCGATTTCAGCTCGATCGCCATCTGAAATGCTGCCTCTGCCTGACCCCATGCCTCCATCTTCTCATAGGCAAGACCCATATTATACCACACCTCAGGAAGTTTGGGCGCCAGCTGCACCGCCTTCTTGTAAGCCAGAATCGCATTCCGCCACTGATTCGCCTGTGCATAGGCATTTCCGGCAAGATGGTGCAGTGCCGGTGAATTCGGACAGATCTTCAACCCTTCATTCACGATCCGGATCGCCCGTTCCGGCTGATTCTTGCGCATATAGCAGAGTGCGAGGTCCATATAGGTCTCAACCGAATCCGGCATCAGCTCCAGGACCCGCTGAAAATTCTCAATCGCCCGGTCCCAGTAGGTCTGGGCAAAATACTGCTGGGCGATACTCGCATAGGTCAGCCCCACCAGATCCGAAACTTTCAGCCGCTTACCCGCGGTCAGCGGCTCAAAGGAGAGGGGTGTCTGCCGGGTGGGGTCCCAGTAAACACTCCGGTTGTCAACGATGACCTCAAGAATGATCACCCCGGCATTGAAAACATAGCGCACCTCAAAACCCAGTTTGCCAATCATGATACTGTCCAGCACTGCCAGACCGAGCACATTGCCGGCACCGGGCCGGGTAGACAGGTAGGCATCAACCACCTTGGACAGCAAAAATCCGGTTGGTGCCAGCCGGGACGGCTTCAGCTGCCACAACCGCTCCCTCAATGCCACCAGGAGCCGGAACTGCGGTTCAAATCCGGCTCGCCGGCCATTCAATGTCACCATTTCCAGTGTCTGAGCAACTGCCGGTCCCTCCACAACCTTCTGAAACAGCAGATCAATCTTTCTGCCGTAATTTTCAAATTCGGTCCTCGCGCGCAAACCGGCAACGATCAGCATAATGTATGCCAGTGCCGATGCCTCACCGAACCGGCGGGCGATCAGGTTGAATGCCTCCAGCAGCCGCTCATTGGAATCGGCGATGTTTCGGGGCAGCGCGGCGGGACAGGAATGAATTTCCAGAAACCGCCCGAGCTCCGATGCCGGCAGAATTCCCAGCGCCCGCTGAATCAGTTCTTCCCGCATCCGGGGTTCAAATTTCACCTGATGGAGCTGCTCATGAATCAGCAGCGCCTCCGCATACGCCCGGTTCAATTCCAGCGTCTCGTCCAGCGGATCGGAAACTGAAGGCCTCGGAAACTCAAAAAAGGGACCCTCGCTTTCCATTCCGGTCCTGCCCTCGCGCCAGGCGGACAGCCTAAGCGGATGTATTGGCTGCAGATCCCCAGGATAACGTCCCCGGTTCTGACTCAATAGAAAATCGACAGTCCGGATTGCCTCCTGGAGCACATCTAACCCGATACCGTTTTCCATGCGCTATCTTCTTTAAATACCCTGCACCAAATTTCTTTTACTGGGCATTTTAACATAAACACGGCAGGTTTCAAGTTATTTATGGCTTTAATTGACATCCGGCAGAATGCAGGCTAAAGTTTTATGTATGCACCATAAAATTTGAAAAAGGAGGAAAAATGACCCGCCCAGTACTGTTCCTCGTTATGCTGCTCCCGGCACTTGTCCTGGCTCAACTGGATACCTTCTGGCTGCGAAAAATTGACGGTGGTCCCGGACTCGAAGATGTCTTCTCTGATATGGCAGTTGATGATTCCGGGTATGTTTATATCACCGGTCAGACCGCCAACGCTTCACTCACGACTGACATCTTTGTCCAGAAATACCGCCCTGATGGCACCGTAGTCTGGACCGCGACCTATAACGGCCGGGCAAATCAGGATGATTCGGCATCGGCGCTCGTGGTCGACAGCATCGGCAATGTGTTCGTCTGCGGCTGGACCATGGATACCCTGATGGACATGGATATGATCACCATCAAATACAGCCCGGCGGGACAACTGCTCTGGGCAAAACGCTGGTTCCGTGCCGTTAACCGCGACGATGCCGCCCATGCCCTGGTCCTTGACCGGCTCGGGCGGGTGATCGTCACGGGCTTCTGCTCGGATGCCAGCTATAACATCGACTACTGCACTGTCTGTTATAACGCCCAGACCGGTGACACCTTCTGGGTCCGCTATTACAACCGGGTTCCGGAAAATGACGAGGATATAGCCTACGCCATCTGCGTTGACGATTCCAATAACATCTATGTCACCGGCACCAGCTACGATGACGGCACCGACTACGACATTGCCACCATCCGCTATCGTCCCAATGGAACGCAGACCTGGCTCCGGCGCAAAAACAACTGGCCCTGGGTCGGCGATGACTATGGAATGAAAATTGTCTTTGACCCCGTTACCCGCTCCGTGCTGGTCGCCGGTACGGTCTGGGATGACAATCAGGACTACAACTATTTTACCATGAAGTACCGTGCGACCAGTGGTGACTCGCTCTGGTACCGCACCTACAACCGTTATCCGGCGAATAATGAAGATCTCCTGACCGCACTCGCTCTGGACCCTGCAGGTAATGTCTTTGTCACCGGCACCAGCTTTGACGATGTCACTGACTATGACATCGCCACCGTATCCTACACTGCCTCGGGAATGCCCCGCTGGACTCAGCGTTATGATGCGGACGGATTTGAAGACACCGGTGCTGACATTGCTATTGACTCGCTTAATCAAATTTTCGTCCTCGGCACCGGCGAATCAAGAATCAACCGGATGGATATGACGATTCTGAAATATGATAATGCCGGCACTCCGCTCTATGTCTGGTCCTGGGACAACCCGGCAGCTCACCGTGAAGACTGGGGCTACCGTATTGTGGTACGGGGTCCGAAATATATTTTTGCTGCCGGCACAACGACAGACGACACCGCCAATCAGGATCTGGTGGTGATGAAACTTTATGAAGTTCTCCATGACTTTGCCGTCCGGACACTGCTCACTCCCGAATCACTGTATATCTCCGACACCCTTTACCCCAAAGCAATAATCAGCAACCTGGCAATCAACCCTGACAGCTGCCGTGCCTACCTGAAGATCCAGCCGGGAACCTATATGGACAGCAGCTGGCTGGTCCTGACCCCGGGCGCATTTGATACCGTGCGCTTTGCCCCATTCCTTGCCGAAACCGCCGGCGTCATCACCGTAACCTGCTGGGTTAATCTCGCTGCCGATGAACGCCGGTTTAATGACACTCTGATCCGGACCGCAGTCGTCTGGCAGGAAACGACCGGCCTGGCTGAAAACCGTCCCGCAAACACCCGTCTGGTGGTTACCATCACCCCGAACCCGGTCCGGGCCCAGGCACAGATAAACTTCAATCTGCCTCCCGAACCGGCAGTGACACTCCGGCTCTTTGACCGCACCGGTGCCCTTGTCCAGCAGTTCCCGATTCAGACGGTCAACGGCAAAACCCGCTTCCGGCTGGATTTGAAAAACCTGCCCGCAGGTGTATATTTTCTCAAGGCTGACCGCGTCGATGTCCCGCTGAATGCCAAAGTGGTTATTCAGCACTGAACAGATATGCGGAGGCGGATGGGTGCTGGTGTGCCTGGCGGACTTCAAATCCGTATGGTCGGCGTTAAGCTGACCGGTAGGTTCGATTCCTACCCGCCTCCGCCATATTATTTTACCTGCAGGTGGTTTTAAATGCACCGCCCTCTCCTCATCATTCTAATCCTCAATACAATCTTGATTGCCGAAGTTCCGATTATTCCGGACCGGCTGTCGGTCGACGGCTTACTCTGGTGTTATGGCACATTCTCGCGGGGCGGCGCCAGAGGCTGGTTCAAAAATGCGTTTGAATTCCGACACCGGCAGGCAACTGTGGGACTCACCGGCAAAATTGCACCCCTTGTTTCCAGCCGGCTGGAATTTGACTTCAGCCGGCTGACGCTGCGCGACCTCGCGGTGGAATTCACCTGGCACAGTGGGATGGGTCTGAAGGTGGGCCAGATGCTTCTGCCATTAAGTTTCAACAGCGAAATTCCTGAAGAGCAGCTGAACCTGGAGGAATATTCGCTTCTCTGTTACACGAATATCCTTAAACCCGAAAACCCCCGGGATATCGGTGTGCTCTGCTGGTATCGTTCTGACAGCACAGCTGCTGCTGCGATCCGGGCAATCGCCGGAGTAGTCAATGGCACCGGCCCGAACACCGGGGATAATAACAGCGCCAAGGATATATTTCTCCGGCTGGTATTAAAACCCTGGCATAGCTCCAGCCTCGCACTTGGCACTCGTATCTATTACGGCTGGACTCAGGCTGAAGCGGTCCCATGGCTCGGACTGGGTGCAGAACTCCAGCTAAATCAGGGACCGTTCCTGATTTCGCCGGAAATCGCCCTGCGCCGGTACCAGAATGTCAATGTCCTCGCCGGTGATGTGAAGGTTGAAGCCCGCTTCAATCCTGTTGCCCCGGCACTCTCTTTTGAAATCATCCGCTGGGAAGATGCTAAAATCCAGTGGCGGGTTCTGCCCGGAATCAACATCCTGCCCCACGACCGGCTGAAAATACTCATCGGCTTTCAGTATCACAGCCTGACGGACATCTGGGAATATCAGGCGCTGGTAATTAAATTACAAGCTGCCCTTTAATCGTCCTTCAAGATTAATCTCGGCATCAGTGCGCCGCAGGTAAACCGGTTCCAGTTCGGACAGCCGGTCCGGACCCTCACTTTTTAATAACTCAACCCCGAGCCGGACTATTACCGCCGGCTCTGGCAAACGCACCCCGGAATCCACAAACCTGATTCCCATTGCCGAGAGAACCGGCTTTATAAGTTCACTGCCCTCACCAGCAAGGACCAGCTCACCTGGGGGCTGCCTTTCGGCAACAAGCCTCCCCCAAAAAAGGGCTGCCCCTGCCTGAGGTGAAATCAGAACCTGAGTTCCATGATACAGGGCAGCGTAGAGCTCATTCCGGCGCGCATCCATCACCGCCAGCACCGCACCGCTGCCGGCACCTGCGCTGGCAGCGATCACCTGAAGCGTATTCACCCCCTTGACCGCAATCCCCTTCGGCAGTGCCAGACCCTTGACGGTGCTCAACCCCACTCTCAAACCGGTCCACATTCCCGGACCGATGGTCAGACAGATACCGCTGAGTTGATCCAGCTGCAATCCGGCAGCGTCCAGTGCCCTCCTGATTAAAAGTAACAGCGACTCATTATGGGAAGTCCCGGCGGAACTCCGGGTTTCATATAAAACCGCACCTCCGCTGACCAGCGCCAGGCCGGTCTGAAACCCGCTGGTATCCAGTCCCAGAAAAATATCCTTCACGCGACCGTCGGCGGTGTCTCCCATTCCCGATTCTGCGTCTGTGTCTTGACCGCCCCTTCAATCTCCTCCAGATTGATATATTCGTCACACGCCCGGATCAGCTCAACTGAAGTATACCCCCGGCCGAGTCCGATTGTAATCACCTTCTTCCCCCGCTTGGACAGCCAGTCCACCAGCGCCACAAAGTCACCATCACCGGTAACAAGCACAATCTCATCCAGCCAGTCGCTCATCGAGAGAATCTCCAGCGTGATCTCAATATCCATGTTCGCTTTGATCGTGCCGTCCGGCCGCTCCCGTACCGGCTTGGAAACCACCCGGTATCCCTGAAAGGAAAGGGCATCAATGAGCCGCTGCCGTCGCTCATCGTCCCGACGATAAGGCACAAAGGCAACAAACTTGCAATTCTCCCGCTCCCGGTTGCCGGTAGTAATTACATGACGGATAATCGCATCATACCGCACTTCCTTCCCCTGCCGTTCAAAAGTCTCCTGAATATTCTGGACATCAACAAACACTCCGGTCTTATTCATTCTGCCTCCTGTTGTAATAATATATTTCGGCAAGACCACGGCTTGCCAGATTTTGATCCACAATACTTATTATCTCTCTGAAATGCCGCACAAAATGCCGTATACCGCCCCCGGTCCCGATCACTAGTGGTGACTGCAGTCCCGCTTCACTGGTGATCCGGGACAGAATCAATTTGATCCCTCCAACCAGCAGGAAAAACACGCCCGACTGCATTGCCGGTCCGGTCTGCCGGGACAGAACCCGGGATCGGGGATAAAAATCGATCCGGGGCAGTCTGCCGGTTCCTGCTGCCAGTCCGTTCAGCATCAGCTGGGCACCGGGCAGAATCGGACCGCCAAGAAAAACGCCGGGCATTTTAACCACATTGAAGGTAATGGCAGTGCCAAAATCAATTACAATCAGGTCCTGATGGTAACAACTGAACGCACCGGCTGCGGCGCAGAGCCGGTCTGCTCCCACGAGCCTCCGGTTGTAATGCACCCGGATCGGTACACCAGTCCGGGAATTAAAAAGCATGGTCCGCACCTGCCGGCTCAAAGCCCGGTAGACCGCGAGCGTCTTCTTGGGCACTACCGAAGCCACTGCAGCACCGGTAATTTTTGAGCTCAACCTCAAGTTTGCCAGCACCTGCTCAAGCCGGCTCGTCGGCACAACCCTAGACCGGACCAGACACTGTCCTTCAAAAAACGCCAGCCGGCTGTTGGTATTACCGATAATTACCGTCAATATCATCTCAACTGTCTCACCTGTCCCGAGCTCAGCACCACCAGCCTGCCGGAATCACTCCGCAGCACAATCCTGCCCTCATCATCAATATCAATCACTGTGCCCAGGTGCCGGCGCAAGAGCGTTTTCACCTCAACCCGGTGATTTATAACCGCACTCCGCTGCCGAATCTCTTCCCAGACCGGCTGGGAATTTCCCTTCTTCATCTGGGTCAGGAGCTGGGAAAACTCCTCCAGAAACAGATCCAGCAATCGCATCTTGTCACATGCCTGCCCGTAAACGCTAAACAGTGAACCCGCTTCCGGCAGATTTTCCGGCAGCTGGTGCTGATTAACATTCACCCCAACACCAACCACCACTGCCTGTCCCCTTTGTTCGCACAGGATACCGGCAACCTTTTTATTACTGATCACCACATCATTAGGCCAGCGCAGCATCGCTGGCGGTTTTGCGGTCTGAATACCCAGTTCAATTGCCCGACAGAGCGCGAGTCCGGCAATCTGGGTGACAGCAGCCGGCTGCGGGAAACCGGACTCAGTGAACAGCAAAAGCGAAAAGATCAGACTGTCCTCATCGGCGAACCAGCGCCGGCGAAACCTGCCCCTGCCTTTTGTCTGCCGCCGGGCAACAACCACCGCTGGCTCTTTCCGCGCCGCCAGACTGAACGCATAATCATTTGTCGAACCAACCGTATCCAGCAGATACACCCGGCCGAAACGCGTAAGCCGTGCAAGCAGTTCTCCGGCAATTGTCTGCTCCGCTGCCAAATTACACCCCTTATCTTCCGAGCCACACCAGCTTTACCGGTACTGCCCCTTCGGCCCGGATCATATAAACTCCGGGAACTGCCGGTCTGCCATCATCCAGACTTCCGTCCCATACAATAACCCCGTTTTTGATAATGAGCCGGCGCACCAGCCTGCCATCCTGGCTGTAGATGCTGACCGGTATTTCTCGGAATAAAATTTTATCAAACCTGATTGTCATCGGTCCAGCCGCAGGGTTGGGCATAATCGCAACACTCAATCGGCTGGTACTGCCTGCCTCAGCAACGCCCACCTGCGTAGTATTCAGAAACAGATGATTACCATTACCCCGGTCCCAGTTGGTCACCGCCAGGTCCGGATATTCCGGATAACGGTAATAAAAGATCACATTACCGTTTCCCGAATCCGGCGCGTCGGCGAAACTTACCCAACCTGCGGTCTGATCAAAACAGTAATCAGCCGGAGTTACTGCCCCGCCATTTACTTTAATACTGTCCAGAAACTGAACCGGCCGGTGCCCGAGGTAAAACAGCTTGCGGTAACCATCCCCACTACTGCTCTCGACAACCGCGACCAGCTGCCGGTTGCGCACATCAGTCCAGACCAGCGCCTCACACACCAGATTATTCGGATTTGCCGGCTGCCACTGCCAGGAAGGCAGGGTATCGAGTACACCGGCATTATTGGCATAAACCCGGACCGGTTTCCACCAGCCGCCGGCTGCCAGCTCCGGATACCCGTCACCATTCACATCACCCCAGGCAACACAGGATGAATAGTTCTGAGTCCCCCGGCGCTGCATATTAAAACTGGCAATCGTATCCAGCACCCCATTGTTATTATGAAAGACCTTGATGCTGTTCGGATCGCCCAGCTGATCATTGGATGCTACTGCCAGATCCAGAAAGCCGTCCCGGTCATAGTCACCGAACTCCAGGCGCAGGACCCAGCCGATTCCCTGCCGGGCAACCCACGAGGGACGGGTATCAAGCACCCCGGCACGATTTTCATACATTACCACCTTGCGCCGGCAACCGACAAAAAGATCAAGATCTCCGTCATTATCAATATCACAGAACCGGATCGCATCGGAGGGTATGCTGTCCTCAGCAGTCCAGCAGGGCAGACTGTCAAAGACACCACCGTTGTTCCGGTAGATCCGGACAGAATCACCATCGGGCGCATAGGCATCACCGGCAGAAATTGCCAGATCCAGATCTCCATCCAGATCAAAGTCGCCCAGACAGCAGTCAAACGAGGCATGCCGGTCTGCGGAACGCCACCATGGTAATGGACTGAGTCCCGAGCCGGTGTTTAAGTAGATTCGTGCCCGGAAATCACCGCTTGTCCCACTGCCCAGATAACCGACCGCCAGATCCGGCAGTCCGTCATTATTCACATCACCGGCATAACAATGGCCAAAATAACCGCTGTCATTCGAACGCCAGGATGCCCTGGTCTCCAGCACACCGCCGGTATTGAAATAAACCGAATTGTAATTGTAAGCCATGTCATTACCGTTACTGATACAGAAATCCACAAACCCGTTGCCATCAATATCAGCAAAGGCGCCACCGGTTGAATAGTCATTATCCACCGAACTCCAGTCCGGCGCAGCCGGCAGCGGGATCTGGGCGTAACCCGTAAGACAAAAAATTACCAAAAAAGGCATTACAGCCTGTCTGCTCATCAACTGAGTTTAGCCTATTAAGGCTTCTGGTCAAGCCTTTATGGTGTTGCGTTCAATCGACTGGCGTGGCAGTTATTTAACTATTACAAGTCGCTGAGGCTTGAAGCCACGAATGAATGCAAAATAAACGCCCGGTACCATTCGGCCGGCATCAAAGATCAGTTCCTTCGCTCCGAGGACTCTGACGACCCGACCGCTGATGTCGGCAATGTTTATCTCCTGTCCAATCCCGGCTTGACGCACAAACCGGATGCCGACCGAAGGCATAAAAAGACCCAAAGCAGTCTTACCACTCCTTGCCGGTGACTGCTGCAACCCGATCAGGTCATCCGCGAATGCGAATACCCTGGCACGATCGTGGTCGTTGATATAGACCATGTTATCAATGTAATTCCATTGCATATATCCCGGCTTTGCCGGTCCGGTAAATGAGTCAATCACCGTATTCGTCCGGCAGTCAATCACCATGATTTTCGGCTCTCGGGAAAACAGGGATGCGGTGTCGTAATTGGCAACATAAAGCCGGTTACTGCGGACGTTCCAGACCGAGTTTTCCCGAAAGTCATCATGGCGGATGCCGCAGTTGCTGATCGTATCACTGAGCCGGTTGGTGGCACAGTCAATGACAAGAATATTGCCCGAACCGTGCGGAAAGTAGAGCCGGTCATCAATCGAATCGTAATAAAAGAATGGTTCGCTCGTATAGTAAACATTAATAACCGAATCAATGATACTGTCCGAATACGGATCCAGAACATAAATCCGGTCCCGATAGGGACAGCCCGCATACACCTGATGGATATTGCCCTTATTGCGGAAGGCAAGCGGTCTGCCGATTGAATCCAGCACCCGGATTACCGTATCACCATTGCCACAGATAACGAAAGTCTTCAAATCCGAAGGTGGATAAGTAATCGCCGCATAAACCCTGCCGGTATGGGGGTTGCAGTAACCATCGCCCGACTGACCGACATCAATAACATTAAGAACCCGATCAGTCGCACAGTCAATGATATAAAGCGGAAAATAACGGCGCAGAAAATCGGAAAAGGGAATGGCATACAGCTTGTTTACCACCGGATTGTAAAGCAGATAATGACCGCCAATCGGACCGGGAATGAAGTTGACCAGTGAATCGGTTGCCCCGTCCAGCACATAGATCCCAAGTGATTGGCCCGAGGCAAGATAAATCTTGTTCTCTGCAGTTGCCGTGGTAAAATGGAAGAACCACTCAGCCGGTTGCAGTTGATGAGACAGATCCACCGTCTTCAGGTATTCATTTGTGTGACCATCGTAGACGATAAGCAGAGTGGAAAAGGTGTCCACAGTCACATCATTGACATAAAGCCGGTTTGTAACCGGCTGCCACATTATCCGCTCATTCAGATATCCAGCCTTGATCGCGGTTTCAAACTTCCGCCGGGCACAGTCAAAAATATGGACACAGCTCTGATCAATACAATACAGCCTGTTAAGCGCCGGATGCACCAGCCCGTCTTCAAAATGAAACCAGAGCTCAAAAACATCAAGCAGACTGTCGGCGCCGGCATCAAAGACATAAAATAATATATCATACCTTGAACCGGAAGCGGCATACAAATGATTGCTCTGCGGGTTATAGAGAAGCCAGTAGGGAATCTGGTAAAGTGGAAACAGCATTGAATCGCTGATCACCAGACTGTCCACCGGGATCACATAGATCATTGCAACCGTATTGGTGTATGGTGCAAGGACATATAATTTGTTATTGACGGTATTGAGAACCTGGCGGGCAATGCCCAGTCCGGAAACCGGCATCTCCAGCTCACCCCTTACCCGGCGGTTCCGACAGTCAATCAGCTGCACCCTTCCTGGTGCAGTTGGAGAATAAAGGGTTGCGGTCAGCAGTTCCCGCTCCGGGAAAAGATAAAGGTCCAGGTACTGAAAATCGGGCGGTGCGGCGATTGAATCGGTAATCTGGTCCTGTTCACAGTCAAGGGTATAAATCGCCGCCGGCGTGCAGATGTAGGCATAACTGCGCACTGTATCAAAGACCGTCAGCCAGTGCAAGCCCGGAATCTGCCGGATAATATGGCTGGTCCGGCAGTCAATCACATGGGTTACCGTATCTCCTGCCAGCGAAAAAGTGGTGCAGTAAACCTTCTGTGCCGGAATACTGAGGTCCAGTTTCAGCATTGGCCAGAACCGGGTACCGGGAGCGATAACTACACTGTCAACTGTCAGCCCGGTAACGGCATCAACGCCATAGACCGTCACCGCGGAGGAATCATCAACCAGACGGGCATGATAAAGACGGTTGTTGCCGGGGTTGAAAACAAAATTGGGACTGATGTCGTGGTGGGGTATAAGCCGCTGATTTGTCCCGCAGTCCAGCGTTACGATATTCTCTGATTTGGAACTGTAGATGTAAATCCGGTCCAGCACCGGATTATAAACCAGCGAACGCAGGTAAGAATTACCGCCAAGACTGTCCGGAATATAAAGCGTCCGGACCGGCTGTGCGAGCACCACTGACAAAAAAAGAACCAACACCATTGCCCGTCCGGCATTTCTCAATATTAAAACCCACGGCATGGTGTCTCCTGTTTATTTTTTACCTTACAACCAGCTTACCTGTCTCCAGCCCGGCATGATAGAAATAAACACCGGGCGGGACATTGTTGCCTTTAAAGTCGCAGCGATTCCAGACCGCCACGCCATCAGCAACCTCTCCATCCCAGACCAGTCTGCCAGCTCCGGAATAAATCCGCAATCTCACCGGTCCTGAGCGATCTCTGATTCGGAAAGTTGCACTGTTTTCTATCGGGTTTGGACTCACTGTAACTCTGCTCGGTTCATATTTAAACCCGGGCTGGGACTGTTCACCGGAGTAATCTCTTGGAAAATTAGAATAAAAGGCAATGACATTATGCCCGTTTCCAAACGATACCCAGATGCCGGGAAGCGAATCGGCAACATTCCGGCTCCACCAGTAAGCACCAAACACCAGATCCGAACCAGGACCAAAAGTTCTATCCGGATTAGGGGCGTCGGTATTCCATCTGTCAGGCACATCGTAACAATCAAAATGTCTCGTGCCTCCACCAATAGCGCAGTGCATAATTGAATTCACCTCATCGGTCTGATGTGGATACAGGTTTCCCCAGGTGTCATGGGAAACAATGGCAGCACCTTCCAATACCCCGCCGTGTAAAATGTCATCGCGTCTTTCCCAGTAGTTGCCCGGGATGTAGTACCTGTAGAAAAAATCACTAATGCCAGTTCGATAGGACATTCCCTGCATCGCATAAATGTAGGTGGGTATTAATGTCATAAACGGCACCGGGGGCCAAAGCGCCATATCCGCACCGGCATAGAAAAAAGTATCGAGGATCATGCCCTTGCCAAACGGTGCCAGAAACTCCCAGTAAGGAAAGGGTGCCTTGATCTCATCACCGTTTCCATACAACCGGTTATAAACCATGAATTCAGAACTGCCTTCACCCTTGATGAGATAAAACCTTGTTACCGGCTGACCACATACCGTGCCAAACCCACCAAATCTGAGACTGACACCTCTACCTGCCGGTGAGGCTCCCCAGATGTCCCTTTCCCTGGTCCAGGACCGGCTCTGCACATCATAGGACCAGATATCACGACGGTTACCAAATACCGCCAGCACCTTTTCCTCCGGCGGTATACGGAACGGGTTATAAACGTAGCAGATGGAGGCATCCCGAGCCGGTGTTACACCCGCAGGCACTGGCAGCTGCTCCCACTCCAGCGAACCACCGAATCCAGCCCAGGTCTGAAAGAAACCGTATTCCGAAGAAACATTTGATGGGATGATTAAAAAGAGCTTGCTATACGGCTCGTCCGGGTTGTGCCCATAGGTCAGAGAAGTGCCGGGTAGAGTTCTATCAAATGGCGGGGGGGGTATTGAACAGCGCCCAGTCACCAGCAAAGCTGGGCGATAGTAAAATGATTAAAAATACCGGAGTGCTGATTAAGTGCTTCATCTCCTTTCTCCTTTCCAATAAGGAGGCACCATGCCGCATCATATTGTATCACATATGAATTTATCTTGTCAAGTTTTACAAATTTTTCATTCCGGCCCCGGACTGTTTTATCACATAATTTCTAAACTCTGTCTGAAGGGCATGGCTGATTGCTCCTGGCACACCCGCGCCCACCGGCCGACCGTTAACCATCACGACCGGCACCACCTCCCAGGTGGTGCTGGTGACAAAAACCTCATCCATTGCAAAAACCTCGTCCTCTCGTACCCCGCTCTCCACAACTTCAATCCCGAGCCGGGCACACAGCTCCAGAACCACCGTTCTGGTTACACCAGGCAAAATGTGCCGGTTGAGCGGATGGGTGAACACCCTGCCATTTTTTACCAGAAACAGATTGGTATGGGTACCCTCGGTCAGAATCCCGTTACGGACAAAAATCGCCTCCTCGGCACCAGCCGCCTGCGCCTGATTACGCGCCAGCACACTCGCCAGAAGACCGATCGCCTTGATGTCGCACCGCTGCCACCGGATATCCTCCACGGTAATCACCCTAATACCCTGCTCCCGCTCCCGGACCGGCGGCACAATTTCGGTCACCGATATATACAGCGTCGGCAGCACCTCCCTAGGTGGGAAAAGCAGGTTGCGCTGCCACACCCCGCGTGTCGCCTGAATGTAGAAAAACACATCCCGACCAGAGAACCCGTTACGCTCCATCAGCTCGACACAGATCTCGCCCAGACGATCAACATCCGGCAGGTCAATCTGCACCGCCCGCAGACTATTCCGGAACCGGTTCAGATGTTCCCGGAGCCGGAAAATCCTGCCCTGGTAGGTGCGCATCACCTCATATACACCGTCGGCAAAATAGAAACCTCGGTCATCAGGCGAAATCCGTGCCTGCCGTTTAGGCATAATAGCACCTTCCGGAACTTCTGCCGAACGGATATAACAGTAATCTGGAACTTGACTCATCACCATAAGATATGCCCGACCGTCCTGAAGTCAACGATTGAAATTTTTCCCTGTTCCGGCTAATCTGAAACTGCCACGATGGAAATCATCTTTATCGGCGCCGAATCACTGGGTGTGCGCAGCATGTGCACGCTGGTGAAAACCCGGGACCGGCTGATTCTGATCGATCCCGGTGTTGCCCTTGCTCCGCTCCGGTTCAGTCTGCCGCCCCATCCGCTGGAATTCAAAAGGGCAGAAGAAATAAGGCACCAAGTTCTCAGTCTGCTGCCGGAAACCACCGATATCGTCATCAGCCATTTTCACGGTGACCACGCCCCGCTTCTTGAGCCTGATTCATCCCAGATTCCGCTCTCCGAATTCAAGACCCGACTCGGCAAAACCCGTATCTGGCTCAAAAGCACTGCCGGTAACACCCGGCTGATGCAACACCGGCACGGGCAGTTCATCTCCGAACTGGGCAACCTTGTAATGATGGCAGACGGACACACCGAACCTGGACTTGATTTTTCCCCACCGGTCCTCCATGGCCAGCCGGGCAGAGGCACGGTAATGATGACCAGAATCAGTGATGGCGAAACCACCTTTGTCCATGCGTCTGATATTCAGCTTCTTGATAGCGCAGCGGTCGACCTCATTATCAGCTGGCAGCCGGACATCGTATTTGTTGATGGACCACCATTTTACCTGAATGCTCTTGCCCCAGAATTGAACCAGCAGGCACTGAAAAACGCCGTCCGGCTGGCGATTAATACCGGCACACTGATCATTGACCACCACCTGCTGCGCAGCCCATCCGGGCCTGAATGGCTGAACCGGATCGAGAAAACAACCGGCACCCGCACAATCTCTGCTGCTCAGTGGCAGAAAAAAGAACCGCTGCTTCTCGAGGCGAACCGCTGCCGGCTTTACACCCGGCATCCAGTTCCGGTTTCAGACCAGAACGGACCCAAAACCGGTGAATAAACCCAGCTGGAAATCACAACCGTTGCGTGTCGACGATACCTGACAGATAGCCGCAGAAAATCATCGGCACAACCATCACCATTGATGTCCGTAAGACTTCTATCCTGATTCTGCACCCATCCGGTTCCAAAGCAGTCAGGTCGGCTCGGGAGCGCACAATCACGACCACTGTCCCGGATACTGCCCACCCCTAGCCCCCTTGTACTTAAGATATTATTTTTCAACAGGATAACTTTCTAGCCCTGTTTCCCCAAGTTATTGTCTCGCTCAAAGTAGATCAGTTTTCTATCCACTACTCTTTTTTCTTGACATCGGTTAAGCTGAAAATAAAATTTTACCTTTAATTAATAATTTTAAACTATGTTGAAATTTCGTGGCGGTGTTCACCCTCCAGAAGGTAAAGAGGCAACTGAGCATAAGCCGATTGAGACTCTGCCTCTCCCTTCGCGAGTACTTGTTCCCCTTTCCCAGCACCTCGGTGCACCCTCCAAACCGGTGGTGAAAAAGGGGGATAAAGTATTTACCGGTTCGGTGATTGGTGAGCCCGGCGGAAGGATTTCAGTCCCGACCCACGCCCCGGTTTCAGGTACTGTTGCTGAGATTGCCGAACTTCCCCATCCACTAACCGGCAGACTTGTAACCACGATAATCATCGATTCGGACGGCAACGACACCCTTGATCCTTCCATTCAGGAACAGAATCCGGGGGAACTTACCCCCCAGCAGATTATTGAGGCGGTAAAGAATGCCGGCATTGTGGGCTTGGGTGGTGCTGCCTTTCCGACATTTTTCAAGATCTCCCCGCCAGCTGATAAGCCGGTTGATACTCTGCTCATCAACGGCTGTGAGTGCGAACCATTCCTCACCGCCGACCACCGGCTGATGCTCGAAAAAACTGAAGAGATCGTTGAGGGCACCAGTTATCTGGCGCTGGCGCTTGGGGTAAGCAATGTGATCATCGCCATTGAGGATAACAAACCGGATGCGATTCAGGCAATGAGAGAAGCAGTAGCAGGAAGGAATTTCCGGGTTGTCCAGCTGAAAACGAAATACCCGCAGGGAGCAGAAAAACAGTTAATCAAGGCATGTCTCAACCGGGAGGTTCCCTCCGGCGGTCTGCCCGCCGATGTCGGCTGTATTGTCCAGAATGTGGGTACTGCCTTTGCAGTCCGCAATGCGGTCCGGTTCCGCCGCCCACTTTATGAGCGAGTAGTAACGGTTACCGGTAATGGGGTCAAGGAACCGAAAAACCTCTGGGTCCGGATCGGTACTCCGGTGAAAACCCTGATTGACTTCTGTGGTGGCTATAACGGCGAACCGAAGAAAATTATTAACGGCGGGCCGATGATGGGTATTGCGCTGAGCAGTGACGAACTGCCCGTACTCAAGGGTACTTCGGGCATCCTCGTGTTCAATCGGGTGCCGGAAACACCGGAACAGGACTGCATCCGCTGCGCCCGCTGCATTCAGGTATGCCCGATGGGACTTTCGCCCACCCGGCTCAATTACCATATCCGCGCCAAAAGGTTTGCTGCTGCCAAATCGGAACACCTCCTGGACTGCATTGAATGCGGCTGCTGTGCCTATGTCTGTCCGGCAAAAATCCGGCTCGTGCATACCTTCAAATTCGGCAAGGCAGAGATCGCCCGGCTCAAGGTGTAAAAAATATGAGTGAAAATCGTCCAATCCTGCAGGTTACCGCCTCACCCCATATCACCGGACCAGTCACCGTGAACAAACTGATGTGGGCGGTGATAATTGCCCTTCTGCCCGCCTTTGCCGGCTCAATCTACTTCTTCGGTCTGCGGGCACTCATCATCACTTTGCTGAGCGTTGCTTCGGCTCTGCTGTTTGATGCCCTGGGCCAGCGGCTTTTCGGCAGAAAGATTACTCTCCTTGACGGCAGTGCGGTCCTGACTGGCATCCTGCTCGGGTTCAATCTTCCGCCCAATGTCTCGTGGTGGATACCGGTTGCAGGCAGCGCCTTTGCCATGCTGGTAGCCAAGCAGTTTTTTGGTGGTCTGGGGCATAACTTCATCAACCCGGCGCTCGCCGGCAGGGCGTTCCTCGTTGCTTCCTGGCCCACGCAGATGACCACCAGCTGGCTCGCCCCGCGCGGGGGTATCATTTCCGGACTGCCCGCGAACGCTCTGAATCTCTGCACCGATGCGGTTACCACCGCGACACCACTTAATGTCCTGAAGCAGGGGGCAAAACTGGTGCTGCCCGGGTGTAACCCGCATGCCCTTTACGAACAGTTGCAGTCCTGGACAACCCTGAAAAACCTTTTTTGGGGCAACACCGGCGGGTGCATCGGAGAAACATCCGCCTTGCTGCTTTTGATCGGCGGGCTGGCGCTCATCATCATCCGGGTCATTGACTGGCGCATTCCGCTCTCCTATCTGCTCACTGTTACCGCACTCGTCCTCATCCTGCCCGGACACAAAGCCGGCCTGCTGAACTATACCATTTTCCATCTCCTCTCCGGTGGTCTGATGCTGGGAGCATTTTATATGGCGACTGACTATGTGACCTCTCCCCTGACTGCAAAGGGCAGAGTGATTTTCGGTGTCGGCTGCGGCGTTCTGACCGTCCTCATCAGACTCTGGGGCGGCTATCCGGAGGGGGTCTGCTATTCGATCCTGCTGATGAATGTCGCCACCCCTCTCATCGACCGGCTCACTCCGCCGCGGCTTTTCGGAACAAGGAGAAAGAAATGAAGGACAGTCGGGCTTGGATGGTGCTGTCGCTCCTGATCACCTGCCTGATTTCCGCCTTCGCCCTTTCTCAGATCTACAATCTGACTCTGCCCCGGATTGAGTATCAGCGGAATGTCGCCGGACTCAAAGCAGCATTTGGTGCGGTGATGCCCGAAGCAGATCGTTTTGAACCCGCGACCCCGGATTCAAGCATCTGGCTGGCATTCAAGGGGGAAACCAGGATCGGCTCGATCATTAAAGCCGCCAAACAGGGTTATGGCGGACCGGTGCCGGTCACGGCGGGGGTAGACCTGCAGGGCAGAATTGTCGCAATCAGAGTTGCCTCTGCCGCTGAAGGGTTGAAGGAAACACCCGGGCTCGGACTGAAGGCAACTGAACCGGAATTCCGCAATCAGTTCCAGGGCAAAACAGCCGCAGAAATCCGGCTGACCAAAGATGGCGGCACGATTCAGGCCATCACCGGCGCCACCATCACCTCGCGGGCGGTCGCGGACGGCTTGCACGAAGCGCTGGTAAAATACAGAACAATTCTGATTCCCCAGGAGGAACCGGACCATGAACCGTAACCCGTCCCGCCTCTCCTATCTGACTTCAGGAATCATCAGGGAAAATCCGACGCTGATTCTGATGATCGGTCTGTGTCCAACCCTGGCAACTACGGTCACCGCCCGCGATGCCCTCGGCATGGCAGCTGCTGCCTCTTTTGTGCTCATCTGCTCGAACATTGCCATTTCTGCTATTCGCAAACTTGTCCCCGATTCAGTCCGGATTCCGATCTTCATCATTATCATCTCCACTTTTGTCACCATCATCGACTATGTGATGCAGGCATACCAGCCTGACCTTTACCGGGTACTCGGGGTCTTTGTACCGCTGATTGTGGTCAACTGTATCATCCTCGGCCGGGCAGAAGCCTTTGCCTACCACCACGGCATTTTTGATTCGTTCCTTGATGGTCTGGGTAAATCAATTGGGTTTACGCTCGTGCTCTTCATTATGGGAAGCTTGCGCGAGCTGTTCGGTGCCGGAACCTTCTTTGGCAGTCCACTCCTGCCCGCAGCATATCGCTCCGCTCCCATGCTCTTTGCCATCTTCCCGCCTGGTGCATTTCTCTTGATCGGACTGCTCAAGGCGCTGGTCAACAAACTGGGGTGGGGGAGGTAAAATGAAACTGAACCCCGGACAGATTTTCCTTGCCGCATTCCTGGTCAACAACATCATTCTCATGCGCTTCATCGGACTGTGCCCCTTCTTCGGTGTCTCCACCTCGGTCTCCACATCAATCGGCATGAGCGCGGCAGTGCTGTTTGTAATGCTGCTCGCATCATGGGTTTCCTGGGTCCTGTACCATGCCCTGCTTTTGCCGCTCGGGCTGGTATTTCTGCGCACCGCAGTTTTTATCTTGGTAATCGCCGCACTTGTTCAGTTTGTGGAAATGTTTCTCAAGCGCTACATCCGCAACCTCTACTCGGCAATGGGCATCTATTTGCCCCTGATTACCACCAACTGCGCCATCCTGGCAGTCACCTTCTTTAACATCAACTATAACTTCAATCTGCTGCAGGCAACCATCTTTGCACTCGGCACCGCCGGCGGCTTTGCATTGGCAATCATTCTCTTTGCCGCTATTCGCGAACGGCTTGAGGATGCACCGATCAGCCCGGCATTCCGTGGTTACCCGATCGCCTTCATCGGTGCCGCACTCGTCTCGCTGGCATTTATGGGATTTACCGCCTTATTCGGTATATCGTAACTATGGACTGGTCACTGGTTATCAAATCGCTCATCACCCTGGGAGGACTGGGACTGATTCTGGGCGTGATTCTGCTGCTCGCCTCCATCAAACTGGCGGTCAAGGTTGATGAACGGGAAGCCCGCATCCGCTCGGTCCTGCCTGGCGCCAACTGCGGTGCCTGCGGCTATCCCGGTTGCGACGGTTATGCCGCTGCGATTGCCGCGGGCAAGGCACCGTTGAACGCCTGCTCAGTCGGCGGACCTGAAGTAGCCAAGAAAATCGGCGAAATCATGGGGCAGGAGGTAACCGCAGCTGAACCGAAAGTGGCGGTTCTCATCTGCCGCGGAGGCAAGGATCAGGCACCCCAACGCTTCCAATATAAGGGGGCCGAAAACTGCCGTCAGGCAGCTCTTCTGCTCGGCGGACCCAAAGCCTGCATCTACGGCTGTGTGGGCTTTGGACACTGCGTCACTGTCTGCCCGGTCAAGGCGATCAGAATGGGCGAAAACCGGCTGCCAATTATCGACGAAAGAAAATGCATCGGCTGTGGCAAGTGCGTAGCCGAATGCCCGAAGGGAACGCTGAGCCTGATTCCCCGTTCGAAACTGGTCTACCTCGCCTGTGTTTCTCACGACCGCGGGCGGGCGGTTAAAGAGGTTTGCTCGGTCGGCTGCATCGCCTGCGGACTGTGTACGCGGGTCTGCCCGGTTGGCGCCCTGAGAATGGAAAACAACCTGCCAGTCATGGACTTTCAAAAGTGCATTGACTGCGGCATCTGCGTTCACAAATGTCCGACCAAATCATTTATCGACCGGGCACCAGGCCGACCCAAAGCATCTATCAATCCCCGCTGTACCGGCTGCGGTGAATGTGTCAAAGTTTGTCAGTTCAAGGCGATTGAAGGTGACCCCGGAAAACAGCACCGGGTCATCCCCGAAAAGTGCATCGGCTGTGGCCAGTGTGTCCTTGTCTGCCCGGTCAAGGCGATTGACCTGGTCGGGGCATTAGGGCATGCGGTTAGAACATAACCCAAAATCAATTCTTCGGTATATATTGGTCATTTATTTGTTATAATATACCCAGCCTTCCTCCATTAATCGGGCTAAATCGTATTCCTCATTATTTAATGGATTTCTAACTATACCTGTTTTAACAAACTCGATCACCCCTAGAAAACCAGCTATTTCATCTTCGATTCTTTTACATAAATTAAACCCTTTACCATATTCGTCATAGTCCCGTAGTTTGATCTTTCCAATATAATCCAACAAACCATAAAACTCCAAAATTTTAAATGCAACCCATTCAGCAAACCCTTCACTAATTATTTTTTCTTTCAAAACATTGCTGTTGGTCTGTTCAAATTCCCAGTTATGAGCATATTCGTGAGCAATGACTTGAATTGCCAATGCTTGAGGAATCTTAGGAATCACCTTTACTCCACCTTCGGAAGAACAAAAACCTAATAGTTTTTTATCTAAGTTATCAACCGTGATTCTCGCTGGCTTTTGAATTTCCAGACCTAATTTGTTGCGAAAAAGTCCGATGATTCTTTTTTGTTCTGCCTCGTATTGTTTTTGGGCTGAATCAGCATCAAGCCCCTCAGATTTATAGATAAGGAATTTCTTGGTTTCTGATTCTTTGCCCAAAGCCTGCCCTATTGTTAGCAAGATATCGTGTTTTTTCCCTTTGAGCGTTACATTTGTTTTTTTGTATTCTATACATAGTGGACAACCATCAGAACAAGGGCAAGAAATTAGCAATTCATACCCGTACTCATAAAGTAAATTAAGTAATTCTACCATACCCTCATAAATCTCCTTCAACACTTCATTACCACTGTCGACCAGAGGAATAATATAAACAGCGGATTCGTCAGAGAAAACAGCAATCAGCCGTTCAAAATTGTGGAAAAAATAGGGAAGAAAGATATTCCAAATCTGAGCAATGCCTGCGGAGCTATCTGTGTTAAATTTAATCAGCGATGTTTTTCTTATACGACTAATTGGTTTAACCTTTACCTCCCCCGTATTCTGAAACTTAAAATCTAAAAAATATTTAAACCCGCAGAATTGAATTTCAATCGTTTGTTCGGGTAATAATTCCAATCTTCCTAATCCTTTAATTTCTTTATAAGCAATTGGTTCGGTGTGCTTGCTTGAAAATAAGTGATTAATTATCGGGACAGTCAACACCGGGGTATGCTCTGTTGCGTAATTAAGCTTACATTTATCACCGTCAAAACTGCCGTCAAAACTGGAAGATATTTGGTATTTTTCCAGCCCGTTATAAATAACTGCTTCAGGGTAGACAATATATGGGAAAAGTGATTCTGTTACAAACTTTCTTATTGAGTAAATTTCTTGGCTACTCGTTGAAAGCTCATAAAAGTTTTTATCCATGATGCCCCATGGAATATCTTTCTGCTTGTCATAAATTTTATCTCGGTCTAATACGTAAACCCTACCGTCACCTTTTTCAATTAACTTTTCCTGTACAAGTTGGCTGAGAATCTCTTCTGTTAGTTCTTTACCCCAAACAGAAATCAATTGTTCATAACCTAAAGAATTTATTCTTTTACTAGCAAGAGTTCTAAAAAAATAAAACTCCGTTACACTTTTATTTTGAGGAATTATAATGTCTGGTAAACGAAGCTTATCAACCATATCCAACCTGCGTACAAAGAAAAACGATAATGGATCTTCGTTGGCAATTATTATTGCCAAGCCATTTTCGGTAATTAAATTACTGAGTATCTGCTTGATATTTTTGTAGATTGGTGCCGTTCCTAAAACAAATACTCGATTAAACTTTTTAAATTTGTCACGAGGTATTTCGGAAATATCGCCACATATTGTTATTTCCAACTTGGGGATTTCTAACTGCACCGAACGCAACAAATCTTCTTTAAGTAAACGGTAATCTGCGGAACTAAAACTTTGAATTAAATTCCAAACCAGAATGTTATCTTCTGAACGACAAAAAATTTTGAAGCAACCTTTTAATTCTTCGAAAAAATTTTCCCGAAAAACTTGAATTTCTCCAGTGTCGTCATCAACCTTGGCTACAATCTGGGGAATCCAATATAAAATTTTGAATCTATTGTTGCCGCTATAGCTACTTGTTATAACCGAGCAGTTCCGGTGGGTTAAATTACGGGCAAATTTTTCTGGTGACCCAACTGGTGCACTTGTGAGTAAAAATTGAATTGAGTTATTTCTCTCAATTATTAAGGAAGAAATAAGATTGCTGAGATGAAATAACTCCTCCGGGTGAAACATTGTGATTTCCTCAATCACAACATGCAGTAACGCATCCATCCAAGTGGATCCCTCCTCAACCGAGAATTTAGTTAAAAAATACTCCTTAAAAACTTCCGGTGCTGTTATGATTATATCCGGCTCCCTCCCGAGTGCCGAACAGAATTCCTCAATACAGTCTGCCTTTTCGGCTTTCACCAACCAATCCCACCTCATTTGTTTTATGCGATCATTAACTACTGCCAGCCGCGACCGCAAATCATAAGTTGACGGGCGGAGGTACAACGCAGTCCGATGTTTAGTAAGTATTGTCGCAACTACCGCTAAGTCCACCGCCATTGAACTACCACTTCCTGGTGCTAAACATAAATAAGCATCCTTTCCATCAGCTATCTCCTTAATGAATAACCCTTGGTGTTGGTATAAATGGGAAAGTTGCAAATTGCTCAATAAAACCTTCAGGATATTTTTATATGGAATACCTATCTTCTCTATATCGTAGTATTTGGGTTCAACTATCCCTACCTCATCAACCTCATAAACCTGACCTTTATAATACCTTAGATTTTCAGGCTTTTCAATAATTGCCTTAATGTCAATCATATTTAGTTGGAATTAGCTTGTATATTACGGTTATTAACAGAGCTTCTTTATGGTTCCAATTAAAGGTTTTTTCAACGCTAAATTCCAAAGTGAGACTCTGGGGTTTAACAACAAAATACAACTTGGGTGTTTCAGGTTTAATTAAGGACGAACAACCCGTCACAATATTATTATCGGTTACTCTAATGTAATCATTTAATTTATTTGCGCCCAACCCTATCAAGGGAGGCGGAATTTCTTGTTCGATTATTTGAAAAATTTCTTCTCTTAATTGGATTAAGGTGGTTTGTATATTTTTAGACAGATTATGATAAGAAACACTCTCCAAGAAATGATCAAATATCACAGATAGATTTTGAAAAACTTCCTTTTTTTGAACTTCCTTGTCAATCAAATCATCTAATAAATTCCCGTGGGAATTTATTTCCTGAACAAACTGGGACGGCGTATCAGAATTTTTACAGAACTCAAAGTTTTGTAAAGTCCGGCGCCAAATAAAGCATATCTCTCTTATTTCGTCAAGAACATTTTCAAAACTAATTATCAGTTTAGTAGACAAATGCTTTACTAACCATCTCTTGAACCACTCTTTAATATCATGTGTCGTATTCTTTATAAAACTGTCATATTGATCTTTTAGTTCTTTCAAAACTGTAGCCCCCTTATTTTTTATCGCGTTCAATTTCAAATAACGAACAACTAATATTAAAAAAAAGACCCCTCCCCCCACTAAAATTGATCGCATAAAGTTCCGGAAGTTTCCCCCCCCCAATGAAAATAACGCAATCACAGTCAATAAAAAAATAACATAGCCAACTAAAAAAAAGATAACCATATATCGAAACTTTGATTGCCAATAATACAACTTTTTTAAAATTTCGGCTACTTTATTAAGTGCTGGAATAAAAATGTATCTCTGCTCTTCAGGAAAGTAATCCATTTTAGAATTAATAACGTTTGCTTCCTTTTCCCTTTTTTCCAACCATTCTTCTAAGGCGATCAATGTACCGCCCCCTCTTAAAAATCCCGGAATCGCTTCTTGAAGTTTTTGTACCGATGTTTTTCTAATCTCTTTCAGCCCTTCATTAATTTCAACAGTATGTTTTTTAACATGATCATAAAGAGAGTTGTAAACAGTATTCAAAACTTCGGCGGTTATCCTTTGAGATTCTTCTTTAATTCGGGACTTATCCACTTCGCAGTTAGTTTTCAGCAGACAGGGATAGTCAGTAACATCATGCATATGGGTAAAGGGACTATCAATCGGAGGATTCGAATAACGGGAAAATATTTGATCAACACCCTTTTCAACAACTTCTTTTACCAGTTCCTCAGGATTAACTTCAAACCTATTATTAATTTTTTTAAGGTGATTTTCGCTGAATTCCTTAAATTTAGTGCTTAATTTATCGTCGATCAACCTTCGAATCGGAAGCTGAAACAAAGTTGCCCCAAAGCTAGCAATGCCTTTTTCATCTTTACCTCTGTTGCTAAATTTTTCTAACCAGTACCGCAATTCGCCATTTGATATTATTGCATGAACCAGCGCCATAAAATGATTAAGTAACACAATCCAATCAACCGGTTTAACAGCGCGGTTGCTCGTATCTTTATCAGAGAAAAAAAAGCAAAACTCAAAATTAGAGTAATTAGAGAATTTATCTGGGAATTCCCTTAGAAAATCAACAACTGCATTGGACGGCAAAAATAAAATCGGATAAGTGTAAATTATGATATTAGGGTACTTATCACCGAGTATGTTGAGGCTGTGATAAATCTCCTGGGAAGCCGATTGAACATCGATCAAGGGGAAAAAAATAACCTCCCTAGGTGTGATTTCTTTGTTGATTTCATTCATTGTGGATTCGATGTCAGCAACCGCCCCAATTTTAACTTTAATACTTGGCGATTCCGGTTTAACCTGGTTATAAAAATCATTAGCAAAAGATTTGAATAAATCCCACATGCCATCACCACTTTTAACTAAATAGAGTAAACAAGTGGCGGCTGATAAAGACATTAAGTGAACAGTGCTTTTATTGCCTTAACTGTTGCAACCTTTTAGCCAATTCCTCTAATTCTTTATTTGAGTTTGGAATCACAGTGCTCTTATCCATTATTGAGGATAATTTAATCAGCAAGCTTAGGATCTTATAACTGCTACTGTTTTTATCTGTTTTGATCTTTTTCAATTCCTGCTGTGCTATTTTGAAGAGATTCTGTACCGCTTTAAGCTTATCATCACCATAATATTCATTCATGAATTTCTCGCATACCAAAGTGCCAAGCTGCCTTCGAGTAATTTGATCGTTAAGTAGCTGATTATAAAGTGCCTCAACCCCCCGGATAGGATTTCCAATCTCCTCTCCTCGTGGGGAATAGATACGGAATATTTGTTTATCGCGTTTGATAAATCCCATTGCCATTCCAAGAAGTATCAATAAAATAACGTCCTTCATTCGTTCCTCTTCTTTAGCCACCGGGTGCAAAATATTATCGCGCCATATCGTATAAAACCTGTAATCTGCATGCGCTGGAATTCCAGTTTTACGCCCTTTATCCACGGCAGATAAAATAGTTTCCACATGTTTATTATACGCCTCGGCTATTTCTTTAAATGACAATACTCGATACAGAGGAAAGAAAGACAGTTGGGTGTAAAAAGTAATTCTATCTGTCATTTTTGTATAAATGCAAGAGGAAACTGGTATTTCTTTAGCGAACTTAAAATTTTCTGGGGCAAATACCACCTGAATCTTGATGTGCTCTACCTGATCTTCCCCTTGATTATCTCTTATTATGTCGTTCTCCTCAATTTTTATAAAAGGCTGCGTCAATTCTGACATCTGCTTTAGAATTCCCCGTGCTGCCTCTCGCATCCACCTATCCTCATTATAATCTTTGTTCATAAGCAGATTTGCCGTAGCAGTACCAAAAACCATGCTGAGGCGATTTTTAACCCCCTCTTGTTCAGCACCGCTTCCATTAGTCATTACGTTCTTTACCTCATTGTAAGTCCGCTGCAAAAACCACGTCATCGCATCATCTACCCGAATTCTTTTTACCAAGTCATAAACTTTTGATTTAATTGCCCCGGTAAAAGTCTGCTCTAACTTTGCGGCATATTCATTCCTGCTATTATTAAGCGACTTTGCCATTTTATTGGGATCTTGAATATACTTATCATACAATTCTCTTATAATAGTCCCGATGCCATCGTATTTTTTTTCACAACCATTGATGATTTCTTGTCTAACCCCCTCGTCTTTAAAGATCTTTTTAATATCGGGGTAAATATATTCATCTACATCAGACTTCGATGTCGAAAGTTCTAAATTTAAAAGATATTCACCAGAACTAAAACGTTCAGGATCAACAATCCAGTCGTGCTGCACATACGCTCCAGTTTGTCGAGCACACTGAGCAACATAGTCGTTAAGAATACCGCCAAGATATTGAATTACCCATTTGATGTGTTTCGTAGTTTCAATTATTTCTTTGTAGAACTTTTCCATTATTTTACGTTCAGCTGATTGTATTTCGGCATCAGTCCATTGTTTCAGGGTAGCAACAAATTCTCCTTTTCGAGAGGGAAACTCATCACCAATACCCATAAAACCCCTTTTACACTTTAGCACTGCATCGTATCGAGCACTTAATTGTTCGCGAAGTGCGTCAGCTTTATCCCATAATGGTTTTGACCGGTTAGTGTGTTCTATATTAGCTTGCATCACTCCAATGAATTCCTCTAAGATCTTATTCAGTTCGTCAAACCTAAGACTCGCAACCAATTCAAAAATTGTGCGCTCAAAGTTTTTCGTTATTACTTTCTTCAGATCTTCCAATTCCTGAGATAACTCTTTTTTATAACCCTCTATCAAATCTGAATAATCAAGTATGAGTTTTTCTATTCCGTGCGGTGCTAACAAATTCACAAAGCTCGCTGTATTTTTAATCCGGGGAGCACTAAAACGTATTAACTCCCGGTCTCTCTTTGCCTTATAAGACCTCGCCGACCGGCATTTATCGCGCAAATAATTTGTCAACTGATTTCCATCACGTTCGCAAATTGAATTATCTCTTTCAAATTTTTGCAAGTCAGGATTGGAAAAATCAAATCCTAATTTCAATACTTCGCTAATCAAACGGGAATAGCAATAATTTGTTACCTTGTGCACTGGAAACGATATATGACTAATACCGAAGGTGGAATAATTACGGCTTCGCCCATTGGAAGTGAGAGGCAAAGCATCAAATCTGTTCCAAGAATTTGCGGCTAGCGTCTCATCGAAGTCAATAGATGTAAGGAGCGTCCCCAAAAAAGAAGCAAGCAATTCTTGATAATTGTTTCTGATTTCTCGGTCACCACCCCCTCGCACGTAAAATGTCCGACCCTGTAAATTGTCTGACTGTATAAGAAACACAATATCAAATAATCTATTTTGCCCTTTTACCGTTGCGTTTATATTACCATAATGAAATTCAAAAGTATCACCCTTTTCCATCCATCGTTCAATTTCGGTCAATGTAGCAAACCCGTATAACTTGGTATTACCTCCCGCAAATTTTTCAACTACCGACCCATCGCAGAACACGCCGTAAATCTTGTATGACTCATCAACCAAACTCCTAACTAACATCGCTGTGTCGATCAGTATGCCGGAACCTGTCCCCCCGGCAAGCGAACTTACCAAAAATACAACATTGGGAGTATTTACTGCTGCCATACCCTGATCTTTCTGTAACTTGGCTCGCAGTTCATTGGCCTGATCGATACGTTCTTTAATTGCTGATTTAATTCGGGGAAAATGCAAATAAAAAGCCAGTCGGCCAGCAATTCTAATTTGACCTGCCCCCCTTGTTCCCTTTATCTCTGATTCTAAAGTAAAACCAGGAATCCACCAATACTTAAAATTTGCATCTTCTTTAAACAGCTTATCAATTTCATGTTTGGGCCTACTGACACGGAATCCTTCCCAATAAATCTGATCGATAGAAGCAATCTCCGACTCAAAATCAGGGTCAATATCAATGGAGGAAAAAAAGACGGTTTGATTGATCAATCCGTGATAAGCGGGATTTTCTTCAAACAAACGCTTAACCCTGCGCACAACCCCAGTCCCAAAACCGCCCAAACCAATTAGAATTGAAGCCATATTTAATCTCCTTTCTCGTATTTCAGTTTAACGCTGTTGTATTCAAATTCGATATTTGAAGTTAAAAGATATCTTTCTCCAGCCTTAATTTCTCCCCCGACTTCCCCCATTATTTTAACTGATTTATCGGGCTGTTTGACGTTCAAAAAGACATTCCCGTCTCTGTGCACTGATAACTCCAGTTCACCGATTGCGATGCCTGGAATATCGATATCACCTGAAATCAGCAATTTATTTTTACCAACTTTCTGATGCTGTCTCAAATTAAACCGATCGATCGTATGTCCAACATCATCAAGCCATAACAGCTGAGCATCTGGCGGAAATTCAGCCAATCTAAACTTATACTTAACGATCACAAAAACCAGTGCCAGCAGCAAAATCCCTCCACCAATCACTAAAATCAGCCAGTATCTTCCATCTCTCTTTTGCGAATGGGATTCTACCCTCGATTTCTGCCGAGCAACATCTTGTTCGCCTTTCTTGGGGGGGGGGGTCTGGGCCGATGGAATCTCTGAAGAAAGGTTCTTCATTTTAATTTCTCGCGGCACTGAAACAATCTCTCCTCCCGTAGATTCCACAAACATTGTAAGGCTATCCTGAGGTTGAGTCCCTAAAGTAACAACATAAAGGTAGGTATTTTCGGCTTGATAGCTGCTAAAATACCACTCAAGAATCTGCTTAAAACTCAGTGGATTCTTAACCTTGGGCGGTGGCTCATTTTTACCATCAGTGAAAAGATAAATGTAGATCGGGTTGCTTGGTGAGCGTAGTCGATAGCGTTCGGCGATCTCTGCTACTCGAGCAAAGGCAAGCGTCATATAAGTCCATTGATCGTTAAAAGCTAAGCGCTCAATTTCTTGCAAGATATTACTCGACCACAAGTTCTTCACTTCATTAAGCTCTTTGTTGATATAGAAATCATTCCCGAACGAACACAAAACAATATTATCCCCCTCTTTAAACTCGCGACGAATAAAATCAACTAACGAACCCGTTACCCGCTGGTAAAGGTTATCGTAGCGCATACTACCAGAAACATCGATTACAAAAATTAGAGTTTTCTGAGCTGCGACATCTCCCGGAACCAAAAGTAAATACAGAAATAAGTATTTTATGGCTCGGTTTGTCCAAAACATAAAAATCTAAAAAAAATTAATAAAACATTCTTACTCTGTCAAGTTTTGCGTAATACTGATCTTAGACCTTCTTTCAAATCCTTTATGCTTATAGGTTTTTTAAGAAATAATGCTGCACCCATTTGCGCAATACAATCTTTCTGTTCCTCAAACTCGCGGTAGGCGCTCATCATTATCACTGGAACTTCGCAAAACTTGTGTTTAGCCCATTTGAGAAACAACAAACCATCAGCGTTGTTTGGATCTGACTCATTTAATCGGATATCCACTAGAAAAACGCCGAAATTTCCGTTTGCCTTCTCCTTGGCTTCTTCTAAATTGGTAGCAATAACCACATCATAATCAAATTTAAGAATGTTTTTCAATGCCTCAGCATACTCAATGGAGTCTTCGACGATTAATACTCTTTCCATAATTTATTAGATAATAAATTTCTCCTGTTGTCAACGAAAAAAAACCTCAACCAATTTTCCCTTTTCCAGCACTACATCAGGTTCTTCTTGGCTTAGAATTACCCCCTTTTTAATTATAAAAACGGTAGTGGCGATTCTCAGTGCCTCGCGGACATTCTGCTCTACTAACAAAATCGTCGTGCCCAAAATCTTTCTAACATTTTCAATCTTTTTAATCATTGCCTCCACCAGCGCCGGCGCCAGTCCAGCAGATGGTTCGTCAAGTAAAAGCAGTTGCGGCCGACGCAGCAGAACCATGGCTAAAGCGAGTGCCTGTTTTTCTCCTCCAGAAAGTTCCCCGGCACGCCGGTTTTGATATGCTCTTAACTGCGGGAACAAATCAAAAATTTCTTTGCGCGCTCGATTGAAATCGATCCGACTCAAACCCATACCCCCGACCTCCAAATTTTCCTGCACCCTCAAACTCCTAAAAATTTCACCTCCTTGAAGAAAATAACCTAAACCAAGTCTGACTCTTGCATCCGTTGAAATCTGAGTGATGTCGCGACCCTTGAAGTAAACCCTTCCCTGCCATGGTTGAAGAAGTCCACCAATAACCTTAAGAAGTGTCGATTTTCCCGAACCGTTAGGACCGATAAGCACCGCCACCTCCCCCTCGTGAATCACCATACTAACTCCAAATAGAATTTTTTTTCTGCCATAACCAGCATGAATATCATCGATCTTTATCAAATCAGATGCTTGACTCATAAACCCAGATAGGCATTTCTGACTGTAGGATCAGATAGCACTTCTTCTGGCAAACCGAACGCTGTAATTTTCCCTTCATCCATGAAATATACCCAGTCACACGCCGCAAGCACTGCGGTCATATTATGCTCTATTAGAATTATAGTTTTACCATCTTCCTTCAGTCTTTTTAAAAAATCAAGAAGCACAGGAATAAACCCTGGATCCACCCCAGCAGTTGGTTCATCCAGTAGCAATACGCTACTATTCCCGGCAAGCAATCGGGCAAGCGCCAAGAGTTTCTGTTGCCCGTAGGAAAGATTTTCGGCACGGATTTGCATTTTATCACTTAACCCCACAAATTCCAACCAGCGAATCGCAGTTTGCCGATTTTCCTTTTCTTCCTGCTGGATTTTGGGATATTTAGCAAATAAATTAAAAGGGGTCTCACCACTCTGACCCTTTATCGCTACCAACACATTGTCCAACACACTCATTTGGGCAAAAATTCTCGTATCCTGAAACATCCTACCCACTCCCAACTGGGCAACCTGAAACGGGGCTAAACAGTCAATTCTGATATCCCCTAGATAAATTACCCCCTCATCCGGTTTTATGAAACCGTTGAGAATATTAAAAAGGGTAGTTTTGCCCGCTCCATTGGGTCCGATTAAACCGGTAATCTTGCCACGGTAAAACGTAACGGTAACATCATCTATCACTCTCAGCCCGCCAAAACTCTTTACCAGCCCTTCGGTCCGTATCATTTCATTAGTCGAACTGGTAGTCACCTAAAATCCCCTGAGGTCGAATTCGCATCAGCACGACAAGGAGAGCTCCGTAAATAATTTGCCGGACATTTGCCGCTACGGGATCAGAAACCCTTAAAAATCTCAGAAGTTCAGGCAAAAAGAGCATCAGTAGCGTCCCAACTACTGGACCTTTCAGATTACCGGTCCCACCAATTATTATTATCGAAAGGATGAATACCGATTCATCAAAAGTAAAGCTGGTAGGATCAATATAAGCCACATAGGCAGCATATAGCGAACCGGCAACCGCTGCCAGACCACCAGCAGTCATAAACGCCTGAATTTTAAAAACTCTTGTGTTCTTACCCAGCGCCTCAACGACAAACTCATCCTCCCTGATTGATTTAAGCACCCGACCAAAAGGAGACGAACAAAGTGTACCTACTATCAGAAAAATTAAACCCGTGATCAGTGCACTCATCAGAAAATATTCCGGTACATTAGTGATCTTAAAACCGAGAAATTCTGGCTTGGGGATACCCGCAATCCCATATGGACCCCGCGTAAATGATATCCAGTTATAGAGAAGGTAAAAGATGATACTCTGAAAAGCCAACGTCGCAAGTAAAAAATAATCTCCCCGCAACCGAAGTGACGGTAATGCCACAATCACTGCCAGTATCATTGCTCCGACCATTGCCACAGGAATAGTAGCGAAAAAGTTCCAGCCCGCCCTGACCATTAGCAGTGCTGATATATAAGCACCGAGCCCGTAAAATGCTGCATGGGCCATTGAAAGCAAACCAGTATACCCCACAAGCAAATTAAGTGACTGCGCGAGAATAAGATAAATACAACACATAATCAGTATGTGGAGTAAGTAACTCAAATTTCCTCCAGTCTACCGCGTTTTCCCAGTATTCCTTGAGGCCGAAGCAAAAGCACAATCAGCAGTATAAAAAATGTAACTGCCGACTCCCAACGGGCCGAAATATGCCCAGCAGCCAAGTTTTTAGTAATTCCGATAATCACCCCCCCAAAGAATGCTGCTTCAATGACTCGGATACCACCGAGGATTGTCGCCACGGCGCCGATTAACACTGCTGACCCGCCAACGTGCGGATCGATGCCGACATCAAATGCTGCAATCACACCTGCCACTCCCCCTAACATCGACCCCCAAGCGAAACTCAGCAGTCGTAACCGCTGAATACCAAGTCCAAGCACTGCAATCAATGATGAGTTATCTGCCAGTGCCCTCAGCGTTATACCAAACCTAGTATGTCTTAGCAAAATAATTGTAAGAACACTTAGAATCAGTGCAGTGCACCCCCCAAAAACCTGAATTTTGGTTAATATGCCCCCCCCTAATTTCAACGTTTCCTCTACCCCAGACCTCAGAACCCTAGTCTCATTACCTAATATAAGAACAATCAAGTTAACAATGACCAAATAACTACCTAAACTGCTTAGAATCACAATGGCAGGTGAAGACTGTTGCCTATATAAAGGATAGAAAATCAATCTCTCAAGCAGCATCCCTAGTCCAATCGCACCTATGATCGCCAGCATTATTCCAACGCCTATTGGCAGATTTAAAATTTTCCAAGAGAGGTACACTATGTACCCAGCGACAGTAAATATCCCGCCTTGTGCGAAATTAAATACTCTGCTTGAATTATAAATTATACTAAACCCCAAAGCAAACATTCCTAAAACAACTCCCTCAACCAAACCATTGGCAATAAACTGCAGTAACATCACATTCAACCTATTTTAAACTACATCTGCAAATTATGTGCCAGCGTGTGCAAAGGAAAAGATGATTCAGAAATGAACGCAAGGTGATTCTGTTATCACTTGATTGTGACGATCAAATCCCATCGGCTGGCTTTTCAGAAAGCTTTTGTGTGGTTGTTGACAAGGAACGCAATTTGCTTACTATAGAATTGTATGAAGCCAAACAAATAAAAGGAGGAAAGCTTGCACAATGGAATAAAAATTGGCATACTTATGACCGCAGTTTTGACGGTACTAGGTCAAATAGATTGCAAGAAAGAACCCCAAGCAATAAAGATCGGCGTAATTTTACCTCTTACTGGGAGTGCCGCTGAAATTGCACAGCAGCACAAAATTGGCCTTGACTTGGCGGTGGAAGAAATAAATTCACGAGGCGGAATCAACGGTAAGAAACTCCAGCTTATTTACGAAAATGATCAGAATGAACCGAAATTAACTGTAAGTGCATTCAACAAACTCGTAACGGTTGATCGTGTGCCCTTGATCATTACAGTAATGAGCTCTCCAAGTATGGCGATTTATAATCAAGCGGAGCAGAAAGGGGTAGTTCTGTTCGCCAACTGCGGCCATCCTGAAATTACCTCTCTTAGTGACTGGGTTTTCAGAAATTTTCCTACCAGTAAACATGAGGCTTTAAAAATGGCAGAGTTTGCATTTAATAAAATGGGAATAAGAAAAATCGCCATTTTTTACATTAACGATGCCTTTGGTGAAGCAGCAATGAAAATGTTCAGTCAGCATTTTCACCGCTTGGGAGGACAAATTCTTAAAGCCGAAGCATTTGAAAAAGACGGAACTGACTTCCGGGCGTCTATTAGGAGATTAATTGCTGCCAAGCCGGAAGCGATATATATCTACGGATATGGTAAAGCTAACGGAATTGCGCTCAAGCAAACAAAGGAACTGCAGTACAAAGGCTACATACTTGGAAGCTATAACTTTTCTGTCGAACCTACCATCAGCCTTGCAAAGGAAGCATTGGAAGGTACTTACTACACTACCCCTGCATTTGACGCTTCATCCGTCACTGATACATTAACATTAGCGATAGTAAAAAAATTTGAAACCCGCTTCGGGGCGCTCCCGAATTGGAATTCCGTCATTGAATTCGATGCACTATTCAACCTCCTTACCCCAATATTCAGCAAGTACGGCACTGTTCCTCAAAAAATTAAGACCGGACTTGAGAATTTCAGCGATTTCCAAGGCGTTGCAGGTTTCTATAAGTACGACCCGGTCGGTGAGTGGGTTATAGACCTAGTGGTAAAAAAGGTGGAGGGAACAACCGGTGTCCAAGTCTATCCGTAAAAATTCGGACCCTCGGGGACAGATGGAAAATCGGTCTTTCCTCAGAAAATTAACCGCCGTGCCGGGACTACCCGCAGAGTTCTGTAACCCATTGAAATTTGCCAGTCAATTCTGGCAAAGTGCCTTTATCTTGGAGGAGTATCTAACCGCACACTTTGGTCCCCCGGCAGCCGCTCTGAAGATGCTTGATCTGTTTGCAGGAATAGGTACTTATGCAATATATTTTGCAAGGCATTATAAAAATTATTTTTCAAAAATCGTAGCAACAGAGAAGGACCCGCGCACCTATGATTACCTAGTAGAAAGAATTAAATCGTTTGGACTTCGCAATCTAATTATCCCCTGCAAGGTAGACGCTAATGCCGGCTTTAATCCATATCTCTGCCCGCGTTTAACCTTGCACAAGCAGACCTTTGATATTCTGCTCGCAAATCCGCCCTATGTTCCCCTGCCCCCGGGCAGTGGCTTAGTATTTAACTTTGGAGGCCCTCTCGGTATATCGGCGGTTTTCCAGTTTTTCAAACACCTAAGTCAGTACTCCCGTCCTGCAAATGCCATGTTCGGTTTACTTGCATATTCATTAGGGGATTCGCAACCAGGCCGGCGGGGAATTATAAACGGAACTATGAACCCCGAATTTATAAAAAACACGGCGATGCGCAGGGAGTATCTTTCCTATAAAAAAATGTTACGGTCGCTTAGCAATAAATACACCCTCCGGTATTTTGTGTTACTACCGCCTGCTTGGAGTGGTTACAGTATCGACTATGCTGATGAACCCACCATTCTCCTAGATGATTACTATCGTCTTTTACCACAGAATTTGTATAATACCAGAGAGCTTCTCCAGTTCTGTAAAAATTTCAGCCGGAAATACCGTTTCCTTACAAATCTTCTTATTGTCGGCATCAACAAGGGAAAAATTCAGAATCGTCGAGCATTTTTAATAAAAAACATCGGCCCGGAGTACCTGAATTCGGTATTAAAACTGGAAAAAATCTGCTGGCCCAAGCAGCTACAGGCTTCGCGGGATAATCTGGCATCGAGGCTGCAAAATTTCAGTGCCGGCTGTGTCGGCGCCTTCAACCTTGATGGGACAATGGTTGGTTTTGCTACCTCCCAGCGCATCAAATTTAAACCGACAGGAGAATTAAGACAGCTAGCAATGGCAAGATGGATGGAATTAGATAATTATCCGGATGCCGATATTTCGCGCACCAGTGATCCCCGAGGCAATGCGCTACATCTTGTTTCCGCCTGTGTTATGCAAAAATATCGCCAGCAGGGTTTGTGGCAGGACATGCTCATTTATCGGTTAAAACTGGCAAAATTACTTAATCTTGACTATGCCGTAATCTTGACCCGACTCGCACCTAAAGAAAGAAGAATCTTTACTCGTCAAGAATTAATCAACTACATACTTCACGCCCCCGATCCTTATCTCAGAACTCTGCGCAAATATGGATTTGTGCCGGATGGATTTATCTACAAAGAATCGGATTCCGAATCCGGGGGGTACTGGGTATGTCTTTACAGAAAACTGAAACCGGAAAAATGAATCAGGATTACTATCCCAGCTGGCTAGTAAAAATAGCCGAGTCAACGAAAGATTTCATAAATAGAATTAATTACAATAAAGGAAAAAAGATCTATTTCGTCCTAACCATTAAAGCGGACGATCTACGGCAAGCCTTAAACATCAGCGAACCGGTGTTCAATAGAGTGTTTTATTACGTTCCTGAACCTTCTACTGAAAAAGATAAATTTCAAGATAATTTATCGAAAATAAACAAATTCTTTTTTGGAGGGATCGATTCTTTTTATAACCGAATTGTCCTAAATCTAGAAAACTTGCCATCACTATCCGATTTCCTTCTGCCCAAGAATAGCATCTTGGCGGTAGCAAATTCCGAAAAATGGAATTTCCTCAAAAAATATATTGATATCTATTTTTATAAGAATACAACCACTTACATCGACCTCTACTGTAAAATAATAGGAATGATAAATAATAATCAAAACAGGGACCAAATAGATAGTGCGATTATTCAGCTAGCTAGTAAATATGAATTAGAGGCCGATTTCGTGAAAAAATTTACAAGCGGGGACTCATCCCAAAATTATAAAACAACCAAAATAGAGCACACGCTCAAATATTGTTTAACGATCTTTGACATACATATGGCACTGGGATTCGATCTCCTACTCTATTTGCCTATACATCTTTATGATGTATACTATCTTGCTATCATTATAATTACAGAATTTGAAGCTTTTTCTGAGCACGAGAATTTCTTGTCTTTTCTTTTTAATTTTAACCATATAGTAATCCAGAAGGCACTGTTAGGACTGTTTTACAGCACACTGAGCTATGAACTCCGGAAACATGCCCGGCGGTCCGCAGTCGCAGCGATTATGGCTCGGAATCTCTCTCACTACGACTCTCATATTGAAACCGGGATCCAGAACCGCCTTGATACATTTTGTGAGGAAATCATAAAGCGCTTGGGATGGAAGTAAAAGGTAATTTGACGTCAAATTACTATCAAGACCTCCATTGCACAAAAAAAACTGATCGGCAACTGCTGCTTTATGAAATCTTGAGACGCGCCTATATCCAACACTCAATCCAACGCCATAAACAGGAGAATTTTATCGCCCGAATGGCAACCAGATGGCCTGGATGGGGGCTTGGGCTTGAATTTCATCAATTCTTCATCCAGCCTCTGTTCCAAAATCCTCTGGTCATGCACTTCCTCAATCTTTCCGACTTCATCTCCCTTTCGCAAATAAAAATAAAATACGGCTATGCGGAAAATAATAAAGGAATAACCTGGGTATTACCCAAAATCAGAATTAAAAATAGTGCCAACCAAGAAAGGATAATCGAAGATCCGGATCTGGTTGACTTTACCATTGCCCTGCTGGAACCAAGCAGGGACATTAAATTCAGCTGTGAGTATGAAAATACCAAACCTTTTCTGGTCTGGGCACGGGGTGCTGACCTTGCAGTTCAGGCTTTCCATTCCCTTGTTAAAGGTCTGCTCAGAAATGCTGCTAAACACCGCCATAATAAATCTCAAAATGACCAGTTGGAGTTGCGAATCGTTATTTTCCCTTCGTCTGAACTGTTAGACAGCAGTTTCCCCCGCGACAGCAGATTCGCTTACCTTCTCCTGAGTGCCAGCACCGACTATTCTGCTCAAAAGGTGCGGGAGGAAAAAACATTGGTAAACATTGTGAACTTTCTTAACAATAAAATCTGCCAGAAGGTAATTGACCCCCTGACGGGGGAAGTCACCCCGGGGAATTGGGGTTTGAAGGAAATAAAAGTCTGCGCCGCATTCTTAAGTAATGCTCAGCTGAAGGAGGTAGATACTGAAAATCCCGATTACATCGAAGTCCGCGAATGTCCGGAAGGAATCTGGAATAACTGCGATGATAAAAAAAGATTCTGCTACATTATCCGATTGGAAAAGTCCAGACAGTTACTCGCTATATTGAATCAAAATGTAATCAACAATATCCTAGATCGGAACAAGTGGGAAGTTGAGGGGATAAGGGTAATTCCCCCTGATGATATAATAAATGACAGCGACACCAATTACAGCCTCCTTTATCTTGATGCCAATGTAAATCTTCCCGAAACTCTGAAATTACCCCAGAAACAGATAAAAGGAAATCTGGATCTACAGCCAACCCACCCCGACAAATTTCTGCTGCAAGCGTATGACCTGCATCTTAAAGACCTGATTAAAGACAAAAAATATCACATGGTAATCTATTTTGAAGACGTTGACAGATCTAAAAAATGGACCCAAAATATAAATAACATAAATTATCAAATCAAAATTGAGTTTCCTAAAACAGTGGTGGGAATAAATGAAATTTTGAATAACAAATACCTTAAGATTCTCCTCTTGCGTCATCATAACATCCTCGGTCAACTTCAGAGCATGGACCGCACCAAACTCCAACTTTACTTTTATCAGTTTGCTTCTTACAGTGACCCTTTTTTCAACTTCCTTTTCCACATTGATCCTGAGAGACTGGGAGGACTGATCATCCGTCAGTTCGTTGAGTCGGCTTTGATGAATGTGCTGGTTATTGATGAACGGATTGCACAAGAGGCGGTAAAATTAAAGGCGGTAGAAGATAAGAATGTTAATCTCGTTGAAAAACTCTACTGGATGGGCATATATATAGCCCGGAGTGTGAAAAAGGGGGACGACGGCAATGAAACAATTTGGCTGATCGATAACGCAGAATCAGACAGCAATAGAATGGTGGATGTTGAAATGCGTTATTTTCAGCATGTTAATAACAGCCGGTTCGAGTTAGAAAAAGACGTGCCGGTTCACATCCTTCTAATCCACGCCAGTAAACTTAAGGAAATCGCCGCAATGTTGGGCAAAAATCTTGAAGAGACTGTCCGTATGTTTAAAACTAGAATCCCCTATGTCATCGTTCATTCCGGAAGGGGAAAGACTACCGGTGATATCCCGGACAATGCACCGTTTCTGGACTTCAACATCGTTCAGCAGTATCTGACTACCGAGCCTTCAAAATTCTTTCTGGTCCAAGTTGCCTTAAACACAAAAATTGAGTAAAATCAGACGATGGCTAAAATTCAGGTAATAATAACTTCACCGGACATAAAATCTGACAGGTTTATCGGTAATATCCCAGAATGGCAGGCATGGTTTGATAATAGAAATAGCAATAAAAATTTTGCTTACAAGATCGATAATAAATTTCGTATCAATTTTACAGACGATGCGAGTGATATTCGCATCGAAGAAAATGCCATCATATGGGTAAACACAATGAAAATCGAAAATCTAAATAAAAATCTAGAGCCTCTGGCACAAAAACTAAACTCGGAAGATCACCAAGTATTCATTGCTACTCACAATATTTTAAAACAAAAATTTGATTGTTTAAAACATAAAGTTAAAGTTATACGTGATTACTCACTTGTAAAAGAGAACAAAAAAATATTTAGCAAGATAATAAGAGAGGAAACCAAGTTGAACCCGAATGCAGATTTTGACACAATTTTTACTGTCTTTTTTCAAAAAAGAGTTAATTCTTTCAATGTGCTCAAACACCGACTTATCAACCTTTTTGCCCCGACAGCTCTGTCTTTAGAACGACTGGCAGAGATATATGATTACCCGGAAATTTCAAAAGATAATCCTATTGCTTTCCTTCAACAAACAATAAAGGTTACGCAATTTAAACAAAAACTCAAGGAATTGGGGGAATTGCTAAATAATATTGAAGAACTATTGCTCGTCGAATGTCAAAAAGAATGGCAACCCGTTTGGGATAAAATCATTTTGCTGTGCGGTTTTGAAAAACAAACCTCAGGAGGATATCGCCTCGATAATGAATCCAAGCTGGCAAAATTTATGGAGATTCTTGAACACCCAGATACCCCAACATTAGAAGATGTTAAAAAAATACTTAACTATGACGGCTGGGATGAACTTGCCTGTATAATAAATCACCCCATCGGTAATTTCTCAGACTGGTTCCGACTGCTCAACGATCTTTTAGAAAAATTAAAACAATATACCCGAGATGAGCAATCCTAGGTTTGAATTAGTTTTCCCCTGCAATCAAAATAGGAATAATTGTGGCTTAAAACTCGGGCTCGATGAATTAAATAATGTTCTTAATAATTTAATGATAGAAATTGAAAGTGACATTAATGTTACCATCGTTTTCCTATGTGACCACTGTCGGGATGAAAACGAAGTAAAAATAAAGGACATAATTGAAAATATACCCGACAGAAATCGGATACTTTTCTTCTCCTTAGAAACCTTACCACATGGTGACCATGCGCAATCAATTTATAATAGAACCTGTATCCTCCGTAAATACCTAGAGGAAAAGGGTAAGGCAGCAACCGCCTCCCCCTACAATCTGCTACAAAAGATTAACGAATTGCTACTGCAAATGCCGGTAAATGGATTAGCCATTAACTCATATCCTCCTGAGCTATGGGGACCTATAAACAACAACACACCAGCCAAAATTGAACACGATTATTTAAGACAGATGGAACAAGAAACCTCGAACAAGGGTTATCGTGAATATCTGACATTTCTTGAAAACCTTGACCGCCAAAATTGTATTAAAGTCAATTCCCGTGAAATCAAAAATCTCAGCATACTTGTAATTGATGACAACCCGGATAATTTAGTAGAACCCTTAAGAAAAATCGTTAACGAATTCGGGCAGAATGTAAATATTCATATAACGACTGAAAACGAATGGAGAAAATTCATCGACAGAGAATTTTTAACTTTAATGTATAAAAATCAAGGCAAGTTGCGCGTAAGAAAAATATCATCCTCGAATGATTCATCGTCCCCTAAAGAAGAAAAAGAAATCGACCTGTTTGATAGTCAGACTAAAAAATTCCAGTACCATTTCATCGCCGTTGACTTGCTTTTGGGAAATTATAACAACGGGAACAGGATTATCAGAGAGTTGATAAAATTCCGAACCGCGGTCAATCGTAATTTAAAAGGACATGATCGTCCGGCAATTTTTGATGTCGTTGTTCTTTCATTAAGTCTGAATATTGAGAACATTGAACGGGCGCTGGAAGAAGGTGCTTTAGGTTATGTATATAAACACAGAATATACCAGTTGCCGGCATTAATTGCTAAACTGGAACGAAGTAGACATATACTCGCACAAATCGAGCGAAGTTCAATTGGCAAAGCGCGTAATTTTAGCAAATTATATCAACTGCCCAATTATCTGCGTCGAAAACTACAGACCGAACCATTTTTAGACGTCAGTAGCTCAGAATCTTATTACAAAAATACACTTGCCACCCGTTTGGCGCACCAGTGGATAAAAGAAATACCTAAAGCAGAGCTCCACTGTCACCTGGGTGGTACAATGGATGTTGACCTAGTGTTCCATCTCTCTTTAAATGTCCTTTTTCATCGCTTTCGTTCAACAAACATCAACCCGCTTGATTACTGGAAAGAAAACCTGCAACTGTGCGGTGAAAATATAAATTTAAACGATATATTAGAAAAATTCAAAAATGAGTTGATTTCAATCGCTCAAAAATCTAATGGGCAGAATAACAATGTTTATTGGAAGTGGCTAAACAAGTTTCTTCATGAAAATCAGAATAAATGGCCAGAACAACTGGAAAATAATTTTACCCCTGAAGAGCTTTTTCTCAGTTATCATTATTATCGGTATTGTCAGAAGTTGAATAAAGGTAGTATCGAACTTGATCGGGATGAATTTATTTGCACTTTTATTGTTTTCTTAGGTGTTTGTGAAGGTAAAACAAGCGAAGACATTCGAAATTTCTGGAATAAGTGGTCAAGAAAGTTATTATTCTCCACTAACGATTATCCACCGGTTATTATCGACCACCTGCAAAAAGCCCAAAAAAATATTTCCACTCATCTAGGAAACGGAAACTTACAAGAATACGGAGAACATATTACTAAGTTCTATGAAGAGATTAACGCTTCTATTAGCGCTAACAGTCCCAAACAACCCGGACTGATTAGTCAATTACTATCCCTCGGAACAACGGCGCAAGGCAAAAAAAGATCCCTTAAAAATTATTTACGACCAGACATATTCTGCGGCTCTGTCCAACTGCAGTATTACGAGAATATTGTGATCGCGGTCGCCAATTTCTTGGAAAAAGCAACGCGCGATAATGTTCGTTATACTGAACTACGCGTTGCCCCAGATGGTTATTGCAAAAAAAATCTGATACTTCAAGAATCAATTCAGGCGCTTTTTGATGGCGCCGACCTTTTCAGCGCATATTTATACTTCACTCAACATCGGTTTATCTGGCCCAATTTCATATTCTCCGGCAAAAGACATAAATCCCCAGAACAAATTGCGCAGGAAATAGCGGCAACCGTAGTCTACCGTCAACGGGAAATCCTGCACTTACTCAAAGAAAATCAATTAGATACTCCCTTGACACCTAGCAGTTTCCTTTATGAATGGAAACCCAGCCGCCTGGTTGGATTTGACCTTTCGGGTATAGAAACCGCTGCTGATGTTGAACGCTATATTAATGAATTTATACCACTTTTTCGATTATGTATTCCCATCACTGTCCATGCAGGGGAATCCGCAACAGCGGAAAATATCTGGAAAGCAATTTATCTGCTTCATGCTAACCGCATCGGTCATGGTTTAACTCTCCGAAACAATAAATTTTTAATGGACCTCGCCCGGGACCTTCAGATTTGCATTGAGTTGTGTCCGAAAAGCAACCTGCTCACCAATCAATTAATCGAAGAAAATTATCCCTTGTTTCATTTTATTCAGCACGGTATTCCCTGCACGATTAACACTGATGATCCGATATTTTCCGCTAACAGCACACTTTCCCACGAGTTTGTAGAGGCGGCTCGGCTTTATCAAAACGCCCATGATAATAAAAACAAACTCTGGTTATCTAAATGGGAAGTGCTCCGATTAGTTAAACACGCTTTTAAATTTGCCTTTATCAGTCGAGATGAGAAAAGAGAACTGCTCCGAGCGGTTGAAGAGGAAATATATCAAAAAATCATTTGGCAGGAAGAATTGGAGCCTTACTTCCCTATTGATTATAATTTATAACCCCACAAATTAACTTGATTTTTTGGTGATGATTATGTAACATGTTGGAGTGATTCCGCAAATATTACTCGTTGACGATAATGAAGAGTATTTAAATTCACTTGCAGCTGTATTAGGAAGCCAATATCTCATTCTAAAAGCCCATACATTTGACACAGGAACATTACTACTGAAAGAAAAGCCTGATATTGCACTAATTGACATTCGTTTAGATGATACGAAACCATCTAACAAAGATGGTATCGAACTCTTAAAATACACCAAAACCTATTATCCAGACATACCTGTGATCATCATGACCGCATACGGCGATATCCAAACTGCCGTTGAGGCAATAAAACTGGGAGCCGACGATTTTATACAAAAAGACAAAATTACTGTCTGGGAATTCAAAAATATAATCAAAAGAACGCTTGAGAAGAAAAGGCTGGAGAAAAAAGTAAAAATACTAGAAGATGAATTACACCAGTTAGAACCGGCCGAGCTGATTGGCAACACCCCAGCAATTAAAGAAATCAAGAAAATTATTCAGATGATCTCCAACAACGGGGAAATCTCGGTCTTAATTACCGGCGAAACCGGCGTAGGGAAAGAACTCGTCGCACGCACAATTCACAAAACAAATCCAAGACGGAATGGACCTTTCGTAGCACTTGCGATATCAGCTCTTACGAAAAACATAGTTGAAAGCGAGTTGTTCGGCCATGAAAAAGGTGCTTTCACCGGTGCAGATCGCCGAAAAATCGGTTATTTAGAAAAAGCTGACACTGGTATTTTGTTCCTTGATGAAATTGGGGATTTGGACCCGGAAGTGCAGGTAAAGTTACTTCGGTTTCTAGATACAAAACAATTCTGTCGTGTCGGCGGAACGGATGAAATTAAATTAGATGTTCAAATTATAGCCGCGACAAATATCGACCTAAAGAATGCAATAAAAGCAGGTAAATTTAGACCAGACTTATATTACCGTCTAAAAACAGTAGAAATTTATGTTCCACCTCTGCGAGAGCGTAAAGATGACATACCGCTTCTGGCAAAATATTTCCTCAGACAGCATTACCAGAAGGGGAAAAGCAGGTGTGAAGATATCCACCCGAGCGCCATCGACTATCTCCAAAACTATCACTGGCCAGGAAACATTAGAGAGCTAAAATCTTGCATTGAGCGGGCGGCAATCTATGCCGATTACAATCAACGCAGCGTCATCAACATCGATGATTTACCCATGGAAATAAGGAACAAGAACGAAACCACTGGCTATTCTTTAAAGGTAGAAATCTTGGAACAGGGCATCGATATTTCTGAAGAACTGGCAAAGATGGAACTTGCTTACATCGAAGCAGCACTTAAAAAATGTGGAGGTATAAAGTCCGAAGCTTGGAAATTACTCGGTTATAACGACCGGTTTGCTCTAAGAAGAAGAATTCGTATTATCCAGCAAAAGTTCCCGCACCTTTTAAAACTATATTCTTTAAATATCCGAAAATCACACCTCACTTAAGTTAAATCCCACCGCGGACTTTATCAGTAGCCCCACTGCTCGGTCATGTAGACCCGACGCCGGCAGTCCGGGCAGAGAATCCGCATCGTTCCCGAACGGTAGGGCAGAGCACCCGCGGGTGCCGACTCCAGAACCGCCAAGCCCAGTTGCTGGTAGTGAACCAGCAGAAGAGTAGGATTGGCATTAATCAGATCTCCAACTTTTCTCCCAATGTGGAGCAACTGTTCCCGGGTAGCAAACGGTTCCCCACAGGCTTCACAGTAGATAAGTTCCTTTTCCACCATCGTATCCCAGCCGCCCCGTTCTGTCCGGGAGAGATCAAATTCCGGAGTATGGTAGATTGCCTCGGTTGGACAGCCTTTGACACACTGAGCACAGTAGATGCACCGGTCTGCATGATGGATGTTGCGCATGACCCTCTTCTCCCGGTCCAGAATCAGCTCCCGGGCATCAGTCGGACACACCTGTGAGCAAGCACCACAGCAGATGCAGCGGTCTTCGCGAAACTTCAGTATCCCTCGGAAGTTGGGATGGACAGAATCCACCGCCTTGGGGAATTTAGTTGTAAATGGCCCGGTAAATACCGCCCGCAACGCCTCAATCAGCTCTCGGACCTTGGGTAACGGAACTCTCATTTCCCCTCCTGATCCGTCATCGAATTGTCAATGATTGAAGGTCCGCCCCGATCGGCAGTGAACTCATCCCGGACCGTACCTTTCCAGAGCTTGACCCCGGCAATCAGTGACCCGCGGACGAGCGCATGGCTGGAGACCGGCACGGTAAAGAGAATAAACACTGCTGCCAGCAGTGCCTTGATCCCGAGCGGATTGAATCCCGACCGCAGAAATATTCCAATCATGATCCCGCAGACCCCCAGAGTAACACACTTGGTTGCCGCCTGCATCCGGTTGTAAAGATCGGGAAATCGCGCCAGTCCCAGTGCACCCAGGAGCACAAACACCACCCCGAGCCAGAGAAAGATCAGCGCCAGTACGCTAATCATCGAGACTCCTTTTTTCCAGAAACTTTGCCAGTGCCAGAGCACCGATGAAGGAGATGATCGCCAGCGCAATGGAGATATCCAGCAGATAACTCAGTGTGTACTGTAAAGCCACCAGTGCCGTAATCGCCGAAAATACCACCCCCATCATATCCACCGCAATCGCCCGGTCAGCAATTGAAGGTCCGACCAGCGCCCGGTACAGGCAGAACAGCGCCGCCGGCACTAAAATGATAATTGGCACCATTCCGCCTCCTCAGTCAAAGATCTTCTTCAGGAAAAATTCAAACGGACCCTTGATCATCTTCGCCATCTCCTCCGGATTATCACTTCTGATCTCAATCCAGTGAATATAGAGCGTATCATCCTTGATCTCGACCGTCAGCGTCCCTGGAGTCATCGTAATCGAATTAGCAAGAAAAACTTTGGCAATATCACTCTTCAAATTCGTTTTAATTTTAACAATCCCCGGCTTCAGATTCAGACCTGGCGAAAGCACCCGCAGTGCCACATCAATATTTGCCTTCAGACACTGCCAGCCGAATACGGGTATATAAATCAGCAGCCAGAACCAGCGCACCGGATTAAGCAATTTACGGGGTTGGAGCGGCAGGTAGCCCCCAAACATTCCGGCGGCAATGAGTGCCACCGCAGCACCGGCAATAACCTCCTGATAATTCAGTGTCCAGCCCAGAAGCAGCCAGATGATCCAACCGGCAATGAAATAGGCAAATCGTCTTGCCACTTTACCCTCCCAGAACCAGCCGGGCATATTCCAAGCCGTTGAGCAGCACCCGCGCAGCAGGACCGACCAGATGATCCAGCACACCCCGGAATCCGACGCCAACCACCACCGTAAGTACCACCAGCACCAGCATCGCCAGCACCATCAGCGCCGGTGCCTCCCTTGCTGAAGTCACCGGACCATCCTTCTTGGCAAAAAACGCCATATTGACCACTTTGGTCAGATAGCCGAGCGTCACCGCTGAAAACAGCGCCGCAAGAAATGCCAGCCAGTACATCCGGGCAGCAACTGCACCAATGATGATAAACAGTTTCGAGAAAAAGCCGGCAAACGGCGGCAGCCCAGCCATAGAGAATGAAGCGAGAATATGTGACCAGGTGGTCGCCGGCATTGTCTTCTCCAGCCCCTTCAATTGCTCAAGATCCCTTGTGCCCGTCTGACGCTCCACCGAACCGGATGCCAGAAACAGCGTGCCCTTGCCCAGCGCATGAGCGAAAATATGAAACAGGGCACCGACAACCCCCCAGAAGTTACCAATCCCCAGTGCGACGAGAATATATCCGATCTGACTGATACTGGAATATGCCAGGAGCCGTTTGTAATCATTCTGAGTGTAGGCAAGCAGCCCGCCCAGCACCATGGAAACTGCCCCAAAGGCAATCAGCAGATTGAAGAACGCCGGCGTCGCTGCCCGCGAGACCCCGAAGACATTGAACATCAACCGGCTCATCGCATAAACACCGGTGACCTTGATAAAGACACCGGACAGCATTGCTGAAATGGGCGCCGGAGCGGAGAAATGGGCATCTGCCAGCCAGGCATGGAATGGCTCCATACCCATCTTAATCGCAAATCCGATCAAAAGTGTCGCAATCACAAACCAGTAAAATGGTGTCCTGCCGAACCCGGCGAGTACTTGCGAAAGATGAGCGAGATTAAGGGTTGATGCGCGGGCATAAATCAGAGCAATTCCGAACAGAAGAACTGCCCCCCCCACCTCACCGAGGACCATGTACTTGAACGCCGCCTCCACCTCTTCCTCTTCAGTGCCGAACGCTACCAGCGCATAGCTGGCGATTGCTGAAATCTCGATGAATACAAACATATTAAACAGGTCACCGGAAATCGCCAAGCCGTTCAATCCTGCAATCAAAAGCAGCAACAGGGTAAAGAACTTCCACCGCCCCCCGGTATAGCGGTCCAGATACCGTATTGAATAAAGTGAAGCACAGAACCCAACAATATTGATAATCAGTACAATCAGTGCGGTCAGGGCGTCAAACCACATCGCGATGCCGATTATCCGCCAGCCACCAACCCAGTAATGAAGCGGCAAGCCGCCAGTATTGACCATCAGCCAGCCATAAACCGAAACTCCGAGCAACAGAGCACTGGCAATGCTGGCAATCAGATCTGCAAACCTGGTCCATAGCTTGGACAGCAGTGGCACCAGAAACGCCCCGGCAAGCGGGACAGCAACAAACAGTGGTAGTATCCTGCCTTCCATCGTTATCCCTTCAGCCGTCTGATTTCTGAAATATCAAAGGTCTTGTATTTCTCATAAAGCCGCATCGCCAGCGAAAGCATCAGAGCGGTCGTAGAGAGTCCGATGACAATTGCGGTCAGTACCAGCGCCTGGGGTACCGGATCAACAAAATTCCTGGCAACTCCCATCCGAACCTGCTCGGGCTGAGTGATAATCGGCGCCAGTGCCCCCTTCTTGAACCCTACGAGGGCGAAGAACAGATTGACTGCATATTCAATAAGCGAGAATCCGATAACAATCTTAATCAGGTTGCGTTTGGAAATAACCACATACAGGCCGATGAGAAACAGAAGCACACAGGCAAGATAGGGAATCATCCTTGCTACTCCTTCATCACAAATCTTGAGGCACCAAGCGCCAGAAAGATGGCAAACAGCCCGGCACCAACCTTGAGCCCGATTGCAATGTTCGCCAGCGGTATTATTCCACCACTCACCAGTTCCAGCGGTCTGCCGATATAAAATAGCCCGGCATTCCGGAAGAAGTAGTCGGCAGCAAAATAGCCGGCAAGCGCCAGCCCGAGGAACAGCACTCCGCCGGAACTTTCAAAAATCGATGACAGAATATACTCCCTGCGCTCCACCTGCTCAACTGCCCCGAATGCCAGCGAAACTAGGATCAATGCCGCTGCCACCAGTACACCGCCGGCAAAGCCACCACCAGGAGTCAAATGTCCGTGCAGAATAACATACCACCCATAGAGCAGCAGGATGCCGGCAAGCAATCCGGTCATTACCTGCACGATCAGTGACATTCCACGCATATCAGAACTCCCCGGGCTTTTTCCGGCTCGCTAGCCGCATTACCGTTAGAACTCCAACCACCGCGGTAAACAGCACTGTTGCCTCGCCGAGGGTATCATAACCCCGGAAATCAAGAATAATTGCCGACACAATATTGGCCGCGCCGGTCCGCTCCAAGCCCAGCTGAACATACTCCTGGGCAATTCGCATCACCGGTTCTCCAAACCTCGGTATCTCCTGCAGCACACCGATAATCAGCGACAGAAAAAGTCCGCCGAAAGCCAGAAATGCGGCAACAAACATCGCCGTCTCCATTTTCAGCCCCTGAGTAACAGTAGTATCAACATCGGTCGTGCGCAGAATTACTGCAGTAAAGAACACCACCGTCAGCGTTTCAACCACAATCTGCACAATCGCCAGATCCGGCGCCTGCACCAGAATGAACATTATCGCCACGCTGAAACCGACCAGCCCGAGCGCCACCGCCGCCGCCAAAAGATTCCTCGTCTCACTGGCTACCAGCGCTGCAGCCAGCATCACCGCAAGCAGCAAATAAAGTTCAAGCATAACTTACCTCAAAAACAGCAGCAGATAAAATATTACCGCTCCCAAAAAAACCCACGAGAGATAAAGGGGGAGATTTCCGGTGTGAATCCGAGAAAGACCAATGCCAAAGTAGTAAATCAGCCTGCCGATAAACTCAACCAGTGCTCTGAGTGCCCGGTCCACCCCTTCCCGAAATACATAACCGATCACCCGGAAGACACCCACAAGCCAGTTATAGAGATCAAATGCGCCGCGTTCACCAAAGATCAGCAGCTCGCCGATAATCGGCATATGCTTCACCGAAGAGTAAAATGCCGTTCCCGGAACCCGGCTCTCCTCAGAATAACCAATCTGTTCCCCGCCGACAAATGTCCTGCCCGTCACCGGCCTGACAGCCGTACTCAGCAGATAGACACCTGCTCCCAGACCGAGCGCTGCCAGCAGCAGGAGGGTTGCTGAAACCGGACTCCAGACCCCGGACAGATTCAGCTCGTAAAAATTGAAACCGGGAATGATCAGCCCGCGCAGTGGCAGCTGATATGCAAAAACCCCGAAAATCACGCAGGTAAGCGCCAAGAGAAACGGCGGCAGCCACATCGTCAGCGGCACCTCCCGGACCCGTTCCAGCTGTGCGGGCCGCTGACCAAGAAACAGGGCATGCAAGAGTTTCAAAAAGGATGCTAGGGTTAGCACACTGCCAAACATTGCTGCCACTAGAAAAACCGGGAACAGCCGGTTGCCCTCGCCCCCCACGCTCAACACCCCCTGATAAACCATCCATTTCGAGAAGAACCCGTTAAGCGGTGGAACCCCTGCAATTGCCAGTGCACACACCAAAAATGAAATAAAGCTCATCGGCATCTGTCTTGCAACACCACCCAGTTTTTCCAGCTCATCGGTCTTTGCCCAGTGTTCAACCGACCCGCCCGCCAGAAACAGTCCGGTCTTGTAAATGGCGTTATTGAACATATGGAATAATCCGCCGGCAATGCCCACCGGAATCCCGGTCCCGATTCCCAGCACCATATAACCCACCTGGGAAACGGCGTGGAATGCAAGCAGTTTCATCATCCGCTTCTGAACCAGCGCCATCATTACTGCAAATAGAATCGTGCCTGCACCAATCGCCATCAGGACATTGCGCAGGACCATGTTGCTGGCAATGTCAAACATGTAAACGGTGAGCCGGACCAGAAGATAAATTCCCAGCAGTTTATCCAGTGCAGCGGGAATGAGCGCCAGCACCGGAACCGGTGCGGTCTCAGCAGCAGTCGGAATCCAGGTATGGAGCGGCATCGCACCCGCCTTCGCCAGTGCCCCGGTAGTAATCAGCACAAACCCCGCAATCATCGCCGGATCATAAAGCGGCACCGGCACTCGGGGCGCAAGGTCAATCCAGCCACCGGGAACAAATGTCCGCACCATCAAAATTACTATTCCTAAAAGCATCGCAAAATCAGAAAGCCCGACAATCACCAGTGCCTTGCGTGCAGTTTTATAAGTCTCTCCCCGTCCGATCAGCAGGATTGCATAAAGCAGAAGCAGCAACCCGCCCCAGAAGAAAAACAGCGTCACCAGATCTGCCGCCAGCACGACACCATTTGCAAAAGCCAGGATCAGCATTGAATAAAGATAAAAACCGCGAGTGCCCTCCCGACCGCGCATATACCGGAAGGAGTAGAATAGAATCAGCGTGGTAAAAATGCTGACAAAGAGAAGAATGAAACCGGAAAGCTGGTCCAGCCGGAAACCGGCGGTAATGCTGCCGAGCTTCATAATCGTCAGTTCAATCGGTTCGCCACTGCGGGATAACAAAAACAACCGGATCGCATAGTAAAGCGAAGCGACTGTGCCGATAAAGCTGAACTCGTTGCGCAATCTGCCAATCAGATAACCCAGCAGTCCGGCAGCAGCGGGAACGAGGATCATCATAATAAATGGATGCGCCAGCATTACCATCCCCCCTCAAAAAATCTCACCGGCACAAACCAGAAAATCCCCGCAGCGATACTTACAACCGCCATAACAATCACCAGCCCGATCGCCATCCGGGAAATCTTAATGGGTTTTGAACCATCACCCCCAAGAAATATCCGGGCATAAAACCGGCTCATATAAAGCATGGTAAACAGGGCAGCTGCCAGCGCTCCAATCCCGTAAAGAAGATTACTCCTGACCGCTGCCAAGACAACACCCAGCTTGGCAAAAAACCCCAAAGTGGGAGGCAATCCCATAATCGAAAGCGTCAAAACACCGGTAGCACCCGCTAGTGCCGGTGAAACCCGGGACCAGCCACCTAATTGCTCCAGTTCGCCAGTCCCAGCCGCATCCTCAATCGCACCTGCGGCAAAGAAAAGCCCGGATTTTGCTACTGCATGCGCCAGAATGTAAAGCAGGGCACTGGTGATGCCGTAATCGCCACGAACCGAAAGTGCCAAAAGTATAAACCCCAGCTGACTGACTGTCGAATAAGCAAGGGTATCACGGACGGTACGCACGGTTAGTGCAACTCCGCCAGCGATTAATGCGGAACCAACCGCCAGCACGGCACTGATCAGGTAAAACTGCTCTTGAACCTTGACCGTCTGCACAAACAGTTTGAAAAACAGCACCAAACCCATGTTTTCAGCCAGCCCGGAAAGCAGTGCACACACCGACGCCGGAGCAGAACGGTAGGCACGGGGCAGCCAGATGTAAAGTGGCAGCGCCGCTGATTTTGCAACGATGCCGGCCAGCACCAGCAGTGCGGGAAACATCGGCAGTTCCTGCCCCTGCAGTTCCCCCAGACTCCAGCTGCCCAGCTCAAGCTGAATTATCACCAGCCCAACCAGCATCACCGCTGCTGCGGCAAAATTGATATACAGCGCCCACAGACCTGCATCAACCGCCTCTTGATTCCGGAAATAGGACACCAGCCTCCATAGGGAAATGGTTGCCAACTCCCACAGCACAAATATCACCAGCAGCTCCCGGGCAAAAACCAGCGCTATCCCAGCGGCAATAAGCACCAGTAAGAAAATGTAGTATTCGGCCTGCTGTCGGGGGAATCCCTTAATCCTGGCAATTGAATACAGCAGCGCCATCAAACCGACGAAACCGAAGACGCCGGCAAGAAATATCTCCACACTTCCACTGCCAAAACTCAGCCAGTTACTCAAATTCATTTCAACCGCTCCCGGATCCGCTCTGTTTTCTCCCACGACAGCCGCAGCAGGTCCTTTCCCGCATATTTCAGTCTGCCGTCCTCAAATGCCGCCATCCGCTCAGTACAGCAGTAGCAGGGATCAACCGCCGCCAGCGTCAGCGCCGCATCGGCAATCGAACCACCCTTGACCGCCACCACATTCGAAGCGATATTCATATAACTGGGGGCACGGATTTTGTGCCTTAAGGGCCGGTTTGTTCCGTCCGAACGGATATAATGAAAAACCTCGCCCCGCGGTGCCTCGGTCCTGCCAATCCCTTCGCCTGGAGGGATCTCGTCGATCCGCATATCAATCGGTCCCTCCGGCAGTTTATCCAGACATCCCCGGATTATTTTTATCGACTCGAAAATCTCCAGCAGCCGGACCTTGGCTTTGGCAAAAACATCCCCCTCCGGCAACACAATCACATTCCAAGGAACCTGGTCATAGGCGCAGTGCGGGTCATCCCGCCGGACATCAATATCAACGCCTGATGCCCGGGCAGTGGGACCAACTACTGACCAGGCGATCGCCTGTTCCCGGGTCAGAATCCCTACCCCTTCCAGCCGTGCCCGGATCACCGGATCATCCAGTACCGCCTTGGTCAGCATCATCGTCTTTTTCTCCACCAGATCCAGCGCTGCCCTGATTTCCGGAACTTGTTCCGGTTTGATATCCCAACGCACTCCTCCCGGCTTGTTGGCACCGTAATGATTCCGGTTCCCGGTAATCATCTCAAACACCTGCAGGATATGTTCACGGTAACGCCACGCCCACATCCACACCGTATTATAACCGATAAAATGGCCTGCCAGCCCAACCCACAGCAGATGAGAGTGTATCCGCTCCAGTTCATGAATAATACTGCGAATGTAGTTTGCCCGCAGTGGCGGCTTGATACCCGCACAGTCCTCAATTGCCAGCACCGCCGCCAGCGGATGGGAATTGGAACAGATGCCGCAGATACGTTCCACCAGAAACGGCACCTGCTCGTAGGTTAACTCTGGAGAGATAAACTCATGCCCGCGATGGTTGTAACCCAGATTGATCTCCAGATCAACAACCGTCTCCCCTTCGACGATTAGTTTGAAGAACTCCGGTTCCTCCTGCAACGGGTGATATGGACCGATCGGAACTATCCGTCTGGTCTTTGTTTCATCGCTCATGGGCTTCATTCCTCCGTTCATAATCCCGGCGCAGGGGCCGACGATCAGGCTTCCAGTCAGTATCTGAAGTCAGCAGGGGCCTCAAATTCGGATGACCGACGAAATCAATACCCAGCAGCTCGTGCATCTCCCGCTCAATCCACTGTGCTGCCGGAAACCAGCTGCCCAGCGATTCCACCTTTGGATCATCCTTTGGAACCAAGACCTTGAGCGTATAAATGATTCCGGTGGAATCCTCAGAAAAATGGTAAAGAACCTCAAACCCATCCCGGGTATCGATACCGGTGCAGATCGAGAGCCGCATTCCCCGTTCCTCGTGGAGAAACCGTGCTGCTGCCGTCAGCTGCTCGCGCGGAATCCGGATGTAGAGCCGGCGCGGATTCTTTTCCAATACCTCAATCTGCGGAAACCGCTCACGAAGAAACTGCAGTGAACCGCTCATAGTTTGCTAAGTGCCTTAACGACACCTAAAATCATCGCCTCGGGTTTGGGTGGACAACCGGGAATATAGGCATGGACCGGAATGTGCTTGTCATAGGGACCGACCGCATTGTAGGAGTTCCGGAATATATGATTATTACAGGCACAGGTGCCGATCGCAATCACCAGGCAGGGTTTCGGCGTCTGCTCATAAACCTCAAGGACCCGCGGGAGCGACTTGCGATTGATTACCCCAGTCACCAGCAGGGCATCCGCATGCCGCGGAGAACCAACCAGCACCACTCCAAACCGCTCAACATCATAACGGGGGGTCAGAAGTTCCAGAATCTCAATATCACAGTTATTACAGGATGCTGCCGCTACATGGTAAACCCACGGCGATTTCTTAAGACCCCAGAGCCTTAAATCCCTCATAATCCGATAAATGCGAGTACCAGCCCGATTATCCCTATCGGTGCCAGAATAAACCAGAAAAACCTCAAAGCCTGATGAATGGTCAACCGCGGGTTGGTATTTTTCATCAGGACAATCAGAACCACAATCAACAGAAATTTCAGCAAAGCCCACCAGTCGCGCAACCCACCCCAAAGCAGTGTAATCAGAAACAGCGGCAGGAGGACAAATGCCATCGCTCGGGTAATCCGGAACAGCGCCAACGGTGCACCGGAGTACTCGACAATCACACCCGACATAATCTCCTGCTCGGCCTCGGGAATGTCAAACGGCACATAGCCCAGCTTTGCCTGAATGGTAAAAAGAATGATCACCGCCGCGATCACCCCTGATACCGAGTAAAGCAGAGGTCCGAACTGCTGTTGATAGGCGACGAGACCGCCGATCCGGAGTGCGCTGGCAACACCCCACTGCTGTGTCACCTTTACCACCGGAATCAGAATCGCCAGGACAAACGGCAGTTCATAACCCAGATAAAGGGTCATCTCCCGGGAGGCACCAACCGCTGCCACCGGATTTCCCGATGCCGACGCACCGATAATAAAGGAGATCGGGACCAGCGCAAAACAGTAAAGCAAAACGATAATATCACCAATGAATGAACTCTGCTGATTAACAACTGTATTAAAGTTACTGTAAATAATCAACATTGCCACCAGCGTCATTCCCGCAATACCGACGACCGGGGCAAACAGAAATGCTGTTCGCGCCACCCCTTGCGGTACTATTGTCTGTTTCAAAAGCAATTTCAGGATATCGGCAAACGGCTGGTAGAACGGTGGACCCTTGCGCCACTGCACGCGGGCAGAAACGAACCGGTCTACCCAGGTAAGCACCAGCCCCACAACTGGGACCCCGATTACCGTTACCAGAAACCCGACAATCAGTCGCCAGCCGCTAAACCAGGTGCTCATACCCGCCTCCAGAACGACAGCCGGGCACTGGTACGTTTACCTATCTGCTGTTCCTTGATTTCCGCCTCGGTGACGAACTGCAGGGCACCAGTGGGGCAGCTCGCAGCACAGCGTGGACCTCCATCGCGATCCTGACACAGACTGCATTTCTGGGCTATCCGACGCAGGAGCTCCTTGTCCAGAACTCCGAAAGGACAAGCGAGGATACAGGAACGGCAGCCGACACAGTGAACGCTCGACTGATAAACAATTCCCCGCTCCTCATCCTTTTTGATCACCTCAAATGGACAGGCAGCAGCACAGAGCGGTTCTGCACAGTGACGGCAGGGCATGGGTATCAACACGGTCTCGCTGATTTCAGCATACCGGATCCGGGCTTCACCCTTGAAACGGCTCCGGCAGGCTGCCTCACATGACCGGCAGCCAATGCACCAGTCAAGCCGGACAAAAAGCCGCTTGGAGTTTTGAGTTTCTACTCCTGTACCCGCCATATTTCAACCTTTGCCGGGGGAATTGTAGCGATACCGGTTGCGTCGTCAAATTTAACAGAAAACAGACGCCGGTTTTTATGTACGTCTACTCCAACCGCGGCTACCCCTGCCCGCACTGCACTGGAAACTCTGACCCCAAACCGCTGCTCCCCAGTCTGACTCTTCACCACGACGATGTCACTGTCCTTTACCTCCAGCTTCCGGGCATCAGTGGGATTGAGCAGAATTTCATCCTCAGAATCGAAAAATTCACCAAGCCCGATTGCCAGACGTTCGCCAATGAGCAGATACCCCTCAGATTCTGTTTGCCTCCGGTCGGCGGTGAGCAGTTCAAGCATTCGCTCCAGGCTGAACCGGGGAGTTTCACCTGTTGACCCGGCACCAATTCTACCCGCGACCGCCCCACAGATTTCCGCAATCGTTCGGGAACCGCTCACCGGACTGGCAACCGGCTCCCGGACCACTCGGCGCCACAGAGTATCCCCCTGTCCTGCCTTTTCAAACTCACTTGGCACTGGAAGTAAAAGTCCGGGCAGGGCATAATTAAACCGGAATATGCTGGTCGCCACCCGGAACTGAACTTTGCTCAACTCAGGCAGCACCTCAGGATAACTGTAAGGATAAAGACCGCCAAACCAGAAGACCAGCCGGATTTTCCCCTGTGCAATCTGCTGGTAAAACTGTCCGAAACTAACTTTCCCCTCAGGAACAAATGCCTCAGCAAAACCGGCAAACGGCTTATCCGCCTTAAGTGCCACCAGCTGGGCGCAGAGGCTGTGCAGCAGCGGGTTACTGACCCGGCCGAAGCCGGCAGCTGCGCCTACCAGACCGTTAGGTGCCGATTTCATAATCACTGCTGCCTCCTCCAGCTGCCGCCGCTCAACCCCACACTCTTCGGCAAGCCGGTCCACATCCAGCTTCAATTTCGGATCAAGAACACCCGCAATTGCTGCCAGAGCCCGATACTCAGTTCCCGGCTGCACCTGAATGAACTGATGGGCAAAACCTGCCTGCTTGGTCCGGATTGAATCAATAACCACAAGCCGGCTGGTCTTGTCAGCATACCGTGCATTCAGGATGATACCGGCAGCCACCGGAGAAACTCCGAACACATCCCCGACCAGCAGGATCGCCCGGGCACCTGTCACATCATCCAGATTTGCCCTTCTGACCCCTTCCAGTCCATAGCCCAGATACCGATCTGGCTCAAGGTAACCGCAGATCAGATTCCCGGTGCCAAGCTCTCGGGCAAAATCGGCAACAATACCCAGTTCCTCCTCAGTCAGACCACGGCTGTAAACCACAGCAATCTCATCGCTTCGACAGGATTGGCGCCATTCGCCAATCAGCTCAATCGCCTGCCGCCAGCTGATTTCCCCCCCATCAAGCAACGGATAGCAGAGCCGTTTGGGATGGTCAATTACAATGCTGGCACTATTGCCACGCGGGCACAGCCGGCCATAATTCGGAGCCTCACCCGTCAAATACTCAACCCGGTACTGATAGCCATCGAAAATGACCCCGAGGTTACAACCGTTAAGGCAGAAATCGCAGACCGTCTTGCGGATCACACTCACAGGAACGGCTCCTCAATATCTTTGATCTGCTCCCAAGTCAATACCGGACCGTCCTTGCAGGTAAAATACGGTCCGAGCCGGCAGTGACCGCACTGTCCGAGACCGCAGGACATGTTCATCTCCATTGAAAGATAGATATTTTTCCCCGGAAAACCGGCTTCAACCAGTTTTTTTGTTACAAATTTCATCATGATCGGGGGACCACATACCACCGCCACACTCTTCTTCACATCACAGGGAATCTCGTCCATTAAGCAGGTAACAACACCAACCTTGCGCTCCCAGGGTTCAGTCGCACTGTCAACTGAAAGGTCAATATCAACACCCTTGATCTTTTCCCACTCTTTCAGCTGCTGTTTATACACGATGTCCCTGGGCGTACGGGCACCATACCTGAGATAAATTCTGCCATACTTCTTAATTTCGTGTACCAGCGCCAGAAACAGCGCCCGGAGCGGTGCCAAGCCAACACCACCGCCAACGATATAAATATCCCGGCCCTCAAACTCCCTAAGCGGATAAGGTTTGCCGTATGGACCGCGGATTCCGAGCCACTCACCGGGCTTTTTGGTAAAGAGTGCTGAAGTTGCTCTGCCCACGCGCATAATCGTCATCTCCAATGTTTCACGCTGGAATTGCGATGACGAAGGGGTAAAGGGTGCCTCGCCAAACCCGGGAATGGTCAGCTCCACAAACTGCCCGGCAAGGAACGGGATCTCCGTTTCCGGTTTCAGAACAAAAGTGCGTATATTGGGAGTTTCCTCAATCACATTAAGGATCTGTGCCCTTACCGGCTGATAGGGATTCTTGACCGCACCGCTCATAACTGCCCCAAAATCTTACGGATATCAATCCGGCCCATGCAGGTGGTGAAACACCGGCCGCAGCCGGAACAGGCGTAAAACCCGTTCTGATTCTTCGCATGCATAAACTTGCAGTGAAACCGGTTGATAAACCGTTGAACAAATGTCGGACGCGGATTGGCACCTCCCCCCACCCGGGCATACATCGGGATATAACAGAAGTCCCAGACTTTTGTCCGCTCAAACCGTTCCGCATTTCCCTGATCGTAAAGAAGAAAGCAGAAACAGGTCGGACAGGTCATAAGACAGCCGAAGCACTCAACACAGTCCGCGCCGGCATCAACCCAGAATTTTCTGTCGCTGGTCCGTTCCGCAATCGCCCCTGCCAGATTCGGATTCCACTCTTTCGGGTTCTGCTGTTTTAATACTGCCAGCGCCCGCTCCCGCTGCGCCTGACGCTGACTGAGCTGAGAACCGTTTGCCGGCACAAAATCACCGTCGATCAGCTCACGACCCCGCTCTGAAATTACCTCCACCAGCCAGCCGTCATCAAGCACACTCAGACTCAGGTCCACCTCCTGAGTCAGAAATGGTTGCAGACCAAGCAGATTGCAGAAACAGGAAGGCTCAGGCACCGGACAGTCCGCACCGATAAAATAGGTATTCGCCAGACGCCGGGCATAGAAAGGGTCGGCAAACTCCCCTTCAAGAAACATCTTCTTATGCACCGCAATCCCCCGCAGGTCACAACCCTTCAGTCCGAAAAGCAGTGTCGGCATATCTTTACCATCGGGACTTAGAGGTTCAGGAAAAGACGCCACCCGCTCCCGAGGTGAAAACAGAAACGGCTTGATCGACTCAGCAGCCCGGATCTGCCGTAATGCCAGCTGTTCCAGTCGAAAACCGGCGGGAACATATTTCTGCCAGTGAACCCGCTCCTCCAGCAGCGCGGGGTAAAAAAGATTAAACCGGCCCGCCAGCCGGCTGAACCATGCACCGCAGCGAGCGTTAGCGAGAAAATAAGTGTCCAAGAGGTTAAAAAATACAAATTTCAAATCCGCTGTCAAGAAAATTCAGTAAAATTCACCACGCTTGACCCGGGGAATTATTCCAGCAGAATTTCACACAATGGTGGTAAAACCGCATCCGTTCAACCGCACCCGAGCTGAAAAACTGCTTCGGTATCTGGACAGCTTTGGCTGGTCACTGTTTATCATCAGGGGGAGTAGTATCATTTTTTCCACAGACCAGCCCGGTGCCCATCCCCTTCTGACAATTGCCCAAAAATTCCACTCCGGTTTAGCGGGCGCCACGGTGGTTGATCGGGTTGTCGGCATCTGTGCCGCCCGGGTCTTCTGCCATCTCAGGGCAGGCAGTGTGATTGCCCGTACCATGTCGCGCACCGGCTGGGATCTGCTGACTCAAACTCGAATTCCCTGCTTTTATCAGGAACTGGTCGAACATATCCGTAACCATACCGGCACCGATATCTGTCCTTTTGAGAAAATGGCATTAAGAATCCCTGCGCCCGTCCGGCTCCTGCGGGAAATGGAAAAGAAAATAAAAAGGGCGGAGCAGGCTCCGCCCTGAATCCATCCTTTGTAACTAATCTGCGGTCCGCACCCGGTAGGGGAAAAGCCAGCCGTTAAAATCATAAGGTGCGTCCGGCGTCCGGATTGTCGACCGGAGCATTAAGTCAAAAATGGCGAACCGGAAAGAAGGAACTACTTGGGCATGCCAGGTCCCCTGAAAAACCCCGTCTCCTAAATAGTTAAACGGCACCCGCACATAGAAAGGCCAGATTAGAACAAAGGTATGCAGAAAGGCAACTCCTTCGGTCGCATTAGTGTAAAGGGTCACCGTCACCTCTTCGCCGGGTGTAAACCAGAATAGACTGTCAACCGCAAAAAAGGTGGCGAGCGGTGACTTGACCACCAGCTCGCGCAGCGAGCTCCGGATTCGAACCGAGTCGATCCGGACCGTATTCACCGAGTCTGAGGTGCCGGTGGCAAGCGAAATCATCTTCAGCCGCCAGCCCCGGTCAGTATCCGCCTCCTTGCCCTCGCGCCGGAAAATTGCCTGCAGCCGGACCGTTTCAACCAGCCGCTTATTCCAAAGCTGGAGTGCAGTATCCGGCACCTGTGCCAGAATATGGAGATAACCGTAGTTATGTCTGGACCAGCTGACCACAGCTGAATCGCCCTTGACCTCAACCTCGATCATGGCGGTATCATGAGTCTGGGGACCACGCCACCAGAAGAAAAGAGTTTCACCAGCAGTAAAATATCCGCCCCCGGTAGTTGAGTCATGACTGGTGCTGGTGGCAAAATGGATCGTATCATTTTCCACCAATGCGATAATTGCTGCCCGGTCTGCCGCTACATCCTGTTTTTTGCAGGAGACGGAACTTAAAATCAGCATGGCGAACACCACAAAAAGCAATAGATTCTTCATTAATTCCTCCTTATTTATAAACAATCAAGCGGTTGCCTCTGCCATTTCCCAGAACCACAAAATAGGTTCCAGCCGGAAAACGGTCAAGCGCAACGGTCATGGTCCTGGCACTGACCTCAAATGCCCCCATCAGCCTGCCCTGGGCGTCAAACAGTTTTATCTGCTGTCCGGAGACAACCGGTACCCCAAGATCCAGCGTTACCCGGTTTTTTGCCGGATTTGGTGTCAGCCTGAGTGCCCACAGAAAAACATCACCTACTCTCTCATTCAGGCTGACCGGGTTTCCGATAAAAAACGGGCCAGGAGTAATTTCACTGCTTGCATGAATTCCCCTGTAAACAGTATATCGGATATAACAGTAACGGGAACTGACCGTCTCCGGCACCCGCCACTGATACCGGCCATTGTTCTTCAGACTGTCGGCGATTAAAAACCACGGTCCGTTTACCCCGTTGACTGAAAGCTCAAGACGGACTAGGGAAGAATCTGCAGACCCCGGCACCGCACTCCACCAGTCAAGGAACTGCACCGCACCGTTCCAGAACCGCTCACCGCCTCGCGGAAAGACCGGATAAATTTGCAGACTGTCCGGCAGTGATGCCTCTTTATAGGCGTGTGCCCAGTTCCGGTAATTGGGCCAGGAGCCCTCATTAATGATGATTGCGATGTCTGGTTTGCCATTGTGATCAAAATCAGCACCGGTGCGCAGCGCCCGGTAGGTCCCGGGTGCATTGGTGGCAACATCGGCCGCCTGAACCCAGTTACCGCTGCCATCACCAGTCCAGACAGTCAGCCGTCCACCTCCAACCGCCACTAGGTCACAGAACCCGTCCGCATTCATATCACAAAGCTGGGTGCCGCCATAATTGCCGGAAGAAGGCAGTCCATTGCTCCGGCTGTGCCAGACACCCTCAATCTCGTCATAGATCCAGACCTCAACCCCGCCTGCACTATTGCAGAAGGCAACATCAAATCCGCCGTCATTATCAACATCACCGGGGGAAATGCCGGACAGACCGTAATTTGACCGGGGCAGACCGCTGTCACCCGGATAGAACCTGCCGGTGCCGTCACCAAAATAGACCGCGGGTCCGGCGGTGGCGGCGATGATATCCGGATTGCCGTCCCGGTTCACATCCCGAAAATAAAACTCCATATCACAGTTAATGCTCTCCGGCGTCCCCCAAGACAGCTGCCAGGTACCGTCACCCTGATTAAGATAAACCCGCAACCCGATACCATAACCGAATGAGCAGGAACCGATATCAAGATCGCCGTCATGGTCGACATCGGCAAAGTCGGTGGAAAACATCCCCCAGCAGGCACCACCGGGCATCAACCCGTCATCCCAGGCGGTCCACACTCTGCCGGTACCATCACCGAGTGCCACCTCCAGCATGTCATCTCCCAAATCCTCACCCGAGTAGTTGTGGTGCATACCGTAACCCACATCCAGCAGACCGTCACCGTTGACATCACCGACCGCAATCCCGCCATAACCGAAATTGCCATACTGATAGACATTCCAGTTGCCCCGGCCGTCACCAAACCAGACCATCACCCCGTGCTCCTGCGTGTTGATATAAGGACTGCCGTGGTCACCGATGGAAAGGATGTCAATGTTACCGTCATTATTGACATCGGCAAACTCCAACTCGGTCCTGCCCCCTTCCAGCGCCGGATTCTGGAATCCGTTGGAACACTCGGCATAATTGAGCTGGGCAGAAGCGAAACCGGCGCTGAGCAAGAGAAGAATCAAACAACGCATTTGACCCCCCTTTTTTATTTTCTGGCTTGCCTCAGTGTCAGCCTGAGCCGGTCATCGGACCGGGCGCTGATCTTGTAAAATCTTGCTAACGGCATCAGATAATCAGCCAGCAGGAGCAGAATCCCGAAAAGTAAGAGAATCTGGCGCACCATCCTTCCGCCGCTGCTGTCAAAAAACGGGACCCGCATCGGATTTGCCCAGAGCAGTACCGCCCCCCCGAGTATCACGAAAAACAGTATATTCACCACCTGGCGCAGTATCATGAGCCGGTTCACCATCCGGATGAGCCGGGGTTCGGCAATCTCCAGCTCCGGCTCCCGGTTCCGGACCGCCTGCTTGAGCTGCTCACGACTGCTGATGTTCATTATTGTTCCTCCTTCGAGTGCTGTTCTGGTTACTGTTGCCCCGCGGCAACTGTCGCGGCTTGGGCAGTTCCAGTCTGGTAACCTTCGGCTCATGACCAAAAAGCTCCTGATAAACACGGGCATAGCCATCCTTCCCGCCAGCGAGCAGCAGTGTCAGCGGCATCACATTCCGCGCCTGCTCAACCATCCGGCTGACGATGTCCCGGATGTCCCACTGTGCCGAGCTGTCTTGGCGCAGCCGGGACAGATGGTAAAGCTCACGTGCATTCAGAGTTAAAAGCACCCGGCGCTGATGGGAGTTGGTGAGTACGTACTGGGCCGCTGCCGGATTGACTGCAGCAATCTTGTCATAAACCTCCTCAGTCAGAGTCAGCACCTCCTTGAAACTCTTGTGCTCCTTGAGCTCAGCGATCGATACCGGAATTGTCCACCCCAGATCCGGATCATAGGGCTGGACGGTAATCGTTGTCAGCCGGTGCCGCTTCAGCTGGGCAAAACAGGCAGCTGAAATCACCAGCTCAAAAGTTACATACAGATGCTCAAACTCCCGCAGCACCGCATCATACGCCTGCAGATCCTGACAGGCAAGTTTGAAAATTTCCTTCTTACGTGCCAGCGTCTGTTTTTCTGAACGGGAGAGGCACTCAGCAAAGGTTGCCCGGGAAGTGGAGTGCAGAAGCGCCGCCAGCAGTTTATTATCCGCATTCTGGGTATAATCCACCAGCACTACATCAGAGGCGGACATCGCAATCAGATTTCTGGGCCGACGCGGAAAGGGCCGGGTCATGAAACTCTGGGCGAACTCCTCCAGCCGGTGATAGGTGTTTTTCTCATATTCGGTCGGACCGGTAAAGACGAGCAGGGACGGTGCCACCGCCTCCGCCTGCTCGTAAAGCGCCTGTGCCAATCCCCGGACCTCTGCCAGTTCACTGGCTGCCAGACGCCGGATCATATACTCAAGCGTGCGGGCGTTGACCGTCATTCCCAGCTGAGTCTGCGTCGCCAGCGGTGTAATATACCGGGCGTCCTCCTTCGCCATATTCTCCAGCCGTTCAGGCTGCTCTTTGAGCTCGGGACGGGCTTGGGCAAAATACTCCTTCAACCGCTCCAGCAACCTGCCGTAGGCATCAAACTGGACCCGCATCAGATTCAGGTAATCATCCAGCAACTCGGAATTTCTGATCTCCTCCGGCACTACATACTGATTTTCAAGCTTAACATACCGCTGGGAACGCTCGGTAAACGATACCAGCCGGTGATGTTCCACCGCCTCCACTGCCAGCCGGGACAGGTCTTCAAGATCAAAGTTGAAAACCGCATGCTCGGCAATGGAGTGATGCCCCATCTCAAACACAATGGTCTGATTTGACTGGCGTGCTTTTTTCAACTCCCGTCGTGCCTCACTGCGCAGGGTATCAACCGGCTTGGAACTCCGGCTGATCCGGGCATAGGCAGCTGCGATCGTCTCCGGTGTCGGTACCACCCGCCGGTTCTTGCTCAAACTCTGAATCAGCTCCTGCTCAATATTGACTCCTGCAAGTCTGACCTTCATACTGTTCAGAGAATATGCACAAATTTAGAATTGTCAACAATTATTAGTTATTAGTTGCCGTATATATAAATAATTTGATGCTTCGGAGATGAACAAATTGACATTTTAACCATCGTCCGTAACACCCAGTTTGAACCAACACACAAAATACATGAAGTTACTGACCTGACGCCGCCTCAATGCCGGATTTAAGAGGTTCACCCTGGGGTTACTTCCAGAATAAAGAAAAGAGGAAAGGTGCTATCGCTTCCCAATCCTCAACCACCTTCCCTGCTTCACGCCTGCTGACCTTGATTTATATCTCCTGATGATTAAATTTATCCGGTAATGAAGTCTGATAACCATCCCCGTCTTTTCTGTGACGTCATGTTGGGCAGGCTTGCCAGGCGTCTCCGGCTCCTGGGCCTGGATGTCCGCTATGAACCTAGTGTCCGGGGGTTGCAGGCTTACCGCCGGGCAAAGGCAGACCGGCGCCTGTTTCTTACCCGGCATCAGAAACTCAAAGGTCTGCCAGATGTTCTGCTTCTGGAAAGCGAAAATACCGACCGGCAGCTGGAAGAAGTCCGGGAGGTACTGGGTATCCCTCAGGAAAAACCCCGTAGCGAATCTCAAGCCCTGTCCCGCTGCCCGGTCTGTAATGAAGTGTTAAAGAAAATCAGCCGGGATCAGGCACGACCGGCAGTACCATTCTACATCTATCAGATTCATAACGATTTCCGGCGCTGCCCGCAGTGTCAGCGCGTGTTCTGGCCCGGCAGTCATGTACAGAAAATGCTCAAAAAACAGGGAGGAAAATAAATGGCAGTAATGCTGGATGGCAAAACGCTGAAGATTGAAGACCTGGTCCGGGTGGCACGGAACCGTGAGCCGGTTGAACTCACACCCGCTGCCCGCGAACGGATCACCCGCTGCCGGCAGTTTGTGGAGGACAGAATCGCTGCCCGTGCTGTAATGTATGGCATCACCACCGGCATCGGGGAACTGTCTGAGGTAATTCTTACACCGGAACAGACCCGGCAGTTTCAGCGCTATCTGGTTTATTCCCATTCTGCCGGCTGTGGTGACCTGCTACCGGAAGAGGTGGTGCGGGCTGCCATCTGCTCCCGTATTAATGTCCTTGCCAACGGCAACTCCGGCATCCGGCTCAGGGTTGTGGAAACTCTAGTAGCAATGCTCAATAAGGGCGTAACACCGGTGGTGTTTGACCGGGGCTCGGTCGGTGCCTGCGGTGACCTTTCACCGATGAGCCAGATGGCACTCGTGCTGCTGGGCGAGGGCGAAGCGTTCTATCAGGGAAAACGGCTGAGCGGCGCTGAAGCACTCCGGGCGGCAGGTATTGAGCCAATTCAGTTTGAAGCCCGGGATGGCCTGGCGACGATCAACGGTTCCAATATGACCGCCGGCTGGGGTACACTGCAGCTGTTTGACACTGACCGGTTCCTTAAAACGTCGGAAATTGCCGCCGCACTGACTCTTGAGGTGCTCAACGCCAATATGACAGCCTATGATGAACGGATTCACAAGGCACGCGGATATCCCGGTGCGATCACTTCCGCAAAAAACATCCGGCGCCTGACCGAAAACTCGGAAATGCTCCGTCAGCCGGGCAAGAAGGTCCAAGATGCCTATTCCCTGCGCTCAACCCCGCAGGTAGTCGGCGGTGCCCGGGATGCACTGAACTGGGCAAAGCAGATATTTGAGACGGAACTGAACGGGGTTGGTGACAACCCGCTGTTCTTCCCTGATGACCAAGCTTATCTCACTGGCGCCAATTTTCAGGGCACACCGCTGGCGCTGGCACTGGATTTGGTCGGTTCGAGCATAACGATGATTGCGGTCCTCTCCGAACGGCGCACAAACCGGCTCCTGAACCGTAATTTGTCAGTCGGATTGCCTGCCTTTCTTACCAAGGGTGCCGGAATGTTCTCCGGACTGATGCTGACCCAGTACACTCAAGGCATGCTCATCTGCGAAAACCGGATTCTTTCCGCACCCGCCGCCACCGGCTCAATTCCGGCAGCCGCAGATCAGGAGGACTTCGTCTCCATGTCCTTTACCTCGGCACGCAAGACAAGCCAGATTCTGGAAAATGCCTGGTTCGTGATTGCGATTGAACTGCTCAGCGGTGCCCAGGCGGTTGAGTTTCGCAAACCGCTCAAACTGGGCACGGGCACTCAGGCTGCCTATGAACTCATCCGCAGCACCGTGCCCAAACTAGAAGAGGACCGGCCACTGCAGTACGATATCAACCGGCTCACCGAACTGGTCCGCTCCGGCGAACTGCTAAAGGCAGTAGAGTCCGCAATCGGCCCGCTGGAATAACCGGCAGAAAATCATGGGGGCACCGTTTTTCATTTTTCCGTGATGACAGACTAATGCTGAACAATCAGCTTACCGGTACGCACGCTCATCGTTTCGGTAAACCGGACGAGATAAATACCGGCCGGCAGTCTCGTCGCATCAAATCGGATGCGCTCCCCCGCTCCCACCTTCACTTCCAGAACTTTCTGACCAGCTGCGGAAAACAGTTCCACAATTACGGGAAGCCGACGATTACTGACAAACCACAACTCCTGATCGGCGGGATTGGGTACAATTCTGATACCCGCATCCTCGGATCTGACCAGCCCGGAGCCGGCAACACCGGAACGGTTAGGCGGCGTGCGGAACAGACTCATTGTGTCCGGAACATAGACATAGAACTCGTTCGTTGAGTTACCGCGCAGCGCCCAGACCTGTTTGTGCATGAAGGTAACTGCGCCTCCTGCTTTCACCCGTTTGCCCGCCGGACCGGGCGGCATCGGTGCCAACTCAAACCAGCTGTTATTGGCAACATTATAGCAGTAGAAGAAATCCCGATTGCCACCGGTGAGGGCATAAAGCGTATTTACCCCGTCGCTCGTCAGTCCGCAACCGTCCTTGCAGCGTGACCGCTTCCCGGAAGATGAGTAGTCGGGCACGCTGGCTCTCTGAATCCAGCGGTCTTCTCCGATTGAATACTCATAGAACTCATTAACCGAGGATTTGATTGCAAACAGCCTTTCATTGCCGTGCGCACACAGCGCTGAACCGGACTTGAATTTCTTGGCCATTCCACCGATCGGTGCCTGCGCCCGTGGATACCACTGATTGGCAGTAACCGAATAGACATAGAACTCGAGCGTATTGGAACCTTTTAACAGATAGACCTCAGCGGTATCACCTCTGCTGACAAACGCCAGCCCGGTTCCACCCTTGAGCTCCTTGGCACCGGCCGGGACATCGGGCAGCTGCTCCCAAGTGCTATTCAGGACATTAAACCGCCAGAACTCCAGCGTATTGTTGCCTTTGGTGGCATAAACATACCGCTCACCATCAGAACAGAGCGCGCCACCCTTATTCACCGGCTTGCCAGACGGACCGGCAGGTATCTGAGGTAATGTCCGCCAGACTCCAATTGAGGCATCATATTTATAGAACTCCCTGGTCTTATTGCCCTTAAGCGCAAATACGAACATCGAATCGGTCTCAATCGCCGCCAGAGCGCCACCCGCCTTTACCGGACCGCTGCCCGCTGGAACATCAGGCCGGCGCAACCAGCCGATTGCACCCGGGGAAACCTTCAGTTTTGCAATAAATGTATCATTCGCGGGGTTGATATCACCATTTAGAACCACCAGTCCGGTCAACCGATAATAACCAACTGTTGCCGACCAGGAAGGCAACCGCACCTCCCGAACCTCACCGGGTGCCAGCGCCTCTGCCATCGCAGAATCGGCGTAGGCGATATTGCTGCTGACCGTATCCACGACCGTCAGCTGAACAAGGCAGTTCTCACTTACATCGCCCAGGTTACGCACCCGCACGATCGGCGCCACGGTCATCGGCCGCATCTCGCCCTGAGGAATAAGCGCAACAACTGCCACATCATGAGTCACCACCTGACAGGTCGCACTCAGAGTGTCGTTCCCCGGATTCCGGTCTCCGAGCCCGACCGAACAGCGCACTACATACCTGCCTCCGGTAGCGTTCCAGGTTCCAAAGGCAACATCGCGGCTCGAATCTGGGGGCAGGTTGACGACCAGCAGGGAATCGGAGAATACGGAAATCGTATCTCCGAATCGAGTGAGCCGGAGATAACTCATGAAACTCTTGGGCGCGGTGGAAAAGTTCCCCACTCGGACAACCGGTGTTACCGGACCGGGGTCCACCTGTCCAGCTGGCGCTACAATCGCCACCACGCCAACATCGGTCCCTGCCACCTGAACAGTACCGCTGACCGCATTGTTATCCGGTTTCTGATCCGAAGCCAGCATCGTGGAACAGCGGGTAACAAAACTGCCCGGGGTATTTGCCTGCCAGTTCGGGAAGGCGATGATGGTATCGGCGCCCGCCGGCAGGCTGACCAGAATCTGGGCGATATAGCCGTCGCTGATGGTAAACCGGCAGCTGAAGTTCTCGGGCACAGAGCTGTAGTTTCTGATCCGGGCACGGGGGAGAATAACACTGCCGGAGTCGACCGTCCCGGCAGGGGTCACAATCGCAACCGTACCAACATCATGCACCACCACCGTCGTCCTAAGACTTAACGTATCGTTTGCCCGATTAATGTCGTTGTAGACATAAGTTGAACAGAATACTGTCACCGGACCGCGGGGAACATTCACCCGCCAGGATGGGAGATCTACTTGCTCCACCGCACCGCTGCTGATTACCACCTGTGCCGAATCCCGGTAGTAACTGCCGATACGCACATACACCTTGACATTCTCCTGAACTGACCCCAGATTGGCAACCACCACCCGCACCGGCACCAGCGCCCCGGAATCAACTTGGGCACCCGGACTGTTAATTCCTTGAACCGCCAGATCATGAATGTTGATACTGAAACTGCCAGTCGTACGGTCATTACCCGACCGCATATCACCACTTAGCTCCGTGGAACAAACAGTAGCATAGGAACCTC